>JBPOIX010000164.1:0-6051 GCA_052034175.1 Actinomycetota bacterium
CGGCCGTGACCCTGGTGTGCAACCGGCTGGAGACCTACGGGCCGGACGGCCGCCTGCAGGACGCGTGGTTCAGCAAGCTGCGCCTGCGCACATGGTCGGTCGCCGAAATCGAGGCGGCGCTGCGCCATGTGGGCTTCGCGACGGTGCGTGTGGACGGCGACGACAGCGGCTGGCTGGCCCGCGCCCGCCGGTGACCAAGGGAGGCGCTGCCGGCGCGCACCTCATGGGAGACTCCTTCGATGCGCCACTCGCCAAACCCACCGCTCCGCACGCACGGCCACCTGGGCCGAACGGCGACCGCAGTGCTGGTGTCGGCGGCGATGATCACCACCGCGGCCGCCTGCGCCGAGTCGACGCCCGTCGACACCGGCTCGCCGACGCCCACCACCGCCGACGTCGCCGCCGAGCTCGAGGTCCGGTTCGCAGCTGGCGACGCGGCAACCACGGTCGGCTCGTTCGAGGTGCCGAACCGGGCCGTCGTCGAGGAGCTCGGCTCTGTGCTGGTCGCGGCTGCTGTGACGGTCGACGGGCCGATGCCCGGGCCTGCCACTGTCACCTTCACCCTGCCCGACGAACTCGACCCGCAGTACCAGGTGCCGTTCGTTCAGTGGCAGAACGCGGACGGCGACCTCGAGTTCATCGCTGCCGAGCAGCGGGACTCGACGGTCGTGGCAACGGTCGAGCACTTCTCCGGTGGCTTCCTTGGTGAACTCGACGCACGCAAGGTGATGGACGCCGCGAGGACCGCCCTGATGCGGACCGTCACGGGTACCGCCGGAGTCGACCACCCGACCTGCTCGGACAGCGCAGGATTCGAGACGGACTACCAACTCTCCGAACCTCAGATGTCCGACCTGTTCTTCGCATGCGGCGGGACGGAGGACGGCGGGGCGATCGTGAAGATCACCAACAACTGGGGTGGGTCTGCGCTGATCGACTATCCGGCGGACTGGGCCGTCCTGCGCGCCGAGCAGCGAGGCGCATCCGTCGGCGGGCTGGCCGACCGCTTCTACGCGTGGGCCGGGACGTCCGATGGCCGTTCGGTCCACTCGTTGCCCTCCGCCGGCACCATCGTGCTCCAGGTCAACAGCCCGGGCGAGGTCACCGTCGACACGAACCTCGGGACCCTTGCGCTCGACGGAGCCATGATCGGCGTCGGCCTGCTGTTCGACCTGTACAAGAAGGGCGCCAAGGCTGCCGGAGCATCGCAGGAGTTCTGGACAGCAGTCGGTGCGTCGTGGACGCTGTGCTTCGCCAACTGGGCGGGTGACGCGACCATCAACGACGACACCGACGCTGCGATCGAGGTGTTCAAGATGGCCACCCAGTGCTCCGCCTCAGCACTGGAGGACACCCTCGAGGACAGCGAGAGCCTCCTCGGCAAGGTCGGCGCCTTCGTCGGCACGGTGGCTGCAGCGCCGATCATCGCCATCATCAGCCTTCTCGCGGGAGGATCTGGGATCGCCTCTGCGTTCATCTCCTCGCTCCTCGAGATGCTGCAAGGCATGGATGGCTACAGCCTGGTCGTCGACCCCAGGAACGCCCAACCGCCGGGGGATCCGATTTCGATCAGCCAGGCCCTCCGTTCCGCTCCCGTCCCTTCTCTGTGCGGCCACGAAGCGGGCGCACTCGTCGACGGTTCGCTTCCCGATGCGTTCCTCACGCCCCAGGCCGACGCGGATGTGGCACCCAGTGTCAGTCTTCTCGACGACCCCGAGCCACTCGTGGGAGACATCGAAGGCGACGGCGTGCAAGAAGTGATCGCTGTTGTCCTCTGCGTGTACCCCTCGTACGGCTACCCCACCGGATATCAGTCCATCGTGGTGTGGGACCTCGCACTCAACGTTCTCGGCGCCGTCACCCTGGAGGACACACCTCCGTTCCTCATCGCCGCCGAGCCCTCCGGGGGCGTCACCGTCGCCTACACGGTGTGTGATCCGGAGATCATCGTTTGCACCCCGATCGGCACGGGCAGCGGACCGTTGGCTCGCGACGGCGACTCCTACGTGCTGCTGCCGGGAATCGCCGAAGGCATCTGAGGCGCGCTCCGGGTCAGGCCAGTAGCGGCACGGGCTGAGGCGGGGGCGGGCCGACGTAGCGGGCGCTCGGGCGGATGATCTTGTTCGCCGCCGCCTGCTCCAGCACGTTGGCGCACCAGCCGATCACCCGGCTGGAGGCGAACGTGGGGGTGAACATCTCCGGTGCCACGCCGCACAGCTGCATCACCACGCCGGCGTAGAACTCGACGTTCGTGCGCAGCTGCCGATCCGGCTTGTGCGCCGCCAGCAGGCGCACGACCCCGGCCTCGGTGGCTTCGGCGAGGGACACGAGGCGACGGGCATCGGCGTCGCCGTTCGCCGCCAGCCGGCGGGCCACGCCGCGGAGCATGATCGAGCGCGGGTCGTCGCCCTGGTACACCGCGTGACCGAAGCCCATGATCTTCTCGCCGGCGAGGATCTTCGGCCCGACGACCGCGTCGATGCGGTCCTCGCTGCCGATCTCGTCGAGCAGGTCGAGTGCCCGGCTCGGCGCGCCGCCGTGCAACGGCCCGCTCATCGAACCGATCGCGCCCACCACCGCTGCGCCCATGTCCGCACCCGTGGAGGCGATCACCCGCGCCGTGAACGTGGAGGCGTTGAACCCGTGGTCGACCGTGGACACGAGGTACTGGCCGATGGCCTGCGCGTGTTCGGCGGACGGCTCGCGCCCGTGCAGCATCCACAACCAGTTGGCGCCGGCGGCGAGGTCGTCGCGCGGCGGCACCGGCTCCAGGCCCTGCGCCAGCCGGTGCAGCGCGGCCAAGAGGGTCGGCGCCACGGCCGTGAGGAACAGGGCGTCGGCGCGTCGTTGCGAGGCGTCGATGTCGATCAACGGCCGCAGCCCGCGAGCTGCTGCCGCCAGCGAGAGCGCGGTGCGCAGCCCGTCGAGCGGCGCGCCCGCAGCGGCGATGGCGGGCAGCAGGGGCTCGACACCGGAGGGGATCACCCGCAGCGGCCGCACCGCGCCGGCGAACGCGGCGCGCTCCGCTGCCGACGTGGGCAGCGCGCCGTCGATCATCAGCCGCCACACGTCCTCCAGCGGCCGGCGCTCCGCCAGATCGACGGCGGAGTACTGGCGGTAGTGGTAGAAGCCTTCGCTGCCGCGCACGTCGCCGACCTCGGTGTCGGCCACCACCACACCCTTCAGGCCGCGGGGCACCTCGGCCGGGCCGACCGACGCGACACGCATCAGGTCGCGCAGGGAGATCACACCCACAGGATGGTCGTGGTCCGTCACCGGCATGTGCCGGTAGCCGCGCTCGCGCAGGAGGCGCAGCGCGTCCTCCACCGGTGTGGCCACGTCCAACGTGTCCACCGGAGCGGTCATCACCGTGTGCAGCGCGGCGTCGGTGGGCGTTCCACCGGCCTGTGCCCGGAGCACGTCCCGCTCGGTGACGATGCCCACCGCGCGGGTGCCGTCCACCACCACGACAGAACCGACTCGATGGTCATGCATCCGCCGCACCGCCGCGGCGAGCGGTTCGCCGGCAGTGGCGGTGACGGGCGGCGAGGTCATCAGGCTGGCGATCGAAGTCATGCGATCAGCGTGACGGGGCATCCCTCCGCAATCAACGTTGATTATCGTCAAGGCATGCCCCCACTGTCGTCCCGTCAGGCCGCCGCCCGTCTCGGCGTGAAGCCGCAGACGCTCTACGCCTACGTCAGCCGCGGCCTGCTCACCAGCCACCGTTCCGCCGATGGCCGCGCCAGCCTGTTCGACACCGCCGAGGTGGAGCGGCTGGCCCGGCGCGGCCGACCGCGGGCCAGCAGCAGGTCGAACACGTTCGACCTGGACATCGCCACCGCCATCACGTCCACCGCCAACCATCGGGTGCGCTACCGCGGTCACGACGCTGCGCTGCTCGCACGAGCCGCCACGTTCGAGCAGGTGGCCGTGTTGCTGTGGAGCGGTGTGTTGCCCGCCACGCCAACACACTGGACCGGAACCTTGGTGGCGGCGCCGGGCGATCGCGCCATCGCCAGGGTGCGTGCGGTGGCGGCACTCGCGGCCGCTCACGCCGATGCGAGCGAGCGCCTCCACTCTGCCGACGTGGCGGCGCAGGGCCGGTGGCTCGTTGCCACCATCGCCGACTCGCTCCCCGCGCTGGGCGACCCGAGGGTGCCACGGCTGCACATCGGCGACGCTGCCCACCGCGGCACGATCGCCGGCCGGCTGTGGGTGCGCCTCACCCCTCGCCGGGCATCGCCGCCAGCGGTGCGCGCCCTCAACGCCGCGCTGGTGCTGCTGGCCGACCATGAGCTCGCGGCCTCCACGCTTGCTGCGCGGGTCGCGGCGTCCACCCGTGCCGGCCCGCATGCGGTCGTGGCGTGCGGGCTGGGTGCGGTGAGCGGGCGGTTGCACGGCGGCGAGAGCTTCCGTGTGCGGCAGTTACTCGCGGAGGCGGCGGCGGATGGAGTTGCTGCCGCGCTCGATCGTGTGCTCGAGCGGCAGGGACGGGTGCCCGGGTTCGGCCAGGTGATCTACCCCGACGGCGACCCGCGCGCCCCGGTGCTGCGGGCGATGGTGGATGACGCCTGGCCGGACTCACCGGCGCTGCGCCTGGTCGACGAGGTGGCCGCGGCCGCGCGCAAGCGAGGTGCTCCCCCGCCGAGCATCGACTGGGCGCTGGCTGCGCTGGGCGTCGCGGCGCAGATGCCAGACGACGGTGCGGAGTGCGTGTTCGCCGTGGCCCGCATCGCCGGCTGGTTGGCCCACGCGATGGAGGAGTACGCCGAGCGCCCCCTGCGCTTCCGCCCCCGCTCCACCTACATCGGCCCCTGAGCGCAGCCTGGAGCGACCCACAACTCGCGCGCTGCAAGAGGTGTCCGCCCTTGTCCCCCAACCGGCCCTCGGCCCAGGTCACCGGTCGCTGCGGCTGCTTGCGTGATGCACCCATATCGGGCATTAGGCGCTACCAGCGCGAGTTCATTCCGTGTTCATTGCTGCCGCCTAGTTGCCAGACTGAGCGTCCGCGATGATGGTGTGATGGCACGAGGGATTCGACACCTTGCGGTTGCACTACTGGTCGTCGGTCCAGGCTGTGAGTCGCACACGACTGGTTCAAGCACCACGACCACAGCGACGACTCTCACGCCGGTGCCGAGCCGCATCGCTTCCAGCTCGACCATGATCTGCCTAGCGCCCGGTCGGGCCGCCCAGTTCACGATCACCAACACCGGCCAACAGGGCGAGTGGTTCACCTACCTGAACGGTCTCCTGGTCAGCGACGATGGGTCGACCATCTTCAGCTCGAGGTTCAACCCATCCCTTTCTGAGACCACTGGGCCACTGGACAAGTCTGTGCCAAACACAGTTCTGCCCATCGGGCCGACCCGGCTGAACCCGGGCGAGTCAGCAGACCTTGAGGTCCTGGCACCGCCACGACTCGGACGGTACGACGTAGTCGTAGCGTCCTCGGACCCTCCTCCCATCGAGTTGACAGTGAGCAATGACTGCCCAGCCGGGGGTTGACTCAACAGCCCGTGCAGAACTGCCGTTAGGCATGGCAACCGGATGTCGACGTCCTGGCAGGATGGGTTCCAATGGTGAAACCGATTCTTGACGACCTGCCCGTCGAGCGCGTACTTCTCTTCGCTGACTATTCGGCCGGGAGTCCCTTGTTCATCGACGGCGTGCTCGTGCCTCGCGAGGACATGGCACGGTTGGGGCTGGATGACGCGATCGCGAATCGACTTGTCGATTGGCAACGGCTGTTCGACGAGAACTACTCGGCCGATTGTGGCGCGTGGACAGACAGGGACGCCCGTGACGATTGGTACGCCGAGTCAGAGCTGTTGATCGTGGAGGTCCGCCGCCAGCTCGCGCTCGTGGAGGTCGAGCTGGATGTGCACCTCTGGCAGAGCCGGCAACTGGTGAACGACGCATAGCTGCCGTTCTGCGTGGCCCGGAGTGTGTTCCTACCTTCGAGGGCGTGTCGGCTGAATCACACGACGCAGGCGGGTGGTGATGTCGTCGAGGTCCGGGTTGGATGCGGCGATCCACACGACCAAG
>JBPOIX010000070.1:0-10060 GCA_052034175.1 Actinomycetota bacterium
CGTCTCACTCGGGTGTCGCCCGACACCCTCGGATCTGGGGTCGCTCACTCGGATCTGGGGTCGCTCACTCGGATCTGGGGTCGCTCACTCGGGTCGGCGGCGTCTTACTCGGGTCGGGGGGGGTGAAGGAGGCGCGCGTCACCGGGCGAGGTAGCCGGCGTCGACGGCGAGGGCGTGCCCGAGGGTGAAGCTCGACGCGTCGCTGCACAGCCACAGCGCCGCGGCGGCGATCTCCTCCGGGGTGCCGAAGCGGCCGAGCAGGCTGAGGCGGTTGGCCACGTCCTGCGGGTCGCGGCCGCGGCGCTCCATTGCCCCGCGCAGCATCGGCGTGTCGATGGCGCCGGGGCAGATGGCGTTGACACGAATGCCGAGCGGTCCGTAGTCGATGCCTGCCTGACGGGTGAGCCCGAGCACCCCGTGCTTGGACGCCGTGTACGCCGTCTGGTGCGGCTGCGGGCGGAACGAGTTCGTCGAGGCGATGTTCACCACCGCACCGCCGTTGCCGGCCGCGAGCATCGCGGTCAGCTCGTACTTCAGGCAGAGGAACACGCCCTTCAGGTTCACCGCCTGCATGCGATCCCAGCTCTCCTCGCTGGCCTCGTGCAGCAGCGACGTCTCGGTCTCGATGGCCGCGGCGTTGACGGCACAGTCCAGCCGGCCCCAGCGGACCACAGCCTCCCCCACCGCAGCCTCTACCTGCGCAGCCTGGCTGACGTCGCAGTGCACGTACACGGCCTCCCCACCCGCGGCCACGGCCAACGCCGCCGTCTCCTGGCCACCGGCGTCGTTCACGTCGCAGAGCACCACCCGCGCGCCCGCAGCGGCGAACGCCAGCGCGCACGCCCGGCCCATCCCCCCGGCAGCACCGGTGACGAACGCGACCTCTCCCGTGAACGACGGCGTGAACGTGCCCATGATGTGTGTACCCCTCTCGGTCGCCACAACGGCGGCAGCCAAGAGTAACTTGTCATTGCATTCACTTACGACAGGAGGCGCCCGTGCTGCTGCGCATGGACGAATACCCGTACCACCAGTTCACGGAGACGTTCGCCGGCGTGCTGGGCAGCGACCCGATGTGGAACGACGGCCACTATGTCTGCGGCGCGGACCAGGCGGGCACGATCGGCTTCACCTCCAACGTGCGCCTCTACGCCAACAACGACGTGCTCGACGGGTTCGTCTGCCTGCGCCACAACGGCCGGCAGCACAACATCCGCGTCTCCCGGCGCCTGCGCAGCGACATGGATCATCTCGGCGCAGGCCCCTTGCGCATCGAGATCGTCGAGCCACTGGAGACGGTGCGCCTGGTGCTCGAACCCGGCGACCACGGGTTCGCACTCGACGTCCTGTGCCACACCACCGGGGTGCCGTACATGGGGCCGATCGAAGTCAAACGGCTCGACGGCCGGCTGCTCAGCGAGCGCGCCACCTACGAACTCGCGGGCGAGATGGAGGGGTGGGTGGAGGTCGGCGGCGAACGCATCACCCTGCAACGCGACAGCGCCTCGTTCTTCCGCAACCACTCGTGGGGCAACCAGCCGGGCCGCGGCGGCCCCCGCCCCTACGGCGTGCCCACCCCGAACCGCAGGGTGCCGGGGGTGCGCCACTGGGTGCTGTTCCACATGCCCGACCACAGCGGCTTCTTCTTCCACGACCCCAACGGCCGCGCCGCCAGCGGCAAGGGGGCGATCCTTACCGCCGACGGCGTGACACCCGTGGTGCGCGCCGAGCAGGACGTGCAGTTCTACGAGGGCGACCGCCGGGTGAGGAGTGGCGCGTTCCAGCTCCTCGACGTGGACGGGGTGCAACGGGACTACACGTTCACCGACCTCGGCTGGGTGTACTGCCAGGGCGGCGGCTACTTCTCCGGCTTCGACGACGGGCTCGGCCAGGGCGTGTTCCGCGGCGAGTACCACCAGGAGGGCGAGGTGTGGGACGTCAGCCACCCCACGCTCGTCCGCGACGTCGCCACCGGGCGCGAGTTCGAGTTCGCCCACGACTGGGCAGAGAACTTCGTGCTCGTGCAGTCCGGCCAGGCACGTGGCCTGGCGCACTACGAGTGCGTGGTGATCAGGGAGCCAGCGAGCTGAGCGACCGGCGGATGACCCGCGCCCGCTCCCCCGGGTCCGGGTAGCCCTCCATCAACGCCCGCGAGCGCAACTCCACGGACACCGGCACGCCGGGGACCGCGGCGATCATCTCGTCGAGCGGCAGGTCGCCCTCGCCGGGCAGGAGGCGGCCGTGCAGGGCCTCCTCGCGCAGGGCTGTCGCACCGACCGGGGCCAGCGCACCGGCGTCCGCCAGCTGCAGGTAGGGAAACAGGCCTGGCCGGGCAGCGGCCAGCGCACCCAACTCGGCGGCTGAGCCGCCCGAGCGGGCCAGGTGCAGGGTGTCCACCAGCACCCCGCTGTTCCCCGCACCGACCTCGTCGACCACCGCCACGGCGGCCGCCATGGTGCCGATGGTGAAGATCGGCAGGAACTCCAGCACCACCGTCAACCTCGGCGCCGCCTGCGCCGCGTACGCACACAGGGCGCCGACCCTTTCCACCGCCTCGGCGTGGGAGGCCGGGCCGCCGGCCACCAGCAGGAACGGCACACCGAGGGCACCGGCGGCATCGACGAGCCGCTCACCGGCGTCGACACCCCGGCCGAGGATCACCGGTTCGATGTCCAACGCAGTCAGGCCGGTGTCGGCCAGGCGTGCTGCCACGTCGGCCGTGGTGGCGTCCGACCAGGTGGCAGCGTCGAACCACAGGCCGACGGCCCTCCACCCGGAGGACGCGGCCACTTCCACCGCCTCCGCCGGGCTCACATCGAGCACACACCCTGCCGCCAACGACACCAACCGATCCACAGCGCGCACCCTACGCCACGCCGCGCGCACTTACTTGATTGTGACTGGTGTTTGTGCGATACAGTCCCGCTACCCAGAGGGGAAGGGGAACTATCACATGGGTGAACTGGACGGACGCGTCGCCGTCATCAGCGGTGGCACGCGAGGTATCGGGCGGGCCATTGCCGAGGCGTATCTACGCGATGGAGCAAAGGTCGTCGTCAGCGGTCGGGATCAGGCGAAGGGCGAAGGTGCCATCGCCGAGATGAACGCCGGCGACAACGCCATGTTCGTGGCCGCGGACTCTGCAGTGCGCGAGGACTGCGAGCGGCTCATCTCGGCCACGGTCGAGAAGTACGGCCGCATCGACATCCTGGTGAACAACGCCGGCGGCTCGAAGGACAACGCCCCGGTGGCGCAGCTCACCGACGCGGCGATGGATTGGGCGCTGAAGGTCAACCTGTGGAGCACCCTGTGGTGCAGCCGGGCTGCCCTGCAGCACATGATCCCGCAGCAGTGGGGCCGCATCATCAACATCTCCTCCACGGAGGGCAAGGTCGGCAAGCCCGGCATCTCGATCTATGTCACCGCGAAGCACGCGGTGAACGGCTTCACCAAGTCGTTGGCGATGGAGGTCGGCACGCTCGGCATCACCGTCAACGCCCTCTGCCCTGGCGCCATCGAGACCGACATGATGAAGACCGACGGCCCGCCGGCGGCGGAGAGCATGGGCATCACCTACGAGGCCCTGCTCGACTGGTTCGCCCAGGAGAGCGCCATCAAGCGACTCAACGACGTGGAAGACGTGGCGCTGGTCGCCTCCCTGCTGGCATCCGATGCCGGCGCCGGTATCACCGGCTCGCTCATTTCCATCGATGGCGGCTCGGCGCCGTACTGATCCAGGGAGACACGAGAACAATGGGAAAGCTCGAAGGAAAAGTCGCCGCGATCACCGGTGGCACCCGGTCCATCGGCCGTGCCATGGCCGAGGCCTTTCTGCGTGAAGGCGCCAGCGTCGTGGTGAACGGCCGCGACGCCGCCAAGGGTGCGCAGGCCATCGCGGAAATGGGTGGGGGCGACAACATCGCCTTCTACGCCGGCGACGCGGCCAAGCAGTCCACCGCCGAAGGCATCGTCGATTTCGCCGTGGAGCGCTACGGCAGGCTCGACATCATGTGCCTCAACTCGGGTGGCGTCATGCACACCGCACCGGTGTCCATGATGAGCGACGAGGAGTGGGCGCTGGAGATGGACTGGAACCTCAACAGCGTGTTCTGGGGCATGCGCAAGTCGCTGCAGCACATGCTGCCGCGAGGCGCCGGCCGCATCCTGGTCACGTCGTCGGTGGAAGGCAAGGGCGGCAAGCCCGGCCTGCCCGGCTACAACGCCTCGAAGCATGCGGTGCTCGGCCTGGTGAAGTCGGCAGCGAAGGAGACCGGCACCACCGGTGTCACCGTCAACGCCATCCTCCCCGGCCTCATCGAGACCGACATCGTCCGCGACACCGGCCCCGAGTCGGCGAAGATGATGGGGCTCGAAAGCTACGACGCGATGATCGAACTGTTCTCCTCGGAGAGCGCGATCAAGAAGCCGAACACGGTCGAGCAGGTGGCCGCGGTGGCCGTCATGCTGGCCTCGGACGCGGCCCGCAACTTCACCGGGTGCATGTTCCCGGTGGACGGCGGCTCGCTCCCCTACTGACACACAGCACTGAAGGAACCACCGTGGCCGCAGACCAGCCGATCATCATCATCGGGCACATCGACGTGGACCCGGCCGATGTCGATTCGGTCGTCGCGGCCACGGTGGACCTCCAGCGCAGCACCCGGGACGACGAGCCCGGCTGCCTCACCTACACCATCTCCGCCGACCCGGCACATCCGGGTCGCATCCAGATCGTCGAGACGTGGGCCGACGCGGCGACGCTGGAAGCCCACTTCCAACACCCCAATTTCGCCGCCACCGGTGCCGCGATGCGCGCCGTGCCCCGCCACGGCGGCAGCGCCGTCAAGTACCGCATCGACGCCACAGCGCCGGTCCGCGGGCCAGACGGTGCGGCCAGCGCGCAGTTCCCGGAGGGCTGATCGATGAGCCTCGACTACTCCCACATCGATGCCTCGAAGTCGTTCGAGCCGACGGAGCAGTACGAGGTGCTCCGCAGCCAGTGCCCGGTGCACCATGTGGCCGAGCACGACCCGCCGTTCTACGTGGTCAGCCGTTTCGACGATGTGGTGAACACCCTCAAGCAGCCCGACCTGTGGACCAACGGCACCGGGCCGGGCGTCTTCTACCAGGAGTCCGGCGTACTCGGCACCACCGACGAGCCGGACCATCAGCGCCACCGCCATGTGCTGCGCGACGCCTTCCTGCCCACCTCGATCGCCCGGCTCGAACCGCGCATCGCCGCGATCGCCGACCATTACCTGGACCAGATGCTGCCCCTCGGCGAAGGCGACTTCGTGGCGCTCTACGCCGCGCCCCTTCCCGCCGACGCGATCAGCGAACTGTTCGGCGTGCCCGAGGGCGAACGCGAGGGCTTCCGTGAGGCCGCCGACGACATCGCTTCGGCGCTCAGTGGCGGCGACCTGGCGCTCTACGAGCCGGCCAAGAAACGGCTGGGCGACGCCATCGACCGCGGCATCGTCGTGCGCGAGGCGCTGCTGGACGGGGCGGGCGCTCCGGCCGAGGAGTCCGTGATCGGCACGGTCCTCCCCGACGATGTCATCAGCCGCCTCGCCGTCGCCCGTCGCAACGGCACCATCACCCCGGGCGAGGCCCGGCACCTCGGCCATCAGGTGCTCGTCGCCGGCCACGAGACCACCACCAGCCTGCTGGGCATGATGCTCTACCGGCTGATCCAGCGGCCCGAGCTGATGCAGCGCCTGCGGGACGACCCGGCGCTCATCCCGATCGCCATCGAGGAGGCCCTGCGCTTCGACAGCCCGGCCCAGGGCCTGTTCCGCGCCAACTCGGAGGAGTGCACCGTGCACGGGGTCACCATTCCCGAAGGCAGCAAGCTGCAGGTGCTGTTCGCCTCCGCCAACCGCGACCCGCGCAAGTTCGACCGGCCCGACGAGTTCGACATCGACCGGCCGCAGAAGGAGCGCATGGGGCACGTGGCGTTCGGCTGGGGGATCCACCACTGCATCGGGGCGCCGCTCGCGCGGCTGGAGACCAAGGTGTCCTTCGAGAAGATCCTGCGCCGCATGGGCGACATCGAGCTGGCCGGCACGCCGGTGCGCAACGACTCGTTCGTGCTGCACGGGCTGACGTCGCTGCCCCTTCGCTGGCGCCAGCTCGCATGAGCCTGCTCGACCAGTTCCGCCTGGACGGCAAGGTGGCAGTCGTCACCGGCTCCGGCCAGGGCATCGGCCGGGCCATCGCCTGGGCGTTGGCCGACGCCGGGGCGGACATCGTCATCAACGCCCGCCGCATCGCCGACTGCGAGGCCACCGCGGCGGGTGTCGAGGCGCGTGGCCGCCGGGCATTGATCTGCGACGGCGACATCCGCGACTTCAGCGAGACCATCGCCGCCCGCACGGTGGAGACCTTCGGCCGGCTGGACATCTGGGTCAACAATGTCGGCGGCAGCGACGAGAAGAACGTGCGCCTGCTCGTGGACACCCCGGACGACACGTTCCGCTCCCAGCTGGAGCTCAACCTCACGTCCGCGTTCCAGGGCGCCAAGGCCGCCGTGCCCCGCATGGGCGAGGACGGCGTGATCATCAACATCACGTCCGGCGCCGGCACCAGGGGCAGCCCCTACACCGGCCCCTACGCGGCGGCCAAGGCGGGCCTCATCAACCTCACTCAGACGCTGGCGCTGGAGCTCGCCGAGCGTGGCATCCGCGTGAACTCGGTGTCGCCCGGGCCGGTGGTCACCGAGGCGTACCTCGCCGTGCTCGGCGTAGAGAACCAGCTCGACGCGCTGGCGCGCACCATCCCCCTCGGCCGCACCGGCACGCCCGACGACATCGCCGGCGCGGTGCTGTACCTGGCGTCGCCCGCAGCCTCGTGGGTGACGGGCGAGCACCTGCTCGTGGCCGGCGGCCGCACGCAGCGCAGCTACCAGTACCAACCCAAGCCCGCCCCCTGATTTCCCGAGAGGACCCCGCCATCATGGCCGACGACAGCGAGTACGTGGACAGCTACGAAGACGTGAGCATGTTCGTGCTCAGCGGCGAGCGCGAGGAACTGCTGCTCACCACGCAGACCGAATGCACGTTCATGTGGACCACCAAGGACCACGAGCCCGTCGGCGTGATCATGAACTTCGTCTGGAAGGACGGCCGCTTCTGGATCACGTGCACCCGCCGTCGCAAGCGGGTGGCCGCCGTGGAAGCCCGGCCGAAGGTGGCGATCGCCATCACCAGCCGCGGCACGAAGCTGGCCTCCAGCCAGGCCGTCACCTACAAGGGCGACGCCATCGTGCACGACGACGAGGCCACCAAGGCCTGGTTCTACCCGGCCCTCGCGGCACGTGTGCGGCCGACCAGCGCCGAGCAGCAGGCCGCATTCGTGCACCACCTGGAGTCGCCCGGCCGCGTGGTGATCGAGATCGTGCCCACCAAGCGCATCGGCTTCGACTCGGAACAGATGTTCAAGAACTCCCCCGCCGGCAACACCTCCACCGAGGTCTGACGGCCCCGGCCCCAACGAACTTTGGCGGTGAGGTGCGGTCAGACCGCACCTGATCGCCAACTTGTCGCGACCCGTCCGCAAGTTGGCGGTGAGATGCGGTACCACCGCACCTCATCGCCAAAGCTGGCGGAGGGCTCGGGTAGGGTCGCGGCATGCGGAGGGGAGCGGCCGCTGTGGCGGCGTTGGCGGGCGCGTTGCTGCTCAGCGCGTGCGACGGCCCGGCGCAGTACGTCACGCCGGCAATCTTCGTGACCCTGCACGGCGACGGCACCGCGGAGATCAACTGGCGGGTCCACACCGAGTCACCCGTGTCGGAGGTGGAGACGGTGACCGCGCTGGTGCAGGCGCTGGGCCTGCCCGAACCGATTCGAGGAAGCGACCGGCTGTACCGGGTGTCCGGGCTGGACGACCCTCTCCATCTCGACCTCGCTGCGGCCAGCCACGCTGCAGTCGACCTCCTCGGCCAGGGCAATGAGGTGTTCGTCGCGGTGTGCATCCCCCATGGCGAAGGGGAGATCGACGGCGAAGGTGTCGACCTGTTGCACTGGGATTCCTGCGCCACCTACGACGGGACAGGTGAAGGCGCATCGCCGACGGCAGCGGTGACCGTCGAGTTCAGCAGTCGCCTTCACCCGGCATGGTGGTATCTGCTGACGATCCTCGTGCTGGCGGCAATCGGCCCAGCCGTGCTGGTGGTCGGCCATCGCCGCCACTGGGAGACCTCGCGCCGCCGGTTCCTGCAGGTGCTCGGCCCGATCGCCGTGAGCTTCGTGTCCCTGAGAGCGATGGGCGCGGGAAATGACATCGGCACCTACTGGGAGACGGGCATCACCATCGACGAAGGGTTCGGCAGCTTCTTCACCACGGTCGGCCAGATCGGCCTGGCGACGGCGTTGTTCGTGACGCCGATCGTCTACTACGCGCTGGGGCGGAGGAAGTGGCCCGAGAGGTCGGGCGCGCCGCGGTAGTAGATCGTCAGCACCCGCGATGTGTACTTCCAGCCGTCGGCGGTGCGGCGATAGGTGTCGTCGTAGTGGCCGGCCATCACGGCCCGCTTGCCGTTGCCCTCGTCGATCAGCTCCATCAGCGGCACCCTGCCGGCGGCGGTGTCGCCATCCACCGTGAAGGACGGCGCCATGTAGAGCTGCACGACCTGCTCGTACTTGCCCAGCGCCACGCGCCACAGGTCGACGATCGCCGCACGCCCTTCGACGCGGCGGCCGGGCAGTTCCCACACACAATCGTCGGCCCACGTGGCGCCCCAGGCGTCCGCGCCTGTCTCGACGCCGGCACGAACGGCGTCGCCGTAGGCGTGGTTCAACGCCACCAGGGCATCATGGTCGCTCATCTCGGGGCCTCCTCTATCAGGCGGGCGCACTGGCGCACGAACGTCTGGTGCAACGCCGTGCCGATCAACGCCATGTTCGGTGCGGGGTTGGTGGTGCGGAACGCGCGCAGGCACGTGATGTTCGCGCACGCGCCCTTTAAGTAGTTGAACACCATCCAGTAGTGCAGGTCGGCGTCGGTGACGGTGACACCGGCGACCCGCTGGAACAGGGCCACCCAGTCGTCCTTGCTCATGGTGCGCGACCCGCGCATCGACACGAGGTAGGCCCAGTCCTCCATCGGGTCGCCGAGGTGGGTGAACTCCCAGTCGGTGAAGGCGCTGACCCGCGAGCCGTCGTGCACGAAGTTGCCCGGGCCGGGGTCGCCGTGGACGATGCCCACCCGCGCCGCCGCAGGCGCGTGGCGGTGCAACCATGCGGCAGCTTCCTCCAGCAGCGGGATCGGCAGCGGCGTTGCGTCGCGGTACACCTGCAGCCAGCGGTCGACCGTGACATGGGTGGCGTCGGCGGCCGTGACCTCGGACGGCAGCTCGCGGGCCCAGTCCGTGGTGTGCAGCTCGTGCAGGCGGCGCACGAAGTCGTCCGCCAGTTCGGGGCTCATCGAGCGGTCGTCGCGGCCGGTGGCAGCACCGCCGAGGAAGTCCATCACGAAGAACGGCCGGCCGATCACGTCGCCCGTCGGCTCCAGCCAGCGCACCGGCGCCACCGGGCAGCCAAGGCGGGCGGCGGCGGCCATGAAGCGGTACTCCTCCGCGCCGGACGTGCCGAACACGCCGCCCTGCTCGACGCGGGCGATCATCCGCCGGCCGTCGGCCAGGGCGAAGAACCACATCGCCCGCGAGTTGCCGGTGGCGATGCGGCGCAGCTCGGTGATCTCCACCGGGGCGCCCGCCTGCTCGCCCAGCCACGCCTGCAAGGGCGCACGGAACCCGTCACTCATCGAGCTGCCCCCGGAAGGCCGCGACGAGGGGCGCGGTGACGGCCAGTTCGTCGTCGAGCTGGCGCACGAGCACCGGGCGTAGCACGCGGCGCACCTCGTCGCCGTCGGCCCCGTCGTCGCCGACCGCCGCGGCGAGCACTGCACCGGCCGCAATCAACACGTCGGTCACGGCCACGCTGTCGTCACCCTTCCAGTGCGCGGCGACCAGCTTGTTGTGCGCCAGGAGGTCGAGCACGCCGGCCACCTCCGCGGCGCGGGCACCGGTGGGGTCGGCGGGACGGCGCTGCGCGTAGCGGGC
>JBPOIX010000376.1:0-14751 GCA_052034175.1 Actinomycetota bacterium
CCAGCGCCTCGCCGAAACGGGTGACCCGCGGCCCCGGCGCGCGCAACTCCAACCCGATGGCATCGTGCTCGGCCTGCATGTCCCCCGTGCCCCAACCGAGCACCAGCCGGCCGCCGGACAGGCGATCCACCGTGGCCGCCGTTCGCGCCAGCAACACCGGATGATGGAACTCGTTGTTCAACACCAGTGGCCCGACACGCAACGACTGGGTGGCGCACGCCGCGGCCACCAACGGCACGAACGGGTCGACCGTGCCGACATGATCGAAGCTGTACAACTCCTCGTAGCCGAGCGTCTCGACATGGCGGGCATGGGTGTCCAGCCGGTCGGGGTCGTTGAGCGGGCCACCCTGCAGGGCGAAACGGAACGGACGTGCCATGCCGCCGACGGTAGCCCGGTCTCACGGGGAGCGGGGTTCGGGAGCGGGCAGTGGGGTGCGGGAGCGGGGTTCGGGAGCGGGGTGCGGGTGTCACGGCTCGCGGTCGAGCCGCGGGGTTCGGGGTGTCACGGCTCGCTGTCGAGGCGCCGACCGCAGCGCTGCAGGAACCAGGTGTTGAGCCGCTCGGAGGCGGCGGCCAGTTCGCCGGAGTCAGCTTCGGCCTGCCGCTGGAACTCCGTCCACTCCGCCGCCTGCTCGTCGATCTGGTCGAGCCGGTAGTCGTACATGGCGAGCACCTCGTCGAGCCCGCGCATGTACCCGGCGAACAGCTCGAGGTCGGCGACGAGTTCGTCGGGGGCGCGCATCGCCGCGTCGTCGTACACGGCGATGATCTGTGCGAGCGAACGTCGCAGGCTCACCGGGTCGAGCAGGGTCCACCCCCCGAGCGCCTTCATCGCCTCCCCGCCGTCGTCGATGAACGAGCACAGCGGGTCGCCGCCGGCCGAGGGTTGGCCGCTGCCGTCGCCGGCGCTGCCCTCGCCGTCGCCACCATCAACCGGGTCGCTGCCCGCCGGCGGCCGAATGGTGCGCGGCGGGACCGCAGAGGTGCGATCGAAGCGGACCTGCCCGGGGTCGAAGCTCCAGATCAGCCGCTCGTCGGTGCAGGAGGTGGGCATCCAGAAGGCCGCCCCCGAGAAGAAGCCCGCCATCGTGTCGCCGACCGACTCCTCGATCGGCCCGGCGACGAGAGCACCTACGTAGGTGACCTTGGAGAAGTCGAAGCCCCACATCCCGAGCGTGCCGCGGGTGCGCCCGGGAAAGGTGACGTGGAAGCTCGCGGCACCGCCCAGGTCGATTCCGAAGAGGACCGAGTTGTCGGTGATCTGGGCGGGCCGCGTGACCCACGCCGACTGGGTCGAGTAGTCCAGCAGCGCGGTGCCGTCCTCGGCAATGGTGAGGGTTGCGCCGTCACCTCCCTCGACGGTGGCGAGGCCCGGAACCTCCACCGGGGTCGACTGTCGCCACACCCCGACGGCACACCGTTCGGTGCCGCCACAGGCGTCGCGGACACTGCGGACCTCGATGGTGACGCCCGCGCTGCGAGTGCCGCCGCTCATCGCCCACACCGCCTGCCCACCTGGTGCTTCCGGGAGCACGGTGCCGGCGCGGGGCGTGTCGTCGGGGCAGACGCAGGCATCACCCGTCAGGGTGCACCACTCCTGGTTCGTCCACTCCGACACGTCGCTCTCGACGCCGCCGGGCATGCGCACCCGTCCGACCGGCGTGCCGATGGGGATGACGACGAACACCTCCCCGTTCATCTCGATCTCGTGGGCCACCGTTGCGTAGGCAGGGGCGGAGACATCGACCGACGTGCCGTTGACCAGCGGATACTCCAGGATCGTCCGGTCCGGAGCCGGCAGCCGGTCGCGCCACGGCTGGTGCCAGGTGCTCCCCCACTCCAACCGGTCGACGTCGCCCGCGGCCCACATCGCGGTGAAGCGGTCGCCCCCGAGCCCAGCGGTGGCGACGTCGAAGGCGCGGCCGTGGCGCGACTCCACCATCACCTTCTGGATGCGGGTCCAGAAGTCGCCCCCGGCGGCGTCGATCAGCGACCACACCACCCCTGCGTCGTACGTGCGCGTCGCCAACGACCTCGTGGTGTCGGCGTAGTACCCGGTGAGATGGCCGGCGGTATCGGGGGTTTGGCCGAGCTCGGGGGCGATCAGGGCCTCGGCCCACGTGGCCGAGCCTTCCACCACCCACGCCGGCACCTCGCCGAGGTTGGGGTTCCACTGGAACTGGTAGCAGTGGAACAGCTCATGCGCCATCGTCGCCACCACCGTCGCCGGATCGCGCCCGATCGACGGGTAGTAGCGGATCCGGCAGGTCGAGCCCAGCCGCAGTGCGTCACCCAACGGCTCGGCTGTGCCGCCCCCCGCCGGAAGCAGTTGGACGCGCAGCTGCAACGGGCCGAGGTGGGCGGCAAGAGCGGTCGACACCTCGGCCAGCGCGGCCTTCACCGCGGCGGCCTCGGGAGGCAACGGCGAGCCGAGGCCGGCCATCAACCCCGATGCGGACGGCGCGGTGTCGGACGCGTTCGACGGCTCGACGGCGAGGTCGGTGGGGTCGAACCCTGCAGGGAGTTCGAGCACCGCGGCCGCGGCCGCTTGCTGCGCGGCGGACAACTCCGGCCAGTTGGCCACCACCGCCAACATCGCCATCGTCCCCGACCTGCGCAACGGGTCGTCCGCTGGCAGCACCTCGGCAGCGCCGCCCAGCCCGCTGCCGTAGGTGGCGTCGAGCAGCGCCACCGCCTGGTCGGCGGTCCAGTGCCCGTCGTCGCCCACCACGTCGAACAGGCGCGACGGGGGCGGCACCGTCGTCGAGCCGCCCGTCGGCGCAGGGCCCTCCGACGGGTTCGACGAGCCGGGCGAGGCCGACGACCCGTCGCCGCTGGAGGCCGGCGCAGGTGCCGCGGTGGGCGACGTGCACGAGGCAAGCCACAGCACCACGACCATGCACTTCGCCACACGCTGCCACATCGATGAGTTCACACCCGACAGAGCCGCACCGTCGGCCCGCTGATACGCGCGACCTGAGGCATCCGGTTCACGTGAACCGGCGAGGTGTGACGAGTCTCAGCCCTCCGAGGGGTAGTGCTCCGGCGGCTGCCACAGCTCCACCCGGTTTCCGTCGCAATCGACCATCCAACCGAACCTGCCGAAGTCGGTCTCTTCCACATTGTCGAGCACGACGACCCCCGCGGCGCGCAGCCGATCGAGCAGCCCGTCGAGGTCGGGGGTCACCAGGTTCACCATGAACTGCTGGTCACCCGGACCGAAGTATGCGGTGTCGCGCGGGAACGGCGACCACACGGCTTCGTTCCCTGGCGAGCCGAGGCTGGCGCCATCGAAGCCCTGGTCGGGCAGGCCCAGATGTGTGCGGTACCACGCCGCGGTCGCGGCAGGGTCGGCCGTACGAAAGAACACGCCACCGATTCGAGTGACATCGGACATTCCGCTCCCCCCTTCTCGTGCCGCAATGGTGCCACGCTTCGCGCTCGCCCACCGTCGAGGCGGCCGCAGCGACCATGAGCCCACTCCGCCGTGCCTCCCCGACCCACCCGACTGCCGGCACCGCCTGAGGGCCGTTACAGTCCGGTGACGATGGTCAGAATCGTCCGGGGTTTCGCCAAGGCAGCGACGTTCTCATGAGCGTGACACAAGAGTGGGACGTGGCGACCGAGGACGGGTTCCTCACGTGCTACCGCGCCACGTTCCGCGAGATCTACGGGTACGCGGGGCTGCTGGCGGGGCACGACCGTGCCGCTGCGGAAGACCTCGTGCACGATGTGTACACCCACACCCTCCACCGTGCCCGCCGCGGCGAGATGGGGGCCGTGTCGTACGGCTACCTGCGCACGGCGGTCCGTCATCGGTGGATCGACCGCTGGCGCAGCGCCGAGCGCGAACGGGCCCGCCTCGGGCGCGCGGCCGCGGGAACGGGCGTCGGTGCCGGCGCCGGAGCCGGCACGGCATGGCCGGTGGAGGCCGAGCACGACGTCGCCGACATGCTGGCCGACCTGCCCGAGCGTGAGCGCACCGTGATGGTGCTGCGCTACGTGGACGACCTGACGATGGCCGCCATCGGCGAACGCCTCGGGGTCAGCGAGAGCACGATCGACGGGCTGATTCGCCGCGCCCTGCAGCGGCTGCGCCTGACGCAGGAAGGGGCCGACCATGCGTGACCCGTGGATCCGCACATACTTCGGGCCCGAGACCACCCCGCGCCCCGGCCTGCGCGACGAGCTGGCCGAGGCCCTGACGTCCGAGTGGCGCGCCGCAGGAACCGCAACGTCAGCCGCGGCAGCAGCCGCAACCGACGACCTCTGGAGTGCCACCCAACCGGAGGCGCGCCCCAACCCGCCTGCGGCCGCACCCACGGGCCACCGGCACGAGCCGGTGCCGTTGCAGCGACGCCCGATCGAGCGGCCCCAGCGCCCAGGTGGAGGGCGGCGCTGGACCCAGATCGGCATCGCGGCCGCCGCCGTGCTGGCAGTCGTGGGTGTTGTCGTGTGGCGCCAGCAGGCGGCCAACAACACCGTCCCCAGCGACACCCCGGTGGTCACCCTGCCCGGCGGCGGCACGGCAGCCCCTGGCGCCACCACCATCCCCGGCCAGCCGGGCAGCACCGCGGCGGGTGGCGACCCCTCGGCGTCCACCACCATCGACCAGGGCGAGAACACGGCGCAGGGCACCCAGTACATGAGCCCGGCCTGCCACGAAACACGCCCCACCACGGCCATTCCCCCGGCCATCGACCCGGCGATCCTGGAGACGGGGACCAACGACGAGGGCGACTTCACGTTCCACATCACGCTGCCCGAGCCGCAGGCCGGCGCCGAGTTCACCCCAGGCACCCTCGACGTGAGGGTGGTGCCCGGTGGGGTGCTCGTGAAGGCATCGCTGGCCCTACCCGACGGCACCACCAGCGACACCTTGCTGTCGGTGGTGAACAACGACGGAGTCGTGCGCTGGACCCGCTGCTTCACCAACGCTTACACCCTCGGAGCGTTCGGCGAGAACGGCGACGGTTCGGCCACCATCTGGGTGGCCCGCAACACGACCTCGCTCGCCCGTTACGTAGACCTCGCCACCGGCGACACCACCGAGTTGTTCAGCGGTTACACACCGACCACCAACCGCGATGGCACGACCGGGGTCACCTTCACGCATGGCGTCAACGATCTGTTCGTCTGGCTCCCAGAGGCCGCCGACCTCGGCAGCCACGACGTCACCCTGCCCTAGCCCGATCCCAGCCCGATCCCAGCCCGGTTGGGGCACGAGCCATCGGCCGGCAACACCTCGCCGTCCTCAGCGGAAGTCGCGGCTGGCTGCGGCGCCGCCGACCGGCAGTGGCGTCAACTCCTCGGCCGCGATGTTGATGACACCCTCGCTGCGTTCCAGGCGCCCGCGGATCAGCAGGGCGGGGGCACCGCGGGCCACCTTGCGGTAGCGGGCCCAACAGCCCTTCGAGACCACGATGTTGATCAGGCCGGTCTCGTCCTCGAGGTTCATGAACGTCACGCCCTGCGCCGTCATCGGCCGCTGGCGGTGGGTGACTACACCGGCCACCAACACCTTGCTGCGCGGCTGGCAGTCCCACAGATCTGCCGCCGTCACCACGCCGCGCTGGCGCAACGCGGTCCGCAGGAAGCGGGTGGGGTGCCCCTCCGGCGACACCCCGGTGGCCCACAGGTCGGCCACCGACTGCTCCATCGGCTCCATGCCCGGCAACTGCGGCGCCTTCTCCCCCACGACGATCCCCTCCAACCGATCCGGCCCCGTCTGCACCGCGGCACCCACCGCCCACATCGCCTCCCGTCGCCCCAGGCCCAGGCTCTCCTCGAACACACCCGCGGTGGCCATCGCCTCCAGCTGGGGCAGGGAGAGCGCCGGCACACGGCGCACGAGGTCCTCCAAGGAACCGTACGGACGGCCCTCGACGGCCCCCTCATCCCCGGCCCCCTCGCCCTCGCCCCCGGTTTGTGTCAAGAACTCGGAGCCGGAGGCCCTGGTAGCGGCCCGACAGCCTTTACGTAAAGCCTCGATGTGCTGGGCCAGCTCGCTGCCGAGGCCGCGGATGGAGGCCAGGCCGAGGCGGATGGCCACGCCACCGACGGAGTCGGGGCACGGCTCCAGGGTGGCGCCGGCCAGCGACGCGTTGAGGTCCGGCCCGCGCACCACCACCCCGTGCCGGCGGGCGTCCTGGACCAGCGAGTGAGGGCTCCAGAAGCCCATCGGCTGAGCGTTCAGCAGGGCTGCGCAGAACGCCGCCGGCTCGTGGAACTTGATCCACGACGAGGCGTAGACGAGATAGCTGAAACTCACCGAGTGCGACTCGGGGAAGCCGTAGTTGGCGAAGGCGGCCATCTTCATGAAGATCTCCTCCGCCACCTCGGGGGTGATGCCGCGCTCGGCCATGCCTTCGAACAGGCGCACCTTCAACTGCTCCATCCGCGCCCGGCTGCGCTTGGACCCCATCGCCTGGCGCAACTGGTCCGCCTCGCTGGGCGTGAACCCGGCCACGTCGATGGCCATCTGCATCAGCTGCTCCTGGAACAGGGGCACGCCCAGCGTCTTGCCCAGGCTGTTCTCCAGCAGCGGGTGCAGGTAGGTGACGGGCTCCTGCCCGTTGCGGCGGCGGATGTACGGGTGCACCGACCCGCCTTGGATGGGCCCGGGGCGGATGAGCGCGACCTCCACCACCAGGTCGTAGAAGCGGCGCCGCATCAGCCCCGGCAGGGTGGCCATCTGCGCCCGGCTCTCGATCTGGAACACGCCCACGGTGTCCGCTCGGCAGAGCATGGCGTACACGTCGTCCTCCTGCGGCAGGGTGGCCAGGTCGATCTCGTAGCCACGGTGCTCGCGGATGAGGTCGATGGCGTAGTGCAGTGCGCTGAGCATGCCCAGGCCGAGCAGGTCGAACTTCACCAGGCCCGCGGCCGCGCAGTCGTCCTTGTCCCACTGCAGCACGCTGCGGTCCTGCATGCGGCCCCACTCCACCGGGCACACCTCGATGACGGGCCGGTCGCAGATGACCATGCCGCCGGAGTGGATGCCCAAGTGGCGCGGCGCATCTTCGATCTCGGCCGCCAACTCCAGCACGCTCGGCGGGATGTCGTGGTCCGGCTGGGAGGCCGTGGTGCTGACCCCTCCCCAGGCATCCATCTGCTTGCTCCACGCATCCTGCTGGCCGGGCGCGAACCCGAGCGCCTTCGCCATGTCCCGCACGCTGGAGCGGGCGCGGTAGGTGATGACGTTCGCCACCTGCGCCGTGTGATGCCGCCCGTACCGGCCGTAGACGTACTGGATGACCTCTTCCCTCCGGTCGGACTCGATGTCGATGTCGATGTCCGGCGGCCCGTCGCGCTCGGGCGACAGGAAGCGCTCGAACAGCAGGCCCAGGCTGACGGCGTCCGCCTTGGTGACCCCGAGCGCGTAACAGACGGCGCTGTTGGCCGCGCTGCCCCGACCCTGGCAGAGGATGTTCGCCCGGTTGCAGAACTCGACGAGGTCCCAGACCACGAGGAAGTAGCCGGCGAACCCGAGGTGCTCGATGACGGCCAGCTCGTGGTCGATGGTGCGCCACGCCCTGGCCCGCAGCGACAGGTCTTCGTGCGCGCCCGGCCGATCGCCGTAGCGCCTTCGCCCACCCTCTTCGGCCAAGCGCCGCAGGTACTCCATCTCGGTGAGCGGCCGCCCGGTTGCGGGGTCGGTGGGGCACGGGAACGGCGGCAGGCTGGGGGCCACCAGCCGCAGGTCGAACGCCGCGGCCCGGCCGACCTCCGCCGCGAGCTGCACCACCCCCGGGTAGCGGGCGACGCGGCGCGCCTGGTCGGCCCCGCTGCGCAGGTGCGCCCCCGCAGACGCCGGGAGCCACGGGTCGAGCTCGTCCAGGCTGCGGCGCGCCCGCACCGCGGCCACGGCCGTGGCCAACTTGCGCTGCGCCGGGGTGGCGTAGTGGACATTGTTCGTGGCGATCACGCCCACGTCGTGGCGCGCCGCCAACTCCGCCAGCGCATCGTTGCGCACGGAGTCCAGCGGGTCGCCGTGGTCCCACAGCTCCACCAGCACCCGGTCTCGTCCGAACGCGGCCACCAGCCGTTGCAACTCGCGGGCAGCCGCGCTGGGGCCTTCCCCCACCAGCGCGGCCGGCACCGCACCCTTGCGACAGCCCGTGAGCACCCACCCGTGCCCGGCCACCTGCTCGGCCACGTCGTCGAACGTGAACTGCGGCGCACCCTTCTCCCCCGCCAGGTGGCCCAGGCTCAGCGCCCGGGCCAGGCGGGCGTAGCCGGTGGGGCCGTCGGCCAGCACCAACAGGTGGCGGCCGTGCGGGTCGGGGGCGTGATGGTCGGCCACCATGCCGGTGGCCACCTGGCCCTGGGTATCCGCCTCGGTACGGGCGCGGCGCCCCTCCGCCGTCAGGCTGATCTCCGCCCCGAACACCGTGGGCAGGCCCACCGCCCGGGCCGCCTCGGCGAAGCGCACCACCCCGTAGAAGCCGTCGTGATCGGTGAGCGCCAGGGCCTCCAGACCCAGGCGTTGGGCTTCCTCCACCAGGGCCTCGGGGTGGCTGGCACCGTCGAGAAAGCTGAAGTTGCTGTGACAGTGCAACTCGGCGTACGGGGTGCGACCCGCGCCGCTGCCCACACCTGGCCGGGGCAGCGGACGGGTCTCCGCCTCCGCCGGAGGTTCGTACGCCTGGCGCTTGCGACCCAACGCCGGGCCGTCGCCTCCGGCGTTCCACGATGGGCTGCCGGGCAGGCGGCCGTCCTTGCCCCTCACCCCAGGAAGGGGGCGGCCGGAGAGAAGCGCCTCCATCTCCTTCCACGAGCGATTGGGATTGTTGAACGCCATAGGGGTTCATCACCCTAGACGAACACCTGTTCGACCATCAAGGCGGGATCTGCCGCCGAAGCCTCGTTGCGCGCGCAACCGCGATTTCACAGAAGCCGACGTATCGATCTGTGAAACCGCGGTTGCGATGGCAACGATTCGCGACTGGGCCCGAGCGGCAGGGCCGGGCACCCCGGGGCCGGGTGCGGGGAGGGTCAGGCTTCGGCGAGCAGTTGGTACAGCTTGCGCCGAGCCTCGTTGACGATGCCGGTGGCGGACTCGACCTGAGCGGGCGTACCGCCCATGCCGACCTGCTTGGCCGCCATCACCAGTTGCCCCACCGCGGCCCGCAGGTCGCCGTGCGCGCCTCCGGACTCCGGGCCCATCCACGGCGGGCCACCGGCGGCGGAGCGCTCGGCCAGGGCAGCGCGGCCGGCCTCGGTGAGGTCGTACACCCGCTTGCCGTCCTGCTCCACGGACGACGCCAGGCCTTCCTCTTCGAGCAGTTGCAGCGTCGGGTAGACCGACCCCGGGCTCGGCTTCCAACGACCGCCGGTGCGCTCGCCGAGCCGCTGGATGAGCTCGTACCCGTGTGCCGGCCCGGCCTCGAGGCCGAACAGCAGGGCCACGCGGATGTCGCCGCGGCGGCGGCGACCGTGACGATGGCCGCCAGGGCCACCCCAGCCGAACTCGCCTCGGTCGCGAACGGGTTCGGAGCTTGGCTCGCCAGGGGCGATGCCATCGGGATAGCGGGAGAAGTGTCGATGACGCATGGTGCGTCTCCTTTCGTATTGATCATTCAAGTGCCATCACGATATATCGCGATACACTTTCCGACAAGGTGACGTGCTTCACATCCTCCGCCCGATGGCACCATCAGTCGCAGCAGCGCTCACCGAGCTCTCACCCACTTCTGGCAGTGCGCACAGCGGGCTCACAGGTGGGCTCCTTACAACGGGGGCATGGCACTGGACACCCTTCCTCCCCCGGCACTCCCCGGCGCCGCAGCGCCCCTTCCCCAACCCGCCACCGCAGCGCGCCCCCGCACTCGCCGGCGACGCATCCTGCGATGGGTGGGCGGCTTCCTGGCCGTTCTCCTGCTGGCCGCCGGCGGGGTCACCTGGTGGGCGCTCGACCGCTATGTCTGGGAGCACGTCGAGATCGCCGACGTCGACGCCTACGAAGCCCAGGTGTACGCCGAACGCGCCGCCGCCGGCGAGGCCGTACCGGCCGACACAGCCGGCGCCGACACGGCCGCGACGGCCACCGGCGACACGGCGAGCGGCGACACGGTCCCTGCCGCCGAGCCGGTGATCACCGAGACCAGCTACACCGACGGCGACACCTCGATCACCATCACCGAGCACGTGGTCGGCAGCGGCAGCGACCAGACCATCTACTACGTGGCCGACATCCAGGTCAGCGACGTGACCCAGCTGCTCTCGGCCTTCGCCGACAACCAGTTCGGCCTGAACATCACCCAGGACACCTCCGCCATCGCCGAGGACAACAACGCGATCTTCGCCATCAACGGCGACTACTACGGCTTCCGCGAATCCGGCATCCTCATCCGCAACGGGGTGATCTACCGCGACGGAGGTGCCCGCACGGGCGTGGCCTTCACCGCCGACGGCGAGATGTTCGTCTACGACGAAACCACCACGACCGCGGCGGACCTGCTCGCCCAGGGCGTGTGGCAGACCCTGTCGTTCGGGCCGGCGCTCGTGGACGGCGGGGTTGTGCAGGACGGCATCGACGACGTCGAGGTGGACACCAACATCGGCAACCACTCCATCCAGGGCAGCCACCCACGCACCGGCATCGGGATGATCTCCGCCAACCACTTCGTGTTCGTGGTGGTCGACGGCCGCAGCAGCGAGAGCCGCGGCCTGACGATGACCGAGTTCGCCCAGGTGTTCGCGGACCTCGGTGCCACCGTGGCCTACAACCTGGATGGCGGTGGCTCGTCGACGATGTACTTCAACGGCGAGGTCGTCAACAACCCGCAGGGCCGCAACGACGAGCGCCCCACCAGCGACATCCTCTACCTCGAGGGCTGAGGTGCCGCCGCGATGATCATCCTCATCCCCGCCTACGAACCCGACCAGCGGCTGGTGGACCTGCTGCGCGGCATCCGCGCCACCGCCCCGGCACAGCGAGTCGTGGTGGTCGACGACGGCAGCGGCCCCGGCTACGACACCGTGTTCGCCGCCGCCTCCTCGCTCGGCGCCGACGTGCAGCGCCACCTCCCCAACCGTGGAAAGGGCTTCGCCCTGCGCCGCGGCTTCGCCCACATCGAGACCGTCTACCCCGGCGAGAGCGTGGTGTGCGCCGACTGCGACGGCCAGCACACCCTGGCCGACATCCGCCGGGTGGCCGCCGCAGTGGCCCAGCACCCGACCGCGATCGTGCTCGGCACTCGGGCCTTCACCGGCGACGTGCCCGCCCGCAGCCGGTTCGGCAACGGGCTCACCCGCTTCCTCTTCGGCGCGGCCACCGGCACCCGCCTGCACGACACCCAGACCGGCCTGCGCGGCTACGGCCCCGCCATGCTCCCCTGGCTGCAGACCATCGGCGGCGACCGCTTCGAGTACGAGCTGTCGCTGCTGCTGGAGGCCACTCGTCACGGCTTCACCCATCTGGAGGTCCCCATCGACACCGTGTACCTGGAGGGCAACGAGTCCTCCCACTTCCGCCCCCTGGCGGACTCCGCCCGGGTGTACGCGCCCCTGCTGAAGTTCAGCCTGTCGTCGCTGTCGGCCTTCGCCGTGGACGCCGGCCTGCTGTTCACGCTGGCGGCCGTCACGGGCAATGTGGTGCTCTCCGTGGTGGTGGCCCGCGTGGCCAGCTCGGTGCTCAACTTCGTCACCAACCGGCGCCTGGTGTTCGCCGGCGGCAGCCGCAGCTGGGCGCAGAGCGCACGGCGCTACTTCACGCTCGTAGGCGTCATCCTCACCGCCAACGCCGGCCTGATGCACCTCCTCGTCACCGTGTTCGGGCTTCCCCTGCTGGCCGGCAAGGTCCTCACCGAAGCCGCCCTGTTCACTGCCAGCTACCGTGCCCAGCAGCGCTTCGTGTTCGGCCACCGACCGGCACACGCGCCAGCCGCGACGGCACCCATGGGCGTCGATGAGCCCGCCACTGCCGGCGCCGCTCGCGCCGCCTGAGGTTTTCTGCCACGATCGCGACGGAGAACCGGCCCCCCGAACGACAAGGAGCACGTGAGCACCCTGCTGCACCTGTACGACGAGGCTCTGCCGCATGTGTACGGCTACCTCGTTCGCCGGTGCGACGACCACGCCACCGCGGAGGACCTGACGGCCGAGACGTTCATGGCCGCGGTGCACGCCCACCGCGCTGGCACCGAGGTCGGCGTGCCCTGGCTGATCGGCACGGCCCGCCACAAACTGGCCGACCACTGGCGCCGCGTCGGCCGCCAGCGTGAGGCGATGGCCGAGCTGTGGGACGCCGCAGCCGAAGTGGCCGACGACGGCAGCCCTCTCGATGCGCTCCATGTGCAGGCGGTGCTGGCCCGGTTGGCGCCGCACCACCGCCTGGCCCTGACCCTGCGCTACCTCGACGGCCTGCCGGTCGACCAGGTGGCCACCCACCTCGACCGCAGCCTGCACGCCACCGAATCGGTGCTGGCCCGCGCCCGCGCCGCCTACCGGCAGGTGGCCGCCGACCTGGAAGGAGGCGAGCGATGACCGACCCGTTCGACATCCTGCGCGCCGACACCGCGCCCATCATCCCGTCCACCCGTTTCGCCACCTCGCTGCGCCAGCAGCTCCTCACCGCCCTGGAGGCCCCGATGCCCGACCCGACCACCACACCCGCCACGCCTGCCACGCCTGCCGGCGCACCGCTGCCCGACCTCGCCGCGGTGCCCACCGTGATGCCGTACCTCTGTGTGGCGGGCGCCGCAGCGGCGATCGACTTCTACGTCGCGGCGTTCGGCGCGGTCGAGCACCACCGCCTGGTCGAGGCGGACGGCCGCATCGGCCACGCCGAGATCGTCATCGGCAACAGCCGCCTGGCCCTGGCCGACGAGTACCCGGAGTACGGCGTCCTCTCCCCCACCAGCATCGGCGGGTCCGGCACCAAGTTCACCGTGAGCGTCCCCGACGTGGACACCCTCTTCGCTCGGGCGCTGGCGCTCGGCGCCACGGAGGAGCGCCCGGTGACCGACCAGTTCTACGGCCACCGCAGCGGGCACCTCCGCGATCCGTGGGGCCACCAGTGGGCGGTGAGCTCACCGATCGTCGGGTTCACCGACGAGCAGTACACGGCGAACGCCGCCGAGCAAGGCCTCCAGCACGAGGCCGCCGCCGCTGCAGGCGATGCCGGCCACGGCCACCAGGTGAAGCACCACGATCGCGGCGACCTGTACTACTTCACCCTGCCCACGAGCGACCTGGCGCGGGCCCAGGCGTTCTTCGGCGCCCTCCTCGGCTGGCGCTTCGCCTCGCCCGAGGCCGGCCACGCGGAGAACATCAGCGCCCCGCCCGGGGGCCTGCACACCGACGGCCCGGCCCTGCCCGAGCTGTGGTTCGTGGTGGAGGACATCCATGCCGCGGTGGCGTTGGTGCGCGAGCTCGGCGGCACCGCCGAGGAGCCGGTGCACTACGAGAGCGGCTGGGATGCCACGTGCACGGACGACCAGGGCACCCGTTTCCACCTCAGCGTGCCCGCGGCGCACTACACCCGCTGAGCCGCAACGGGCTCAGGCGCCGGGCCAGGCCATCCTCACGTCGGGGGTGCGCTCCTCGTTGCCGCTGCCGTTGCCGAGCTCAGCTTCCACGAAGCCATGGCGGGCGTAGAACCGGCGGGCGAGCTCGTTCACCTGGAACGTCCACAACTGCAGCCCGCCGGGGCGGCGTTCCTTGGCCAACTGCACGAACCGATCGCCCACGCCGCGCCCCATCCATGCCGGGTCGAGGTACAGGTGGTCGATCCAGCCGGCGTTGTCGCGCCCTTCGCCGAGCACCATGAACCCGACCACCGTGCCGTCCACCTCGGCGATCCACATGTCCGTGCGGCCGACGACGTCGTCGCTCATCCAGCGGCGAACGTCGGCGTCGCCGTGCACGAACGGCACCGTCGGCAGGGCGAACGCCCGCGAACGCAGGTACACCTGGGCGCAGTCCCGCGCGTCGTTGTGCCGGGCCTGGCGGATGCGCGCGTCGCCGGGCTGCAGCGCCCGCAGCACACCCTCCAGGCCCGGCTCGGCCATGGCGACCGCCTTGTGCCAGGCGAACCACTCCACCTTCTGGCTCTCGCCCTCGGGCGGGCGGGGCGTTTCCCGCGGGGCGCGCACGAGGTAGCGCAGGTCGAGATGGGTGTGCCCGCGCGGCCCCGGGTGCACGTCCACATGGATCAGCTCCGGCCCACCGAGCGTGGCCGGCAGGCCGGTCTCCTCGGTGGCTTCGCGCACGGCACCGTCCCACGGCAGCTCACCGTCGTCGATGTGCCCGCCCGGCTGGAGCCAGATCTTCAAACGCTTGTGCTCGTGCAACAGCACGCGCTGGCCGTCCTCACTGACGACGATGGCCGACGCGGTGACATGCACCTTGTCCGCCGCCTCGGTGAACGGGTGCGGAAGCGGGTCGAACCGGGTGATGAACTCGGCCATCGACCACCGCTCGCGGGCATCCACTGGGCGGCGGGCGAGCACGGCGGCTCGGACCTCGGCGCGGGCGTCAGGGCGGGTGTCGGGCATCCGTCCACCGTACGGGCCGGCCGGGTGCGCTCACTACACACTTCGTCAAAATCACCACTTCAGGAAGCGACCGGGCGCGCCGATAGTCAACCGAACGGTGGTGCACCACAGAGCGTGGGACACCACCCAACCACCCAGACGAGGGCGGAAGAGACACGATGGAACCCGACGCACAACTTGCTCCCCGAGTGCTGCTCGCGGTGGGCGACCCGGCACTGCGACGGGTCGCCTCGGCCGCACTGCGCGCC
>JBPOIX010000302.1:0-3630 GCA_052034175.1 Actinomycetota bacterium
GTCCAGTTCGGGCGGCCGGGCAGGGGCGGGGCGGGCGTTTGCCGCCAGGTCGCCGAGCCCGTCGTCGTAGCCGCCGCGGGCCGCATGCCCGGCAAGGGCCTCGCTGTCGCCGCCCACGCAGAACGCCGGTGGCGTGCCGGTAACCACGACGGCCCTCACCTCGGGGTCTGCCTCCAGCGTGGCCAGCACGTGCAGGTACTCGCGGTGCATCCGCCCGGTCCAGGCGTTGTGCCGGTGGGGGCGGTGCAACCACACCGTGGCCACCCGATCGTGCACCTCGTACCGCAGCGCGTTCAGCTCCATCCCCCCATGTTGGCGCTGGGACGGCACGGGGCGCAGCCTTAGCGCCAACTTGCGGAGCGGCCGGCGCGGTGGGCGCGCAGGGCGTCGAGCACCGGTGCGGCGTACTCGGCGCGGCAGACGACGAAGTCCGGCAGCCACGGGTCGCGCTCGTTGTACACCAACGGGCTGCCGTCGAGGCGGCTGGTGTGCAGCCCGGCAGCGGCGGCCACGGCAACGGGGGCAGCGCTGTCCCACTGGTACATCCCGCCGTCGTGGACGTAGATGTCCGCCTCACCCATCACCACGGCCATTGCTTTCGCGCCGGCCGAGCCGAGGCGGACGGCATCGCAGTCGAGCGCGTTGGCCACGACCACCGCGGAGTACGGGTTGCGGTTGCGGCTGGTGATCAGCCGCGGGCGGGTGCGGCCGGTGACCGGCAACGAGGGGGCGGGCTCGGTGGCGAACACGAGGTCCAGGGCCGGCAGGCTGACGGCGCCGGCGGTGAGGCGGCCGTGCGACCACAACGCCACGTGCACCGCCCAGTCCACCCGGCCGTACTCGCCGAACTCGTTCGTGCCGTCCAACGGGTCGACGATCCAGCAGTGGTCCACCCCGAACCGGCGTGGGTCCTCGATGCCTTCCTCGCTCATCACCGCGTCCTCCGGGCGGTGGCGGCGCAGTTCGTCGAGCAGGAACCGATGGCTGGCGAGGTCGCCCATGTCCATCACCTTCCACGGCGGCGCGCCCTGGCCGAAGAGGTCCTCGCGGAGCCTCACCAGCACCTGCCCGGCTTCCACCGCCAAGCGCGTCGCCAACTCGGCGTCGGTTTCCACCGTCGAGTCGGTGTGCGCGGTCACCCGCGGCCGAGCTTCATCGCGTCGCGCACCAGGCCGCGCACGGTGGCTTCGTCGGCGCCGGCGGCCACGAGCGTGGCGACCTGCGCTTCCAGTTGCTCCGCGGCCGCTTCGTCGAACACGTCGATGCGCCCTTTGAGCGTGGTGGCGCCGATGGTGAGCAGGGCCACGGCGGCGAGCACGATGCACAGCCCGATGGTGAGGATGACGCCGGCGTTGTTGCCGTTGATGCTGGCGATGATGATCCCGGCGATACCGCCGACGAACACCACGGCGCACACGCGGGGGATCCAGCGGCGGGCCATCGGGCGCAACCTAGCGGGCCAGGGGCTTGTACTTGATGCGGTGCGGCTGGTCGGCGGCGGAGCCGAGCTCCTTGTGACGCCACGCTTCGTACTCGCTGAAGTTGCCCTCGAAGAAGCGGACCTGGCTGTCGCCCTCGAACGCCAGGACATGGGTGGCGATGCGGTCGAGGAACCAGCGGTCGTGGCTGATGACCACGGCGCAGCCAGGGAAGTTCTCGAGCGCCGTCTCCAGCGCCCTCAGGGTGTCCACGTCCAGGTCGTTGGTGGGTTCGTCGAGGAGGAGCACATTGCCGCCGGTCTTCAGCAGCTTGGCCAGGTGCACCCGGTTGCGCTCGCCACCGGAGAGCTTGCCGACGAGCTTCTGCTGGTCGCTGCCCTTGAAGTTGAAGCTGGCGCAGTAGGCCCGGCCGTGGATCTCCTTGTTGCCGACCTTCATGTGCTCCACGCCGCCGGTGATCTCCTCGAACACGGTCTTCTCCGCGTCCAGTGAGTCCCGCGACTGGTCCACGTAGGCCAGGTCCACGGTGTCGCCCACCACGACGGTGCCGGCGTCCGGCGGCTCCTGCCCGGTGAGCATCTTGAACAGGGTGGTCTTGCCGGCGCCGTTGGGGCCGATGACGCCGACGATGCCCGCCTTGGGGAGGGAGAACGAGAGGTCCTCGACGAGCAGGCGGTCGCCGAAGCCCTTGCGCAGGTGCTCCACGTTGATGACCGTGTCGCCGAGGCGGCTCGGGGCGGGGATGGTGATCTCCAGCTTGTCCGGGCCGCTGTCGGCGGCCTCGGCCTCGCTCTGCAGCTTGTCGTAGGCGGCCAGACGGGCCTTGCCCTTGGCCTGGCGAGCTTTCGGTGCCATGCGCACCCAGTCCAGTTCGCGCTCCAGGGTCCGCTTGCGGGCGTCGCTGGCTTTCTCCTCGCGGGCCAGGCGCTCGGACTTCTGCTCCAGCCAGCTCGAGTAGTTGCCCTCGAAGGGGATGCCGCGGCCGCGGTCCAGCTCCAGGATCCACTTGGCGACATTGTCGAGGAAGTAGCGGTCGTGGGTGATGGCCACGACGGTGCCGTGGTACTCGGACAGGAAGCGCTCCAGCCAGTCCACGCTCTCGGCGTCCAGGTGGTTGGTGGGCTCGTCGAGCAGGAGCAGGTCGGGGCGGCTGAGCAGGAGGCGGCACAGGGCCACGCGGCGGCGCTCGCCACCGGACAACGTGGTGACATCGGCGTCGTCCGGCGGGCAGCGCAGCGCATCCATGGCGATCTCGACGTTGCGGTCGAGGCTCCAGGCGTCGGCGGCGGCGATCTTGTCCTCCAGGTCCGCCTGCAGCGCGCCCACCTTGTCGTAGTCGGCGTCGGGGTCGCCCCACATCGCCATCACGTCGTTGTAGCGGTCGATCAGGCCCTGCACGGCCGCCACGCCGTCCATCACATTGCCGCGCACGTCCTTGGCCGGGTCGAGCTGGGGTTCCTGCGCCAGGTAGCCGACGCTGAAGCCGGGCGTGAGGCGCGCCTCGCCGGTGTACCCGTCGTCCAGGCCGGCCATGATCCGCAGCAGGCTGGACTTGCCGGCGCCGTTGGCCCCGAGCACGCCGATCTTGGCCCCGGGGTAGAAGGAGAGCGAGATGTTCTCCAGGACCGTGCGGTCGGGCGGGTAGTGCCGGGCCAGCTTGTAACAGGTGTAGATGAACTCGTGTGCCATGACGACATGGCAGGCTAACGGACCATGACTGGTGCGCTCTTCTGGATCGGTTGGTTCACGCTGGGGCCGGTGGTGTGCGCGCTGATCGCCCAGGCACGCGGCATGGAGTGGTGGGTCGGGGCCCTGCTCGGGCTGCTCGGCTGCGTGGGCCTGGTGATCGTGGCCGTCATGCCAGCCGGCGCCGGTGCCACCCATCTGCCGCCACCGCCGCAGGGCTCACAATGGGCGAAAGACCCCACCGGCCGGCACGAGCTGAGGCTGTGGGACGGCCGCCAATGGACGGCCAATGTCAGCACCCGCGGGGTCAGCGGCTGGGATCCGTTGCAGTAGGGAGTCGGTGCGCGGAACCGGGTCGGTCCGGTGCTACCTTTCAGGCACTTCGGTTTTCACAAGGGAGGGGTACTGAAAGTGCTCGCAGCAGATGGGTTCTTCAGCCGGCAGGCGCTCGGCGATTTCGGGTTCCGGTGGTTGCACATCCTCGCCGGCATCACCTGGATCGGCC
>JBPOIX010000179.1:0-10049 GCA_052034175.1 Actinomycetota bacterium
GGCACACCGACGGCGACTACCAGTTCGTGTTCACCCCGCACCTGGCGAACGCCAAGCTGTTCGAGACCTCCGGCCATCTCGAGTGGTACAAGGACGGCATGTACCCGCCGATGGAGAACTTGGCACCGGGGAACAACTGGGTGACTGCCTGCGCCAACACGTGTGCCGTGCTGTGACGCAGCACATGGCGCCCTTGGGGTGCCACACCGCGAGGCCGCCACCGAGCTCGGTGGGGACGCTCAGCAGGGCGAGCTCCACCGCCAGCTTGCGATGGTCGCGCTTCTCGGCTTCCTCCAGACGGTGCAGGTGCTCGGCAAGTTCGTCCTTGCTGGCCCAGGCCGTGCCGTAGATGCGCTGCAGCATCGGACCCTTCTCGTTGCCACGCCAGTAGGCGCCGGCCACCTTCATCAGCTTGAAGTGACCGAGGCGGCTGGTGCTCGGCACGTGCGGACCGCGGCACAGGTCCACGAATTCGGGCGTGTTGCGATAGACGCTGATCGTCTCGCCACCACCGACCTCGCCGGCATCCTCACCGTCGGCTGCGCCCGTGCTGACACGCTCGATGATCTCGCACTTGTACGGCTGGTCGGCGAACACCGCCAGCGCCTCCGCCGCGGGAAGTTCGGCCCGCACGAACGGCTGGTCCGCCTTCATGATCTCGCGCATCCGGGCTTCGATGGACTCGAGGTCGGCCTCGGTGAACGTGCGGCCGCCCGGAAGCTCGAAGTCGTAGTAGAAGCCGTCGACGATGGCCGGGCCGATGGAGAACTTGGCACCGGGGAACAACTGGGTGACTGCCTGCGCCAACACGTGTGCCGTGCTGTGACGCAGCACATGGCGCCCTTCCTCCGAGGAGTTGGTGATGATCGCCACCGTCGCGCCGTCGCGCAGGGGGACGCTGAGGTCGACCTCGGCGCCGTCCACCACCGCAGCCACGGCAGCCTTCGCCAGGCGTGAGCCGATCGATTCGGCCAGGGTGGTGGCAGTGGCACCGTCGGGAAGTGTGCGCTGCGAACCATCCGGAAGCTGAATCGTGATCTCGGCCATAGGCCGCCAAGTCTACGGGCGGGCCGTCGCGGCAACCGGGGCATTTGGCGTGCCGCGGGCGATCAGGCGATACATTCGCCGCCGCCATGACCTCACCAACCGGGCCATCCATTCCGTCCTCACGGCGCACCTTCCTCCTCGGCGGGGCAACCTCGGCGCTCGCACTGGTGGCCTGCACCGACGACGCGGAGAAGCCGTCACTCACACAGAGCACCGAGCCGACCAGCGGCGCGCCGGCGGAACCGGAGGTGGTCGATGTCGTGGTCGTCGGAGCCGGTGTCGCAGGGCTCACCGCGGCCCGCTCCCTGCGCGCGGCGGGCCTGCAGGTCGTCGTGCTCGAAGCCACCGACCGTGTCGGTGGGCGGCTCCACAGCGACCGCTCGCTCGGCGTGCCGTTCGACATCGGCGCCTCCTGGATCCATGGGACGGACGGCAACCCAGTCACCGCTCTGGCGGAGGATGCCGGCGCCCTCACCGTCGAGCTGGACGGTGAGGACGTGGTGGCGTACGACGAGGCGGGCACCGAGTACACCGACGCCGAGTTCGCTGCCGCGGAGGACGCCTTCTACGACCTGCTCGACGCCGTGGAGGCCGAGGGCGACGACGGCATCAGCGTCGCCGACGCCCTCGACGACCTACTGCCCGGTTGGGCCGACGATCGGCTCGGGAGGTTCTTCCTCTCCACCTACCTCACGTTCGACACCGGCGACCTCGACGCGTTGTCGTCGACCCTGCTCAACGAGGGCGAAGAGTTCGGCGGCACCGAAGTCGTGTTCGCCGAAGGGTACGACGTCATTGCCACCCACCTGGCCGGCGGCCTGGACATCCGTACTTCCCAGCCCGTCGAGCGCGTCGTCGACGAGGGCAGCCGGGTTCGCGTCGTGACCTCCACCGGTGAGCTGCGCGCCGACCACTGCATCGTCACCGCCCCGCTCGGGATGTTGAAGACGGGGGCACTGGCCTTCGAGCCGCCACTCCCCCAGGCGAAGGTCGACGCCATCCAGGGAGTCGGCTTCAGTGCCGTCGCCAAGTTCCTGTTCGTCTGGGACGACCCGTTCTGGGACGACCACGAGTTCATCGCCTACACGGCCACGCGGCCGGACATCTTCAACTACTTCGTCAACGTCGAGGCACTGCACCCGGGCAGCGCCGCGCTGATGACCTTCGCCTACGCCGACGAGGCACGCGCCAGCGAGGATGCCGAGGACGCCGAGCTGGTGGCCCTGGTGACGGAACACCTGCGAGCCATCTACGGCGCCGAAGTGCCCGAGCCACACACCATGCTGCGCAGTCGGTGGGTGTCCGCACCGTTCACCCAAGGTGCGTACTCGTTCACGGCCGTCGGCACGGAGATGGCGCACTTCGACGCGCTGGCCGCGCCCCACGGGCGTGTGCACTTCGCCGGCGAGCACACGAACCGCGAGTACTTCTCCACCGTGCACGGCGCCCACCTCAGCGGCCTGCGCGCCGCAGAAGAGATCACGTCATGAGAACTGCACTGACCGCCGGCTGAAGGCCCCGGTTCAATCGCCGGCGGACGCCGACGCCAGCTCGCGAGCGTCCGTGTCCGAGACCGTGGCCACCCGGGCTGCCACGGTGGGCTCGGCATCAGCGGTCTTGCCGGCGTAGACGTTGCGGTACTCCTGGCCCGTGAGCTCGCGGATCTCGAACATCAACTCGTCGGTGATCTGTCGCAGGATCAGGTGCTCGGCGCCGCCACGACGGGTGTAGCGCTCCGGGTTGATCGGCCGGCCGATGCGAATGGTGCAGTCCTTGCGGACCTTGGGCAGCTTGGCATCCGGCGGTTGGATCTCCCGGGTGCCGACGACGCCGACAGGAAAGATCGGGCAACCGACCTTGATCGCCAGCCGCGCGGCGCCGGTGCGCCCCTTGTAGAGGTAGCCGTCGCGGCTGCGGGTGCCTTCGGGGAAGATGCCGAAGAACTCACCGCGACGCAGGACGCGCTCCGCAGTGTCCAGCGCTGCCTGGCTCTTCTCGCCGCCAGCGCGATCGATGGGGATCATCCCCATCATCGGGAAGAGGAACTTCGTCTTCCACGAATCCATGTACTCGGCCTTGCCGACGAAGCTGATGTTGCGCGGCACATGAAGCATCAAGAATGCGGAGTCGAGGAAGCTCACATGGTTCGGCGCGAGGATCGCCGGGCCCGTGGCGGGCAGCCGCTCGAAGCCCTCCAGGTTGAAATGCCACAGCTGCTTGGCGACCGGGCGTACGACGCGGCGAAAGCGGGTCTGGGCCTTGCCCGCACCTTGCGCCTTCATGTGTCGCTTCCCCCGCTCAACATGGCGCGGAGCATAGTAGGGCTGGAGGGCCCGGTTGGGCGTTTGTACGAAGTGTCCGCGCGGGAACCGGGCTAGAGGTGCAGACCGAGAAGATGCACGGCCTCGTGCACGCCCAGGCCCTTGGCCGCCGCCTCGTCGATGAGGCGCACCGCGCTCGGCGTGTCCAGGTCGTCGTCCAGGGCGGCGCGCACGTCGTCCACGACGCCGCTCTCGTCGTGGCTGTTCGCCAGCCACGATTGCAGCCGGGCCGAGTTGCGCGACATCAGGTCGTCCTCCCACTCCCACTCGCGGCGGTAGTGGTGCTCGATGATCGCCAGGCGAATCGAACGCGGGTCCCACTCCTTGCGGAGCGCATCCACGAACACGAGGTTGCCGAGGCTCTTGGACATCTTGTGGCCGTCCATGTACACCATCGCCACGTGCATCCAGTGCTTCACGAACGGGGCGCCGGTGGCAGCCTCGCTCTGCGCCCGCTCGCATTCGTGGTGCGGGAAGATCAGGTCGCTCCCGCCGCCGTGCAGGTCGATGGTGGTGCCGAGCTCGCGCAGGGCGAGCGCGCTGCACTCGATGTGCCAGCCCGGCCGGCCGGGGCCCCACATGGTGTCCCAGCTCGGCTCGTCGTCCAGCGACGGGTGCCAGAGCACGAAGTCCAGCGGGTGCCGCTTGTTGGGGTCCTCCACGTTGCCACCGCGCTCGCGGGCGTACTCCAGCATGCGCTCCTCGGAGTAGTTGCTGACCGAACCGAAGCTCGGGAACTTCGAGACATCGAAGTACACGCTGCCCCCGGCTTCGTAGGCGAAGCCGCGCTCGAGCACGAGGCCGATGAAGCCGCGGATGTCCGGGATGGCGCTCGAGGCGCGCGGGGTGCTGTGCACGGGCAAGGCGTTGAGCGCCTCCAGATCGCGCTCGAAGCGCGCCTCTTCCCCCGCTGCGAGGTCGAGGTAGTGCACACCGAGCTGGCGCGCCTTGGCGAACAACGGGTCGTCCACGTCGGTGACATTGCGGACGCACTTCACCGTATGACCGCGGTCGATGAGCCGCCGCTGCAACACGTCGTAGGTGATGAAGGTGGCCGCATGGCCGAGGTGAGTGGCGTCGTACGGGGTGATGCCGCACGTGTACATCAGGACCTCGGGCCCCGGTTCGAACGGCACCACGGCTTGGCGGGCGGTGTCGTAGAGGCGCATCGTCACGCCGGTGACGCTACCGCCTCAGCCGCTGCGGCCGCAGGCTTCGGATCGCGAGGATCGCGCTTGATCCCGGTGAGTTTGGGGGCCACTCTCGTCTTGTACCGCACGTTGAGCTGGAGGAGCACGGCGGTGAACGCCTCGATCGCCATCGCGTTCGACAGCTCCCCGGAATCCAGCGGGCGGCAGCCGGGGATCTTGGTGACGATCTCGCTGACCGTCCGCACGGCATCCGCATCGTCGCCGCAGATCAGCACGTCGCTGTCGATCGGCTCGCCGATGTGGCCGAGCTCCTTCGCAGGGAGGTGGTGGAACGCGGCAACCACTCGACAGCGCGGCAAGGACGCCTGCACATGGGCAGCCACGCTGCCACGGGGCGGCACCAGCGGCTGGAACTCGTGCCCCACCCGGACGAGGGCGTTGGCCATGCTGACGACGATCTTGCCGGCCAGCAGGTCCTCGGTTTCCTGGGCAGTGGTGGCCGCGGAGTCCCAGGGGGTGGCGATGACCACCAGGTCGCACGCCGCGGCGGCCGCATTGTCGCCGAAACCGAGGCGAGGGGCCAGCTCGGGCCACTTCTCGACCTGCCCATCCCGCGCCTCCATCGCCCGATACTTCGACCGCGAGCCGATGACCGCGTGATAGCCGACCGAGGCCAGACGAGCGGCGAGCGCGCTGCCAGCGGGCCCCGTACCTCCGAGAATGCCAATGCGCATCGGGCCAGCCTTGCACAACGGGCCCAACGATCAGAAGGCGGCTTCGCCCGCTATACGCCCGGCACGTCGGCCTGTGCTCCCTCCGGGGTGCCCCCGAGGTAGCTGGCCTCCAGCAGGCCCGGGTCCGCCACCAGCCGGGCCGCGCTGCCCGAGTACCGCAGCTCGCCGTGTGCCAGCACGACGGCCCGATCGGCGACGGCGAGCGCCATCCGCACATGCTGTTCGACCATCAGCACGCCCACATCGAGTTCCTCCGCGAGGCGCCGGATCACGGGCAGCAGCCGCTCGACGATGATCGGTGCCAACCCGAGGCTCATCTCGTCCACCAGCAGGCAGCGAGGGCCCGCAGTGACCGCACGACCGAGCGCCAGCATCTGCTGCTCGCCACCGGACAGCGAGCCGGCGCGCCGGCCGGCCAGGCGCTCCAGTTCGGGGAACAGGTCGTGCACCCGCCGGCGCGCCTCGTGGCGCTGCAGCCGGCCCCCGCGTACGGCGAGGCGCAGGTTCTCCTCCACCGTGAGGTCGAAGAACAGAGCCCGGTCGTCGGGTACATGGCCGAGGCCGCGGCGTGCCACCCGGTGCGGCGCACCGCCCTCGACCGGGGCGCCGAGCACGGAGACCGTTCCGCGCAGCGGGGCGATCAGACCGGAGAGCGTGCGCAACACGGTGGTCTTCCCTGCGCCGTTCGGGCCCAGCAGCGCCACCACCTCGCCGGCGCGGACGCTGAGGTCGAGCCCGTGGACGACGGCGACGCCGGCATACCCGGCGTCCAGGCCGCGCACGTCGATCAGCGGTTCACTCATCGCCCACCTCCGCCGGTGCCGGCGTGCTCCCGAGGTAGGCGGCGATCACGGCGGGGGCGGTGCGCACCGCGGCGGGTGGCCCCTGTGCGATCACGGCACCGAAGTCCAACACGTAGAGCTCGTCGCAGACCTCCATCACCAACTCCATGTCGTGGTCGATCAGCAGCACGGCCACACCGTGGTCCAGCAGCGACCGGATCTGCCGGCCGAGACGGCGGCTCTCGGCGCTGTCCAGGCCGGCGGCGGGCTCGTCAAGCAGCACCACGCTGGGCCGCATGGCGAGCGCGCGGGCCACCCCGACGAGCTTGCGCTGGCCATGGCTGAGCGCCGCAGGGGCGAGCTCGGCGACATCGCCCAGCCCGAGGACGTCCAGCGCCCACTCGGCGTCCGCCTCCCCCTCGTCGCGGCGACGCGACGGCACCACGAGATCCGAGAGCAGCGAGTACCACCGGGGCCGTTGGGCAGCCACGAGCAGGTTGTCCCGAACCGTCAGGTCCTCGAACAGCTCTGCCGACTGGAAGGTGCGGGCGAGACCGGCTCTGGCGCGGGCGGCCGGGCGAGCACTGGTGATGTCCGCCCCGGCGAACTGCACCCTGCCTGCCGTCGGCCGGACGAACCCGGTGACCGCATCGACGAAGGTGGTCTTGCCGGCACCGTTGGGCCCGATGAGGCCGGTGACCCTGCCGGGGTGCACATCGAGGTCCACGCCGATGTTGGCGCTCACCCCGCCGTAGCTCACGGTGAGCCCTCGCACTTCCAGCAGGCTCACGGCGCCACCGCCTGCGCCCGGCGGCTGCGCGCCAGGTCCAGCCGACGACGAACACCGCCGGCGATGCCATCCGGGTTGGTGACCGCGGTGACGATCAGCAGCACCCCACTGATGAATGCCTCCCACTGGCCGGTGCGGTCGGTGAGACGGGACATCGCATAGAACGCCACGCCCGACGACGCCATCAGACCCGCCGTGACCGCTCCGCTGATCGACGTGATGCCCCCGAGGTAGGCGACGGCGAGCGCCGTGAGCGAGGCGATCACTCCGAACGACGCATCGCTGACGCTGCCGAAGCGGTAGGCCACCAGACACCCGCCGACCCCGGCGATGAACGACGAGACCGCGTACGCCTGCAGCTTGGCACGGCCGACATCCACCCCGACGGCGCTGGCGGCACGCTCGTTCGAGCGGGCAGCGATGATCCGCCGGCCCGAAGCACTGCGCCGCAGGTTCGCCACCATCAGCGCCAGGAGCAGGGCGACTCCCACGAGAAGGATGCCGAACACCGGGCGCGATGCATTCGTGCCGAGCACCAGACCGAGGTCCCAGCTGCCGAGCCGCGGGTTCGGCACCTTCGCCCCACCGGTGGACACGTCGCCGACGAACGTCGGGTTCTTGAACACGAACTCGGCGATGGCGACACCGCCGGCGAGGGTGACGATGGCCAGGCTCGTGCCGCGCACCCGCAGCGCCGGCAGGCCCACCACCACACCGAACACCGTGGCCACCAATGCCGCCAGCAGCGGGGCGAGCGGGAACGGCACACCCCACCGCGTGGCCAGCCGCGACACGGCGAACCCGGCGACGCCGGCGAACGCCATCTGCGCCAACGACACCTGCCCGGCGAACCCGGTGAGCACCACGAACGACAGCGCCAGCACCACACCGACCACGGTGGTCATGATCGCCGCCCGCCACAGGGGCCCGAGCACGAGCAGCCCGACCACCGCGGCCACCACCGGCCCGCCGACCGTGAGCGCGGTCAGCCGCACCGGCGGCACCGGCGGGAGGCGCCACCCCTCGGTGGACCCACGGCGCGGCAGGCGCTCCCCCAGCACCACCATCGCCAGGATGATCACCAGGAACGGGAGGCCCTCGCGAGCGCCGTACTTCGGGAACCAGCCGAAGTCCGTCTGCATCTTCGTGAACGACGATTGCACCATGCCGATCGCCATGCCCACACCCACCGTGACGCCGATGCGGCGGAAGCGGCCGACGAGCGCTGCCCCGAGCGCCGGGATGAGATAGCCGAAGGCGAACACGCCGCCGGACAACTGGATCATCGGCGACGCCAGCACCACCACCAGGGTGCCGATGACGTTGGCGAGCACGAAGCTGGCACCGGCGAGGGCCCGCGGCGAATACCCGAGGAGCACCGCGCCGCGCTCGTTCTCCGCCGCTGCCCGCGTGGCGAGGCCGAGGCGCGTGAACCGCGAGGCAGCCCACACCGCAACGGCGATCGCTGCCACCACCACCGCCAGCCACAGCCCGTCGCGGGGCACCGTCACGTTGTCCATCACCGTCACCGGCTCGCGGGGCAGGATCGGCCCGACGCGTAGGCCGGCGTTGTCCGTGAAGCGGCGATCGATCAGCGCCAGGATCACGACGACCAGGCCGATGCTGGCCACCACCCGGGCCAGCTCCGGCGCCTGGGCCAGCGGACGGAACACGAGCGCGTACACCACGAGGGCCAGCGCCGCCGCCGTCAGCAACGAGAGCAGCATCGCCCACCACACACCGACGTCACCGCCGGCGAAGTGGTAGCGCTCCGGGAGCCCGGGCACGGGGAACGGGTAGGCACCGCGCCGCAGGTCGGCGTAGACGTAACCACCCCAGGCGGCCATCGCCCCGAAGCCGAAGTTGACCACGCCGGACCCCTGTTGGGTGATCAGCAGGCCCAGGCCGAACGCGGCGATGATGGCCCCGGCGGCGACGCCGAGCAGCAGGAAGAACAGATAGTCGGCCATGCGCAGCGCCGGCTACGGCAGGTACGGGACCACCGAGATGGATTCGAACCCCGGCACCGTCCGCACCTCGCCCCCGGCGATGTACTCGCCGATCGGGAACTCGAACGAGCACACGCTCGGATAGGCAGGCACGAGCCCGCACGTGATCGCCGTGTCGTTGGGGAACGTCCTCAGCCCCTCACCGGCCAGCGCGTCGTAGACGGACTGGCCCGTGACCTCGCCGCCGGCCTCGGCCACCATGTTGGCGGCGCGAGCCAGGGTCATGAGCTCGGTGATCGCCAGCGCGCCGACGCCGATCGAGGTGACGCCCGCGTCGCCACGGGCGGCGGTGACGATCTCCTCGAACTCGGCGGCGGACGGGGTGTCCGAGGTCGAGCCGACGCCGGCGAAGCTCCAACCGACCGCGTCGTCGCCGACCACGTCGATCACCTCGCCGCTGGCGCAGATCGGAGTGGAGATGGCGGGCACCGTCAGGCCGAGCGACACCCGGGCGCGGATGGCGCCGATGCAGCCGGCATCCGAGTACAGCGAGAACAGCACGTCGGGGTTACCGGCGGCGGCCTGGCGCATCAGCCCTTGGAAGCCGGCGTCGGTCTCGTTGTCGCCACCCTTGATCGACACGTACTCCACGCCTGCCTTCTCCAGGGCGGCGATCAGCGCGGCCTCCGAGCCGTTGGCGCCAGGGTTGTCGGCGCTGATGATCCCTGCGGTCTGCGCGTCGTAGTGCTCCACGGCCAGCGCCACCATGGCCGCCATCGTGGTGAGGTTGCCACCGGTGAGGAAGCGGGCATCGGCGGTGTAGTCGCCGGGCAGGATCGGCAGCGCGCCGACCACGGGAATGCCCGAGGCGGCGAACGTGTCGTAGCCCGGGAACAGGTCGAGCCCGAGCATCACGAGGTCGACGTCCTTGCCGGCGAGCTCCTGCGCGCACGCTTGCGACGACTCGGGAGAGCCGACGGCGGCGCAGTGCTCCACCTGCACGGGCCGGCCGCCGAAGCCACCGTGCGCGTTGAGGTACTCGACCGCAGCGTCGAGGTCGGTGCGCATCTCCGGGAAGTCCAGCCCCGGCGTGCCCTCGGTGTTGACCATGCCGAGCAGGATCGGCTCGCCCGTGGCCGGGCCTCGGGCGGCGAACCCGTCACCGGCGTCCTCACCGGAGGGCACGCTGGTGTCGCCCCCGGTGTCGGGGGGCGCGGTGCTGTCGCCGGAGGTGGGCTGTGGCGCCTCCGTGGCGGGGGTGGACGCGGACGTGCC
>JBPOIX010000156.1:0-3784 GCA_052034175.1 Actinomycetota bacterium
CTGCACCCACGCCACCACCCGGCGAGGCAGCTCGGGCACGGCGATGCGATGGAAGTTGCCCTGCAGCCAGCGCGGGACCGCGGTGGCCGGCACGATGGCTGCGCCGTAGCCCTCGAATGCCAGCGAGGTGAGGAGGCGCACTCCGTCGATCTCCACCTGGGGTTGCAGCTCCACCCCCACGCTGCCGGCTGCGCGATCGATGACCCGCCGCAGGGCAGTGCCGAGCGGAGGCAGCATCAGCGGCTCGCCGGCCAGCGCGGCCAGCGGAAGCTGGTCGTGGACGGCCAGCGGGTGTTCGGAGTGGACGAGGAGGAGGAGGTCCTCGGCGAACAGGGGCTCCACCGTCACCTCCGGGTCGTCCACCGGGAGGTGCACGATGGCGGCGTCGAGGTGTTGGGCGACCAGGCGGGGAATGAGGTTGGTGGTGTTGCCCTCGTGCACGGTGACGTGCACGCCGGGGTGCTGGCGCGAGAGCTGTGTGAGGAGCTGGGGGAGCAGCCAGCGAGCGGTCGTGCCGAGCACGCCCAGCCGGGCGTCGCCGCGGACCTCGTTGCCGCGCGATGCCATGTCGGCGGCGATGTCGTCCATCTCGTGCAGGATGCGCCGCGCCCGCTCCACGACCAGCACGCCCTCGTCGGTGAGCCCGCCACGCTGGCGGTCCACCAGGGGCACGCCGAGCTCCCGTTCGAGGCGGGCGATGTGCCCGCTGACGTTGGATTGGACGGTGTACAGGGCACGCGCCGCCGCCGAGAACGAGCCATGGTCGGCGATCGCGACCAGGGTGGTGAGCTGGCGGAAATCCATCTCTGAAAACGATAGCGACTATCTACGATTTCGAGTTGATAGATCACTCGTTCACGTGCATACTTTCACATGTTCGTAGCGGTGCCGGCCCCCAACGGCCCGCTCGACGAGAACCTCATGTGGTTCCCCCAACCACAGGTTCCAGGTTGAGAGGCCCCGCTTCCCCCAAGCGGGGCCTTTCCCGTTTTCCGAACGTGGTGGCAGCGCGCACGTCTACAGTTGCGCCATGAGCAAGCCCCGCGGTGCAGCGTTCTTCGACCTCGACCGGACCCTGCTGGCCGGCGCGTCCGGCGAGGTGTTCTCCCAGGCTATGAAGGACGCCGGCCTGGTGGCGCGCAGCATTCCCGGCGAGTCGCTGCTCTACAAGCTGTTCAACGCGGTGGGGGAGACGATCCCCTCGATGGCGTTGGCCCGTCAGGCCGTCACATTGGCCAAGGGGCGGCCGCGCGCCGTCGTGCAGCAGGCGGCCGAAGGTGCGGCGGACGCACTGGCGGCGATGGTGCAGCCGCTGGCCGCCCCACTGTTCGCCGAGCACCGTGCGGCGGGCCGGCCGATCGTGCTGGCCACCACCACCCCGCTGGACCTCGTGGCGCCACTGGCCCGCCGCCTGGGGTTGGACGACGTGGTTGCCACGCGCTACCGGGTGAACGACGACGGCACCTACGACGGCACCCTCGAAGGGCCGTTCGTGTGGAGTGCCGGCAAGCTCAGCGCGGTGCGCGAGTGGGCCGAGCGGCACGGGGTGGACCTCGCGGAGAGCTTCGCCTACAGCGACAGCGTGTACGACACCCCACTGCTGGCGGCGGTGGGGCACCCATTCGTCGTCAACCCCGACCCGCGGATGGTGCTGATGGCCGCAGCTCGCCGTTGGCCGACACTGGATCTCTCCGGCGCCGTCGCCGCCGGGAAGGAGGTGGCCTCGATGGCCAAGGTACCGATCGTGAACATGGAGATCCAGCGCCTGGCGTTGAGCTTCACCCATCCATTGTTCTTCCCGTACGCCAAGTTCGACATCGCCGGCACGGAGCACATCCCGAAGTCCGGCCCGGCGATCGTGGTGGCCAACCACCGCAGCTACTTCGACGCCGCGGCCGTCGCGGTGGCGTTGGCCCGCACCGACCGCGCCGTGCGCTTCCTGGGCAAGAAGGAGGTCTTCGATGCGCCGGTCGTGGGCCAGATCGCGGCGGCGCTCGGTGGCATCCGGGTGGACCGCGGGACTGGTAGCGACGAGCCGCTGAAGGCCGCCGCGGAAGCGCTGGAGAACGGCGACCTCGTGGCGATGATGCCCCAGGGCACGATTCCTCGCGGCGCCGGCTTCTACGACACCGTGTTGCGTGGGCGTTGGGGGGCCGCACGGCTCGCGGCACTGACGAAGGCGCCCGTCATCCCGATCGGGCTGTGGGGCACCGAGAAGGTGTGGCCGCGCTCGGCGCGGGTGCCGAACATGTTGAACGTGGTGTCGCCGCCGCAGATCACCGTGCGGGTGGGAAGCGAAGTGCCGCTGGTCCATCGCAGCCCGGACGCGGACACCAAGCGCATCATGAAGGCGATCATGGACCTGCTCCCCGCCGAGAGCCGTGTGGCGCGCATCCCGACCGAGGACGAGATCGCGCTGGCCATGCCGCCAGGGCATGCGGCGAAGGCCGCGGCGAAGGCGGCCGCAGCCGCGGAGGCCGCACGACGCCCCGGCTCGGATTGACGTCTCCTACGCCCGCTTCGGCGGGCGCGGGAAGAACGGGCTGGTGCGGGCCACGTACTCGGCGTAGCCGGGCTTGCGCTTGCCCAGGGACTTCTCCAACAAGACCACACCACTGACTCGGCGGAGCAGCACGGTCATGAGCGCTGCACCGATCAGCCCCCACCGGCCGACCGGGGTTTCCGCAGCGACCAGCGCGATGCCCCACCACACGCACGCGTCGCCGAAGTAGTTCGGGTGACGCGTGTAGCGCCACAGGCCGCGGTCCATCACTCTGCCCTTGTTCGCCGGGTCCTTCTTGAAGCGGGCGAGCTGCCAGTCGCCCACCGATTCGAAGAACAGGCCGATGCCCCAGACCGCTGCGCCCACCCAGGCCAGCCAGCCGACGCCCGGCTCCGTGCCGGCCTGCCCGAGCTGCACGGGCAGCGACACGACGAACATCATCAGCCCCTGGAACGCGAACACGGTGACAAGGCTGATGAAGGGGAAGCGTGGGCCCCAATGACGGCGCATGGCCACATAGCGGTAGTCCTCCCCCTTGCCGTGGTTGCGGACGAACAGGTAGCCACCGAGCCGTAGGCCCCAGATCGAGGTGAGCGCGACGAGCAGGTTCTGCCGGCCGTCCACCCCGTCCACCCGCCAGCGGACCGCCCAGGCCACGAGGACGAAGCCCACACCCCAGACGATGTCGACGATGGAGGCGTTCTTCAGCGCCAGGCTGAGGAGCCAGGTGAGCAGCATGAGCGCGGCGATGGCGAGCGCCGCGGTGCTGAGTGCCGTGCCGGCAGTCGCGAGGATCATGGGGTTCCTTGTGGTGTGAGGAGTTGGTGAACGTCGTGGTCGACCTGAAGCCACTGTGCGTCGAGCCACGCGGCGAAGGCTGCCCCGGATGGCACCTCCGCGCGGGGGATGCGCCGGGTGTGGAACTCCACGGGGCGGGGGCGATCGGCCAGGCGTCGGAGGATGGCGCCGAAGTTGTCCCACCCGTCGAAGCCCACATGCCAGGCCACGACGACGTCTGCATCGGGGCAGCCGTCCAGGAGGGCGGCGGAGCCGGCGGGTCGCGGCGGCAACAGATGCCCGAGTGGCGCCAGGCGCTCGGCGCGCTGAGGGTCCCGCTCGGCGATCTTTGCCAAGGCGCGCGCCCGCTTGGGCGGAGTGGCGCGAGTTCCCTCGGGGAAGATGACCGCAACCTGATCGTCGGTCAACCCGGCAGCTAACGTTCGGAGCGCCTCCAGTTCGGCCCGGGAGTCCGCGGCGCCGCGGTCGAGGAAGTAAGTCGGG
>JBPOIX010000123.1:0-1843 GCA_052034175.1 Actinomycetota bacterium
GCCGACCAGCCTGGGCGACCACGGCTTGCGCACCGACCATGACCAGTACGAAGTCGACGATCTGGTGGTCGGCCTCCCGGAGGCCGCGGGCGACGACCTGCGCGGGCGGGTGGCCCTCGCCACCGAGCTGCGCCTCGACACCGTCGGCACGAGCAGCATGCTGCCCACCGACGACCCGCGGCTGGATGCCTGGAACCGCCTGCTCGACCTGATCCCGACCCAGGCCGTGGACGACGAGCAGGCCGCGCGGATCGCCACCGGCATGCGCGCCGACCTTGCCGCCGTGCGCAGCGCCGTGGAACTGCCGGACGGGTTCGCCTTCAACCTCACCGGGCGCACCAGCCTCGTCCGCATCACCCTGCGCAACACGGGGGACACCCCGCTGACGGTCGTCGTCCGCCTGACATCGCCCAAGCTCCGCTTCCCGGACGGCGACCAGACCGTGGAACTGCCCGCAGGTGAGCGGGCCGAGATCAAGGTGCGCATCGAGGCCCGCACCAACGGCAAGCACCCCGTCACCCTCGAGGTTCTCACCCCCGAGGGCAATGTGCGCCTCGGCAACCCCGTCCCCCTCACCGCCCGGGTCACGGCGCTGTCCGGCCTCGGCCCGTTCGTCACCGGTGCCGCCCTGCTGGTGGTGCTCACATGGTGGGTGCGCCATGTCCGCCAGAACCGGCGCACTGCCGCCGCGGGCACCGCCGCCAACCGCCACCCGGCGGCCCGGCCGACGGAGATCGACGACGACGGGCTGTCACCCGACGCCGCGACGAGTACCCTGCCCAACTCGTGAGTACCAATCGCGTTCGCATCGTCACCGACTCCGCCTGCGACCTGCCCCAGGCGGTGGCCGACGAGCTCGGCATCGAGATCGTCCCCCTCACCATCCGCATCAGCGGGGTGGAGTACGTCGACCGGGCGGACCTCACCCCGGCCGAGTTCTGGGCCAAGTGCGCCGCTTCGGCCACCCTGCCCGAGACCGCCGCCCCGGCCCCCGGCCAGTTCGAGGCCACCTACCGCGCCCTGGCCGCGGACGGTGCCACCAGCATCGTCGTCGTCAACCTCAGCGCCGGCCTCTCGGCCACCATGCAGTCGGCCGAGTTGGCGGCGCGTGCCGTGGCCGCCGAGGGCATCACCGTCACCGTCGTGGACAGCGAACAGGCCACCCTCGGGCTGGGGGTCATCGTCGCCGACGTGGCCGGCCTGGCCAAGGGCGGCGCCAGCCATCTGGCCGTGGTGGAACGGGCCAAGGATCTCGCCAAGCGGACCAAGGTGTGGGGCGCGCTGGACACCCTGGAGAACCTGAAGAAGGGTGGCCGTATCGGCGGCGCCAAGGCCCTGCTGGCATCCGCCCTGGCGATCAAGCCGATCATCGAGGTGCGCGACGGCAAGGTGGAACAGGGTGGCAAGCAGCGCACCCGCAGCAAGGCGCTGGCCTTCCTCGTGGAGAAGCTGAAGGAAGCCGGCGAGCTGGAGCACCTGGCCGTGCTGCACGCCGACTGCAGCGATGTCGATGCGTTCGTGGAGATGGTGCGCCCTCACTGGAGCGGCGAGATCGTGGTCGGCGACATCGGCCCGGTGGTCGGCTCGCACGCCGGCCGCGGCACGATCGGCATCGCCTTCAGCACCGTCCGCCGCTGACCCGCGCCGTCAGCCGCTGACCCGCGCGGTCAGCCGGGGCGAGCGGCCGGGGCGCTCGGTGTCACTCGGCCGGAGCGGCCGTGCGCAGGACGGCCACCGCCTTCACCTCGGCGCGGGCACCGGGCGCGGCCAGCGCGCTGCAGCCGATGGCCGTCCAGGCGGGGTACGGCTCGGCGACGTACCGGCCCTTCACCGCCATGAACGC
>JBPOIX010000411.1:0-14085 GCA_052034175.1 Actinomycetota bacterium
CGGTCGAGGTCGATGAACACGATGGCCATCGCCGCCTGACGCTCGAGCCCGTCCTCGAGCTGCTCCAGCAGGACGGAGCGATTCGCCAAGCCGGTCAGCGCATCGTGGCGGGCCAGATGTTCGAGGGTGCGCCGCGCGCTGTGCAGGTCGCTGACGTCGTGGGCGGCCACCACCAGCCCCTCGACGACGGGATCGTCGAGCAGGTTGACGATCTCGAAGCGGATCGGGCGGGCCGGTGTCCCGGGGTCCACCGTTCGCATCGGCACCTCGCAGGTGACCGTGCGCCCGGAGGAGATGGCGCGCTCGATGGCGAGGCGCAGGTCGTGCTCGCTGCCGTCGTCGCAGAAGCTGGTGAGCGCCCTCCCGATCACCATCGACGGGTCGTGGCCGAGCAGACGGGTGAACGCGGCGTTGACGCTGTTGACCACACCGAGCCGGTCGAGCAGCAGGGTGATCGACGGGGCGTGGTGCACCACCTGCTGGAAGCGGATCGTGTCGTTCGACGCGACCTCCCACATCCGGCGCTGGGTGACGTCTCGGGCGGCGACGATGATGCCGTCCACCCCGAGCACGTCGAAGGCCGGGCGGCCGAGAATCTCCACCCACTTCCAGCTCCCGTCGGCGGCACGCATGCGCACCTCGATCGGCGACCCGACCCGCTTGTTGATCACCGTCGAGGCCGAGGCGATGACATGGGCGATGTCGTCCGGATGGATCACCCCCAGCAGCGACTGGCCGAGCCAGTCCTCCTTCTGGTAGCCGAGCAGTTCCTCCCCGGCCGGATTGGTGTACTTGAGGGTGATCGCCGCGTCGACGACGATCACCGGGTCGGGCAGGCTGCGCAGCACTGCCACCTCGTCCATCCCGCCGTCCGTGGTCACGGGTCCAGTATCGCCGCTCTCCGGTGCAATTCGAGCACTCAACGGGAGGAAGTAACGCTCAGCGTGTTCCCCAGACGAAGCGGTGGGTGTGGATGCCGAAGTAGGTGAAGCTCTCCACGCTGCGTACGTCGGCGATGGAACGGATCTCGTCGTCGATCACTGCCAGCAGGCGCGCCGAGTCCTCGCACAGCACTTCGACCAGCAGATCGAACGAGCCGCTGGTGAACACCACATAGATCACGCCCTGGATCTCGGCGATGCGGTCGGCCACGGCGCGGACGTTGCGCTCCACTCGCACACCCAGCGCAGCCATCACCGGGTAGCCGAGCGCCAGCGGGTTGGTGACTCCCACCACCTGCACGACCCCGGCGTCCAGGAGGCGCTGGACACGCAGCCGGGTGGCAGCGGGGGAGAGGCCGACGAGCTCGGCGAGGTCGGCGTAGGTGGCCCGCCCGTCGTGTTGCAGGGCCTCGATGAGGCGCCGGTCGATGTCGTCCAGCGGGGGCGTGGTCACGCTGTCCAGCTTGTCACGAGGCGTGCTCACGTGATGCCTGCGCTGAGCCCGAAATCGATGCTGAGGTTGGCCCCCGTGATCGGGGTGGCGGCCGGCTGGCAGAGGAACCAGATCAGTTCGGCCACCTCGTCCGGCCGCACGAAGCGGGCCTGGGTGCCCTGCGGGTAGCCGGCCCGCAGCCGCGCCAGGTAGGCCTCGGGGTCGCCGCCACCGAACCCTGCGGCCTGCCCGCGAAGCATCGGGGAGTCCACATCGCCCGGGCACACCGCGTTCACCCGCACACCCTGTGGCGCCAGTTCCAGGGCCAATGCCTTGGTGAGGATGGACACTCCGCCCTTGCTGGCGCAGTACACCGCGGCGCCCGCGTTGCCCTGAATGCCGGCGTCGCTGCTGAGGTTCACCACGCTGCCGTGCGTGGCCGCGAGGTGGGGGATGGCCGCCGCAGTGAGGAAGTACAGGCCCTTGAGGTTGACGCTCATCACGCGGTCCCACTCCGCCTCGGTGGTCTCGGCGCTCGGGCCTTCGGTCCACAGGCCCGCGGCGTTGACCACGGCATCGAGCCGGCCGAACGCCGCCGCGGCGTCGCCCGCGGCGCGGCGGCACTCCGCCACCTCGCTGAGGTCGGCGATGATGTCGTGCGCGCCGGCGATGCCGCTCGGCTGCAGATCCAGCGCCGCCACCTGCCAGCCGCCGGCCAGGAAACGTCGGGCGGTGGCGCCGCCGATGCCGCCCGCCGCGCCGGTGACGAGGGCCACCCTCGGCTCTGCCGTCGCGGGTGGGTGCCCGAGGACGTTCGTCATGGCCGCCACGCCCGGTCCTCCGGCAGCGAGTTGCCGCCATCGGCGACCACGAGCTGGCCGGTGATGTAGCTCGCCGCAGGGGAGGCGAGGAAGGCGATGAGCGCGGCCACTTCCTCCGGCGTGCCCGAGCGGCCGATCGGCGTGAGCACCCCGGCAGTCTGTTCGTGCAGCGTCTGCGACGAGGTGGCGATCCAGCCGGGGGCCACGGCGTTGACGGTGATCCCGCCCGCGGCCGTCTCCAGGGCCACCGCCCGGGTGAAGCCGACCATTCCTGCCTTGGCCGCGTGGTAGGCCACGTCGCCGACGAATGCCTGCACCGGGCCCGACGTGCTGGCCACGTTGACGACACGCCCGTAGCCGTGCTGCCGCATGCCCGCCACCGCCGCCCGGGTGACGGCGAAGCAGGTGGTGAGGTTGCGGTCGATGCCGTCCCGCCAGGTGCCGTCGGTGGTGTGTTCGAGCGCGGCGTCGGTGACCTCCCCGCCAACGGCGATCATGCCGGCGTTGTTCACGCATACGTCGAGCCGGCCGGCGGGGGTGGTGGCCATCGCTGCGGCGACCACGCGGTCTGCGGCGCCGGGCTCCATCAGGTCGGCGACCACGGCGGTGGCGGCGTGCCCCGCGGCGGCCAGCTCGGCGGCACGCTCGTGCACCCGCTCGGTGGTGGCCGCCAGCACGACGTGCGCGCCACCCTGGGCGAGGAGCCGGGCGGCGGCGAAACCGATGCCGCTGGCGCTCCCCGCACCGGTGACCAGTGCCACCTGCCCGGCGAAGGGGCCGGCCGGTGGGGGCGTGGGGCTCATGCCACCAAGGCTTCCACAGCCGCGGCGAACACGTCGGTGTGGAGGTCCACGTCGGCCATCGAATGATGCGGCGACATCAGGGCCATGTTGTGAAACGGGGTGAGCAGGATGCCGCGGTTCACCGCCCACAGGTGCATGAACTCGTCGAGATCGTGGTCAACCGCGGCCGCGGCATCGGCGCCGTTGCGGGGCGGGGGGCAGAACCAGTACTCGGCGCGGCCACCGAGCTGTTGCACGTTCCACGGCAGGCCGTGCGTGTCGATCGTGCGCTGCACCCCGTCGGTCCACGCGGTGGCCATCGGGATCATCACGTCGAAGTCCGCCGCCTGCAGCGTGGTCGAGAGGGTGGCGCGCACGGCAGCCAGCGCGAGGGCGTTCCCGGTGAGGGTGCCCCCGACGCCGCTGGTGTCGATGCTCTTGTCGGCCAGCAACTGGTTCAGCCGGGCGGCGATCTCGGCCGTACAGCCGTAGGCAGCCGCGGGCATGCCGCCACCGATGGTCTTGCCGATGACGAAGAAGTCCGGTTCCAGCCCCCACGCCGCCGTGGCCCCACCGGGGCCGGCACAGATGGTGTGCGTCTCGTCGATCACCAGCAGGGTGCCGTGCTGGCGGGTGAGGTGGCGCAGCGCGGTGTGGAAGCCGGGGTCGGGCAGCACGATGCCGATGTTGGTGAGCGCCGGCTCGGCCAGTACGCAGGCGATCTCCCCGGTGGCGAGCGCGGCCTCCAGCGCCGGCACGTCGTTGAACGGCACGACCACGGTGGTGAGCTCGGGGTGCACCTGGGGGCCGATGTTGCCCCCGCGAGGGGTGGGCCGGCCGTCCGGCCCGATGACCACCAGGGTCTCGTCCACGCTGCCGTGGTAACACCAGTCGAACACCAGCACCTTGTCGCGGCCGGTGAGGAAGCGGGCGAAGCGGAGCACGAAGCGGTTGGCGTCGGTGGCGGTCATCGCCATCTGCCAGGTGGGGAGGCCGAAACGACGCGCCAGCTCGTCGCCCACCCACGCGGCGTCGGTGCTGGGGAGCATGGTGGTGATCCCGCGCTGGGCCTGGGCGTACAGGGCCTCGGCCACCTGGGGCAGCGCGTGGCCGGTCATCGCGCCGGTGTCGCCGAGGCAGAAGTCCACGTACTCGTGGCCGTCGACATCGGTGAAGCGGGCGCCCTTGGCGTGGTCGAAGAACAGGGGAAACGAGCCGGGCCAGCGGGTCATCCAGGCCATCGGCACCCCGCCGAGCAGGGAACGCTTGGCCTCGGCGGCCAGGTGGCGCGATCTGGGGTGGGTGTCGACGAACCGTTGCTCCTCCGCGGCGTGCAGACGGGCGAGCTGCTGTCGATCGATCATGGTGCCACCCTACCGCAAGCGAATCGCTTGTCGATCCTCGGCGTCGCGATGGAATCGCTTGTCGTGCTCGGGTGGGCGGTGCCTCACTCGGGTGGTGGGTCAGCCGTGGAGCTTGCGCAGGCCGCGCTGGGCGAACACCACGGCCAGCAGCGAGAGCGCGGCGATGGCCACCAACCCGCCCCAGGTGTTGGCCCAGGTGACCTGGCCGAGGAACCCCTGGCGGCCGAGGCGGAGGATGTTGGTGAACGGGTTCACCTTCGCCACGGCGTGCAGCCAGCCAGTCATCACGCTGAGCGGCGCCTGGGCGTTGGTGAGGAAGGTGGCGTTGAACAGGCCGAGCTGCATCAGCGCTGCGGCGCGCATGTCGCCGAAGCGGTAGGCCAGGCCGAGGCTCCAGCCGGCGCCGATGGTGGCCATGCCCAAACCGGCGAGGGTCAGGGTGAGCAGCCCGAGCGGCCCGTCGGTGAGCCGTGCGCCGAACAGGAAGCCGACCACGGTGACCGCCACCAGCACGAGCAGGGTGCGGACCCAGACCGCCAGGAGGGGGCCGATGACGAGGGCCGTGCGCGGCACGGGCGCCATGCGCAACCGGTCGAAGAAGCCGCTCTCGAGGTCGCGGATGGTGGTGAAACCCACGCCCACGCCGCTGAACCCGGCGCCCATCACGGTGGCCAGCGGCAGGTACCAGTTGATGCTGCGGTCGGTGGGGAAGCCGGGGATCTTGGTGATCGCGAAGAAGGTGCCGCTGAAGGCGATGGCCTGGAAGATCGGCATCATCAGCGCCGGGAAGAACGCCGACGGCAGGCGCACGATGGCGCGCAAGCCGCGCAGCGCGATGCCACGGGATGAACGCATGATGGTGCCGCCGGGCGCCTGGTCGGCGTGGGAGAGCACATGGGTGCCGGGGGTGCTCATCGGGCCGCCAGCCTTCCGCGCAGGGCACGCATCGAGAGCAGCATCGAGACCGCACCGATGCCCACCGGCACCAGCAGCGCCTTGGCCACGTTGGCGGCGGTGAAGCCCTCGATGGTCAACCCGCGGATGCCCTCCACCAGGTAGCTCATCGGGTTGGCGTCGGCCACCGCCTTGTAGGCCCCGTCCATGTTCTGGCGGGGGAAGAACGCACTGCTGAAGAACAGGGCGATGAACAGCAGCGGGAAGCTGCCCTGCACCGCCTCGCTGGACCCGGTGCGCAACGCCATCGCCGCGGTGAACCCGCCGATGGCCACCGCCGTGAGCGCGCCCGACAGGACGATGACGGCCACGCCGGGCACGCCGGACTTGATGTTCACGCCGAACGGGAGCAGCACGACGGTGAAGAACAGCGCCTGCGCCGCCCCGAACGCTGCCGCGCCGGCGAGGCGCCCGAGCAGGATGCTGACCCGCGAGGTGGGCGTGGCCAGCAGGCGGTCGAAGAACCCGAGCTCGATGTCGGTGGCCAATGCCGTGCCGCCCGTGACGCTGCCGAACAACACGCCCTGCACCACGCTGCCGGCGAGCGAGAAGTCGAGGAAGCTGTCCACCTTGGGAAAGCCGGGGAGTGCGGTGGCCCGCCCGAAGGACGACGTGCCGAGTGCTGCGAAGAAGAGCGGGAAGATCAGCGACGGCATCACCAGTGCGGGCTGGCGGACGATGGCCAGGATCGAGCGCTTCGACATCGCCCAGGTCTGCGCCCACCACACGCTGCCGCTGGGGGCGGGCGACGGTGCCGTCAGGGCCGGCACGGCGGCGCTCACCGCTTCCCCCTCTTGCGGCGCCCGCCACCGTCGGCCGCGGGTGCGGCGTCGGCGGCTGCCGGGGCGTCGGCGCTCTCTGCACCCTCCAAGCGGTAGCCGGTGGCTTCGGCGAAGACGTCGTCCAGGCTCGGTTCGTGCAGCTCCAGGTGGTGCACGGTGGCGCCGGCGTCGTCGAGGGCGCGCACCACGTCGGTGACTGCCGACGCGCCCCCGGCCAGGCCGACGCCGAGGGTTCCTTCGGGGGTCGGTCGCAGCTCGCCGAAGCGAGCCAGCACGTCGCGAGCTGCGGCCACGCGGTCGGCGGAGACCCCGACCTGCAACGTCGGCGCGCCGACCTCGGCCTTCAGCGCCGCCGGAGTGCCCTGGCGCACGATGCGCCCGTGGTCGATGATGGCCACCTGGTCGGCCAACTGGTCCGCTTCCTCCAGGTATTGGGTGGTGAGCAGGACGGTGGTGCCCTCGCGGTTGAGGCGGCGGACTTCCTCCCACAGGGTGATGCGGCTCATCGGGTCGAGGCCGGTGGTGGGCTCGTCCAGGAACAGCACCGTCGGCTGGTGGATCAGGCTCAGGGCGAGGTCCAGCCGGCGGCGCATCCCACCCGAGTACGTGCCCACCCGGCGATCGGCGGCGGCGGTGAGGCCGACTCGCTCCAGCAGCTCCTCGGCCCGCGCGGCCACCGCGGCGGGGGCGATGCCGTAGAGCACGGCCTGCAGGTCGAGCAGCTCGCGGCCCGTCATCAACGGGTCGATGGCGGCGTCCTGCAACGCCACGCCGATGCTGCGGCGCACGTCGTTGGCCTGGGTGGCCACGTCGAACCCGGCCACCATGGCGCTGCCCGCAGTGGGGCGCAGCAGGGTGGTGAGCATGCGCACGGTGGTGCTCTTGCCGGCGCCGTTCGGCCCGAGGACGCCGAAGATCTCGCCCTGGGCGACCTCCAGGTCCACCCCGTCGACCGCCTTCACGAGCTTGTCGCCGCTGCCGAAGTGACGGACGAGGCCGGAGGCGATGATCGGGGAATGAGTCACCCGGGCGACGCTATCGCCCGTCCGGCGCAGGTGTGGGACGAAGGTCCCTGCTCTCGGCCTCGAGTGTTTGGTTAGCCTTACAACCGTGCATGCCGAGATCGACGCCGACGCCGTCAACACCGTCCTCAACCAGATCCTCGAGGCGGAGCTGTCCGGTGTGGTGCGCTACACCCACTACTCGCTGATCATCATCGGCCCGAACCGCATCCCGCTGGTGGCATTCATGAAGGCCCAGGCGGCGGAGTCCCTCCTGCACGCCGAGCAGGTGGGCGAGATCCTCACGGGCCTCGGCGGGCACCCCTCGATGCGCATCGCCCCGATCGAGGAGGTGGACCGCAACTCGATCCACTCCATCCTCGAAGCCAGCCTGCAGCACGAGCGCACCGCACTCGGGCACTACCGCGACCTGCTCGCACTGGTGGAGCAGCGCTCGGTGTTCCTCGAAGAGTTCGCTCGCGGGCAGATCAGCGCCGAGGAGCAACACCAGCTGGAGCTGCGCAAGATGCTGCGCGACTTCTCGGTGAGCTGAGGGGCGCATCGGTGCTGAAGCCCGCCGAGCCGTGCCTGCTGGTATGCACCGGCAAGGACTGCCGCGACGCCAAGGGGTACGCGGCCGTGCACGAGTTGGCCGCGGAGGTGCCCGGCGCGGTCGGCGTGCCGTGTCAGGGGATCTGCGACGGCCCGGTGGTGGGCGTGCGGGTGCGCGGCGAACTGCGCTGGTTCGGCGAGGTGAAGGGTGGAAAGGCGCGCCGGCAACTGGCGCAGGCCGTTGCCGGCGAGGAGCCAGGGAAGGGCCTGAAGGCGCGCGAGGCGCGCCAGCATCGCGGCAAGCTCGACCATCCGAAGAAGGCCGAACCCTTGCGCTGAGGTGGAATCAGCCGGCGGCGGCGATGGCCTGCCACACACGCTGCGGCGTGCACGGCATGTCCACGTGGCGCACGCCGAGGTGGCTGAGCGCGTCGCACACGGCGGATTGCACGGCCGGCGTGGAGCCGATCGTGCCGCTCTCACCGATGCCCTTGGCCCCGAGCGGGTTGATGAACGTCGGGGTCTCCATGTGGACGACTTCCACGCTCGGCAACTCGGCCGCCGAGATGAAGGCGTAGTCCGCGAGGTTCGAGGTGACGGGGTTGCCGTCCTCGTCGTAGCGCACTTCCTCCATCAGCGCCTGCGCCGTGCCCTGCGCCACGCCACCGTGGATCTGGCCCTCCAGCAGCATCGGGTTGAGCACCGTGCCCGCGTCGTCGCACGCCACATGGCGCAGGTGCTTCACCTGGCCGGTCTCGGTGTCCACCTCGACCACTGCCACATGGGCGCCGAACGGGAAGGTGGCCCCGGCGGCCTGGAAGAACAGTGCGTGCTGCAGGCCTTCGGGAAGATCGGGCTCGCCATGCGCGGCCACGGCCAGCTCGGCCCAGGAGCGGGCCTTGGCCGGTGTGCCGGCCACATGGAAGGCGCCGGCGTCCTTGTCCAGGGTGATGTCCGCTTCGTCGGCCTCGAGCAGCTTGGCCGCCAGCTTGCGCGCCGAGTTCACCAGCTCCGCGGCCGCGTTCCACACCGCCGCGCCACCCTGCTGCAACGAGCGCGACCCCATCGTGCCTGCACCCTGCGGCACGAGGTCGGTGTCGCCCCACACCACGTCGATGCGATCCATCGGGATGCCGGTCTGCTCGTGGGCGAGCATGCTCCAGGACGTGACATGGCCCTGGCCGTGCGGGGAGGTGCCGGTGTAGACGGTGGCGCTGCCGTCGTCGTGCACTTCGATCTTGGCGTGCTCGCCGAAGGGGGGCACGCCGCCGGTGATCTCGACATAGGTGCTGACGCCGATGCCCAACTGCTTGGCATCGCCCCGGGCGCGCCGTGCCGCCTGCTCGGCGCGCAGTGCGTCGTAGCCCGCAGCGGCCAGCGCCTTGTCCAGCGCACCCTCGTAGTCGCCGACGTCGTACGTCTGCCCGATGGCGGTGGTGTGCGGCTCCATGAACTTGGGGATCAGGTTCTTGCGGCGCAGCTCGGCGGGGTCCATCCCGATCTCGGCGGCGAAGAGGTCCATCGCCCGTTCCGCAGCCGCGGTGGCCTCGGGGCGGCCGGCGCCGCGGTAGGCCGTGGTGACCGCGGCATTGGTGACCACCGACGTGGTGCGGCACTCGATGTTGGGAATGGCGTAGACGGCGCTGGCCATCGGCCGGGTCATGAACGGGGCCAGGATCGTGCCCATCTCGGCGTAGTTACCGCAGTCCTGGATGACGTGCAGCTGGTAGTGGGTGACCGAACCGTCGCGGCTGCCGCCGATGGTGACGTACTGCACCTGGGCGCGGCCGTGGCCCATCACCATCATCGACTCGCTGCGGGTCTCGCGCCAGCGCACCGGCCGGCCGACCTTCTTGGCCACCACGCCGAGCAGCGCTTCTTCGGGGTCGCAGCTGATCTTTGCGCCGAACCCGCCACCGACGTCGGGCGTGATGACCTTCACCTGGGCGGGCTCCACCCCATTGGCCTTGGCGATGGTCTCCTTCGCGCCCTGGGCGCCTTGGGTGCTGAGCCACTGGTGCAGGCGGCCATCGGGCCCCCACGCAGCGGAGGCGCCACGCACCTCGAGCGGGCAGGGCGCCACGCGCTGGTTGAGGAAGCGGCCCTTGACGACCACCTCGCAGCCCTCGAAGAAGGCGTCGCCGGTGTTGTCCGGCATGCCGATGACGGTGGTGTCGAAGACGACGTTGCTGCCGGCGGTGTCGTACAGCAGGGTGGAGCTGGCCATCGCCTGCTCCATGTCCACCAGCGCGGGCAGCACGTCGTAGTCGACGATGACCTGCTCCGCGGCGTCCACACCCTGTTCGCGGGTCTCGCTGACCACGACGGCCAGCGGCTCGCCGACGAACCGCACCTTGCCGATGGCCAACAGGCCGCGGGCCACCATCGGGTTGAAGTCCGCGGGCACCGGCTGGAGGCCGAGGTCGTCCGCGGTGTAGACGGCCACCACCCCCGGCATGGCCACCGCCTCGCTGGTGTCGATGCTCAGCAGGTTGCCGTGGGCGACGGTGGAGCGCACATAGGTGATGAAGGCCGCGCCCTGCAGCAGGGGCTCATCGTGCAGGTCGTCCACATAGACGCCGCCGGTGGTGAGGAACTTGGGGTCCTCCTTGCGGAGAACACGGTTCCCGAGAATGCTGCCAGCCACGAAAGAGACCCCCTGAAGAACTGCCGTCGGCACGAACTGGCGCCGAGACTAGCGAACCCTTCAGGCCTGGGCGGCGTCGGCCGCGCGGACGGCCACGATCTGGGCCATCTGGTCGTACGGCCAGCCCCCAGGAAGTGTGGGCGGGGCGTCGGTGCCGGGCAGCACCGTGAGGCGGATCTCACCCGCACGGACGAAGCCGATGACCTCGCGGGCCGCTTCCTCGATGCCCTCCGGCGTCTGCAGCTGGTCGATCTCGCGGGTCATCGAGGCGTTCTCCTGCTCGAGTGCCGTAGCCACCTGCTCCTTGCGTTCGATCTCGTCCTCCTGGCGCAGCCAGGCCTTCACGGGCAGGACGAAGAACGCCGCCACGACGGCCATCGTGAGCACGAGCGCGCCGAGCGCGATGAGGCTGCGCTTGCCGCGGCCCTGCACCAGGCGCTTGTCCTGCGGGATCGGCCGGGTGAGGTCGCCGAAGAGCGAGTCGTCCGTGCGCTCCACTGGGCGGGTACGCGACGCGGTGGCATCCACCGGGCGACGGATCGTCGTCGTCGAGTGGCCACCGTGGTCCTTGGGCATACGTTCCTAGTCTCGCAGCGTGTGATGCCGCCGCGGCGTCACCATTGCCGTCAGGCCCACCGGGGTCAGCGAGGGGTTAGTGGGGTCAGCGCGGGCTGAGCGCGCTGCGGCCCCGGAAGGCGGCCTGCTCGCCCAGCTGCTCCTCGATGCGCAGCAGCTGGTTGTACTTGGCCACACGGTCGCTTCGGGCCGGGGCGCCGGTCTTGATCTGGCCGCAGTTCGTGGCCACGGCCAGGTCGGCGATGGTGGCGTCCTCCGTCTCGCCGCTGCGGTGACTCATGACGCTGCTGTAGCCGTGGCGGGTGGCGAGCTCCACGGTGTCCAGGGTCTCGCTGAGCGAGCCGATCTGGTTCACCTTCACCAGCACGGAGTTGGCGACCTTGCGCTCGATGCCCATGCGCAGGCGAGCGACGTTGGTGACGAACAGGTCGTCGCCGACGAGCTGGATCTTGGAGCCGACGGCCGCGGTGAGCGCGCCCCAACCCTCCCAGTCGTCCTCGTGCATGCCGTCCTCGATGCTGACCACCGGGTAGGTGTCCACGATGCGGGCCCAGTAGGCCACCATCTCGTCGCGCGACAGCACCTTGCCTTCGCCGGCGAGGTGGTAGGCGCCGTCCTTGAACAGCTCGCTCATCGCAGGGTCCATGGCGATGGCAATGTCGGTGCCGGGCGTGTAGCCGGCCTTCTCGATGGCCTCCACCAGGATGCGGATGGCGTCCTCGTTCGTGGCCAGGTTCGGCGCGAAGCCGCCCTCGTCTCCCACGGCTGTGGACAGGCCGCGATCGTGGAGCACCTTCTTCAGGGTGTGGTAGGTCTCCGTGCCCCAGCGCAACGCTTCGCGGAAGCTCGGGGCCCCCACGGGCATGATCATGAACTCCTGCATGTCGATGGTGTTGTCGGCGTGGACGCCGCCGTTCACCACGTTCATCATCGGCACGGGCAGCACATGGGCGTTCGGCCCGCCGAGGTAGCGCCACAGGGGGAGCTGCAGTTCGTCCGCCGCTGCCTTGGCCACGGCCAGCGAGGTGCCGAGGATGGCGTTGGCCCCGATGCGGGCCTTGTTGTCCGTGCCGTCGAGGTCGATGAGGGCCTGGTCGATGATGCGCTGCTGGAACACCTCGATGCCATCGAGCAGGTCGGCGACCTCGGTGTTGACGAAGCCGACGGCGGTGGCCACGCCCTTGCCGAGGTAACGGCTGCCACCGTCGCGCAGTTCCACGGCCTCGTGCTCGCCGGTGGAGGCGCCGCTGGGCACCGCGGCTCGGCCGGTGGCACCGCTGTCCAGGGTGACTTCGACCTCGACCGTGGGGTTGCCACGCGAATCGAGGATCTCACGGCCGACGACACTGACGATCTCGCTCATACCTGCCACGGTAGCCAACCCGGGGGCGGGAGCGAACATGACGTTGGGCTCACATCAACGGGCCTCCGGGCTCAAGTTCAGGGGCGTGCGGGCCGAAAGAAGTGCCATGGAACCGACCGACGGCCCCCGACTTCCGCCGCGGTCGTCGCTGGTCGCCGAGTCGATCTCGGAAGAGGTGCCGACGGTGGCCCGGCCGGTGACCGGGCCGGTGCCGGTGATCGAGGACGTGCGGGCTCGCCGCCATCACACACTGCTCCCGCGCACGGCCTGCTTCGCCGGGCAGATGATGTGGATCGCGATCCCAGCGCTGGTGCTGCTCCTGGCGCAGAAGGGCCGCGTCGAGTGGGACGACACCGGTGTGCCGCAGTTCGACCGCGACGATCGCGCCTTGATCGCGACGCTCGTGCTGGCATCCGCCGGCGCCTACCTGTTCGGGTGGTTGTGGTGGGCCACGGCGGCGGCGCTCAACGCACGCCAGACCAGCCGCCACACCCTGTGGCCCGGCCTGCCGATCTTTGCGTTGTGCGTGCAGATCGCCGCGGTGGTGGCGGCGCGCGCGGTGCACCTGGAGGACGACATCTACGACTCGGCCGTGTCGGCCGTGGCCTGGGCAGCGGTGGTGGCGGCGCACTTCGGTGTGCTCGGCGCGTTCCGCAGAGCGGCCACCAGCATCCGCGCACCACAGGCACCGTGGACACGCGTGATCGTCATCCCGTGGGCTGCCGTGGCATTCAACGCTGTGGGCGCCTTCTTCGTCGGTTTCATCAGCCAGACGATGACCATGATCGTGATCGGCGTGCAGTTCGCCGTGCTGCTCTGGTACATCTTCAGCTTCTACCAGGCGATGGTCAGCTTCGACCGGGGCTGCATCGGCCGTGTGTCCATGGGGCAGGACGACAACACGTTCGAGCGCTTCCTGCATCACCGCCGTTAGGCGCCACGAGGTCGTGCCGGTCTCCGCCGGCTGCGCCGTCAGCCGCGCTTGACCTCGTCCCAGAGGGCATCGAGCGACTCCAGCCCCGCGGTGTGCAGGTCCAGCCCGCGCTCGCGGGCCAGCGCCTCCACCGCTTCGAACCGCACACGGAACTTCTGGGTGGCGGCGCGCAGCGCGGACTCGGGCTCCACCTTCAGATGGCGGGCCACGTTGACCACCGCGAACAACAGGTCGCCGAGCTCCTCGGCAGTGTGTGCCCGGTCGCCGTCGGCGGCCGCTTCCAGCAGCTCTGCCGTCTCCTCGGCGATCTTGGGGACGGCCCCGTCCACGTCCGGCCAGTCGAAGCCGACCTTGGCCGCCTTGCGCTGCACGGCCTCCGCGTAGGACAGCGACGGTTGGGCCATCGCCACACCGTCGAACACCGAGGTGCGGCCCTTCTCGGCGCGCTTGATGGCGTCCCAGTTGGTGAGCACGGTGGCGCTGTCCTCGGCAGTGACGTCGCCGAACACGTGAGGGTGGCGGCGCACGAGCTTGTCGTGGACGTTGCGCGCCACGTCGGCCATCGTGAACCGGCCTTCCTGCTCGGCGATCGTGGCGTGGAACTCGATCTGGTAGAGCACGTCGCCGAGTTCTTCCAGCAGGTGGTCGTCGGTGGTGGGGTCGTCCGGGTCGAGGGCCTGCAGCGCGTCGACCAGTTCGTACGTCTCTTCCAGCAGGTAGCGCACGAGGCTGGCGTGGGTCTGCTCCTGGTCCCACGGGCACTGCTCGCGCAGGGTGCGGGCCAGCTGATGGAAGCGCACCAGTTCCGCACCGACCGGTGCTCCGAGGGAGGGGATGTAGATGCACGTCAAGTGGTCCGCCTCCACCGTGCGGTCGAGTTCCGCCCACGTGGTGTGGACGATGGCTTCGTCGGCGGCGCCGAGCCGTTGCAGGAT
>JBPOIX010000252.1:0-22576 GCA_052034175.1 Actinomycetota bacterium
ACGTCCTGTTCGGGCGCGTGCTCACGGTGACATGGGGCGACATCTGGCTCAACCTCGCACTCGGCGGCGGGGCGCTGCTGGTGGTGGTCGTGCTCTTCGGCGAGTTGCGCCTGGCCACCTTCGATCACGTCCAGGCCGAACAGGTCGGCGTGCGGGTGGAGCTCGTGCAGGGGGTGCTCGTGGTGCTGCTGGCCGTGGTGGTCGTGATCAGCCTGCGCACGGTGGGCACGATCATGTCGATCACGATGCTCGTCACCCCGGCGGCAACCGCCCGCCTGCTGGCGCGCACCCTGCGGCAGATGTCGCTCCTCGGCGCCGCCTTGGGCGTCGGCGAGGGAGTGCTCGGCCTGGTGCTGGCGTATCACCTGGATGCCGCGCCCGGGGCCACCATCGGCCTCGTGGCAGCGGTGGCGTTCGCCCTCGTCTTCCTGGCCACCTTGCCGCGGCGCATGCCGCACCACCACCGCCCGCTGGACTGACCTCGGCGTCAGCCAGCAGCCGCCTTCGCCGGTGCGGGGGCGCCGCTGCGGCGGGTCAGCACGGCGGCGGCCAGCCATGTGGAGATCGGCACGGATGCGATCAGCCCGATCGAGCCGACCAGGGTGCGCACCACTTCGATCGCCACGACCTCGCGTGTCAGCACGTCCGTGATCCCCGCGCCGGTCTCGGTGAACAGCAGCAGCAGCGGCAGCGCCGCGCCGGCGTACGCCAGGAACAGTGTGTTGACGGTGGACGAGATGTGGTCCCGTCCGATCGTCAACGCCTGGCGATACAGGGTGGCCAAGCTGGCACCCGGTTGCGCCCGATGGAGCTCGCCGACGGCGGACACCTGGGTGACGGTGACGTCGTCGAGCACGCCGAGGGAACCGATCACCACCCCCGCCAGCAAGAGCCCGCGCGGGTCGAGGTGCACGCCCATCGCGTCGAGGAAGAGGGCGTTCTCATCGCTCAGCCCTGTCAGCGTGGTGAGCTCGATGAACGCCCATGCCAGCAGCCCAGTGAGCGCCAGCGAGGACAGGGTGGACAGCAGGGCCACGTTCGTCGACGACGACACCCCGTGCGCCAGGTAGAGCGAGGCGAAGGCGATGGCGGAGGACCCGACGAGCGCCACCACGACGGGGCTCGACCCGTCGAGCAGGGCCGGCATCACGAACATCACCAGCACCGCCACGCTGAGCCCCAGGCCCGCCAGCGCCCCCGCCCCACGCCAGCGCCCGAGTGCCACGACGGCAATGGCGAACAGCACCACGAGCACCCACATGCTGCCGCTGCGCTGGTAGTCGGCGAACTGGTAGAAGACGGTGCCGTCAGGGGTGACGGTCATCAGCAGCACGATCTCGTCACCCGCCTGTGGCTGGCGCCCGGTGGAGGACGTGACGGCCAGCTCCAGTGTCGTGCGCTCGCCCACCGTCGGGCCGGAGGTGACGAGCAGCCCGAGCGCGCGGCATTCCACGAGGTCCTCCACCGACGTGCCCGCGCAGGCCTGGATGGCCACGGACTCCACCTGCGCCTCCACCCGCGGCTCGTCGGCCACCGCCGGCCCGTCGCCACCGCCGGGCCACAGCGCCACCAGACCCAGCAGTGCCACCAACGCCCACGCGCCGACGGCGATCCACAGCCCGCGCTCGATCCCGGGCGGCGTGGACCACGGAGCATGGTGGTGGCTGGCAGCATGCTGCCCGCCTGTTTCGGCATGCGGAGCGCTGCGGTTTCCCATGGACCTGATTTTGGTGCATGATGGGCGGGCCATTGGGGGCACTCGATCCACAAGGGGGGATCACTGGTGAAGATTCGCGTCACCGTCAACGGAACGGTTCACGAGAGCGACGTGGAGCCGCGCACGCTGCTCGTCCACTATGTCCGCGAGGTGGTCGGCCTCACCGGCACGAACATCGGCTGCGACACGTCGTCCTGCGGCGCCTGCAGCCTGCACATCAATGGTGAGGCGGTGAAGAGCTGCACGATGCTGGCGGTCCAGGCGGACGGCTGCGAGATCACCACCATCGAGGGCATGGCCCAGGGTGGCGAACTGCACCCGATGCAGAAGGCATTCATGGAGAACCACGGCCTCCAGTGCGGCTACTGCACGCCCGGCATGGTGATGGCGGCCACCAGCCTGCTGAAGGAGAACCCGAACCCCACCGAAGAAGAGGTGCGGCTCGGCCTGGAAGGCAACCTGTGCCGCTGCACGGGCTATCACAACATCGTCAAGAGCGTTCTCGCCTGCGCCGCAGGCGACTGACCACTCGCTTCACGAAGGTACTGGGGGTACCCGAATGACCGATCTGCAGGATCGTCCTGCTGCCGTGCTGGGGAGCCGGCTGCTGCGACGTGAAGACCCCGCCCTCCTCACGGGCGAGGCCAAGTACACCAACGACCTCAACGTGCCCGGGGCGCTTCATCTGGTGATGGTGCGCAGCCCGTACGCCCACGCACGCATCGTCAGCGTGGACCTCAGCGCGGCGCTGGCCGTGCCCGGCGTGGTGGCGGCGTACAGCGGCGCGGACCTCACGTGGGCGGCCCCGATGCCGTGCGCGTGGCCGGTCACCGCGGACATGAAGAACCCGGCCCACTACCCGCTGGCGGTCGGCAAGGCCGCCTACGTCGGCGATGGTGTGGCCTGCGTGCTGGCCACCAGCGATGTCGCCGCCCGCGACGCCGCGGAGTTGGTGGACGTGCAGTACGACCCGCTGGAAGCGGTGGTCGGCCTGGAGGACGCGCTCAGCGACCGGGTGGTCATCCACGACGAGTTGGGTACCAACAAGAGCTACCAGTGGGACCTCAAGATCGAGGGCGAGCCCGGCCAGGTGGACGCCGCCTTCGCCGCGGCCGCGTACACGGTCAGCGAGCGCTATGTGCAGCAGCGGCTCATCCCGGTGGCCATGGAGCCCCGTGCGGTCTGCGCCGTTCCACAGCCCTTCGGCGGGGACATCACCCTCTACAGCAGCACCCAGGTGCCGCACATCCTCAAGGTGATGGCGGCACTCACGCTCGGCATCCCCGAACACCAGATGCGGGTGGTCTGCCCGTCCGTCGGCGGCGGCTTCGGCAGCAAGCTCAACGTCTACGCCGAAGAGCTCCTGTGTGTTGCGCTGTCGCGCAAGCACGGCGTGCCCGTGCGGTGGAACGAGACGCGCAGCGAGAACCATGTGGCCACCATCCAGGGCCGCGGGCAGATCCAGCACATCGAGCTGGCGGCGGACGCCGACGGCAAGCTCACCGCCGTGCGCGTGCGCCTGCTGGCCGACATGGGCGCCTACCTGCAGCTCGTCACCCCTGGCATCCCGATCCTCGGTGCGTTCCTCTACGCCGGCGTGTACGACCTGCCGCTGGCCTACGACTTCAGCTGCACCAGCGTGTTCACCACGCTCACGCCTACGGATGCCTACCGCGGTGCCGGCCGGCCGGAAGCCACCTACGCCATCGAGCGGGCCATGGACTCCCTGGCGGATGCCATGGGCATCGACCCGATGGAGCTGCGGCAGCGGAACTTCATCCGCAAGGAGCAGTTCCCCTACACGGCGATGACCGGCCTCACCTACGACAGCGGCGACCACGAGGCCGCGGCCGCGATGGCCGCCGGCCTGGCGGACTACGCCGGCGTTCGCGCCCGCCAGGCCACCCAGAACGTGCCCGGGGCGAAGAAGGTGCTGGGCATCGGCCAGGCGAGCTACTTCGAGATGTGCGGCCTGGCCCCCAGCCGGGTGCTGGCGTCGCTCAACTACTCGGCCGGCGGCTGGGAGGCCGCCACCGTGCGTGTCCTGCCCACCAACAAGATCCAGGTCGTCACCGGTACCGCCCCGCACGGGCAGGGCCACGAGACGTCGTGGAGCATGATCGTGGCGGACAAGCTGGGAGTGGCCCCGGAGGACGTGGACGTGTTGCACAGCGACACGGCCATCTCGCCGCTCGGCCTGGACACCTACGGCTCACGGTCGCTCCCCGTCGGCGGCGTGGCCATCGCCATCGCCTGCGACAAGGTCATCGACAAGGCCCGCAAGATCGCCGCCCACCAGCTGGAGGCCGACGAAGCGGACCTCGAGTTCGCGGCCGGCTCGTTCAACGTCCGCGGCACTCCGGGCAAGGCCATGCCGCTGGCGGCGATCGCCTTCGAAGCCTTCACCGCGCACAACCTTCCCGACGGGATGGAGCCCAACCTCGAGGCGCACACCACCTACGACCCGCCGAACTTCTCCTGGCCGTTCGGCACCCACATCTGCACGGTCGAGGTGGACACCGAGACCGGCGATGTGAAGGTGCTGCAGTACGTGGCCGTGGACGATTGCGGCGTGCAGGTCAACCCGCTGATCGTCGAAGGCCAGGTCCACGGTGGTGTCATCCAGGGCCTCGCCCAGGCGCTGTTCGAGGAAGCCGTGTACGACAGCGACGGCAACCTCAAGAGCGGCACGCTCACCGAATACCTCGTGCCGGCCGCCAGCGACGTACCCTCGCTCACGCTGGGGCACACGGTCACCCCCTCGCCCACCAACCAACTCGGCGTCAAGGGCATCGGTGAGGCCGGCACCATCGGTGCTGCCCCCGCCGTCATCAACGCCGTCGTCGACGCACTCAGCCACCTCGGCGTGCGCGACGTCCCCATGCCCGCCAGCCCCCAGACCGTCTGGAACGCCATCCGCACCGCACAAGGAGCCAGCAAGTGATCCCCGCCGCATTCGAGTATGTCCGCGCCGGTTCGGCCGAGGAAGCCATCGCGCTCATCGGTGAACACGGGGAGGACGCCAAGTTCCTCGCCGGTGGCCACAGCCTGCTGCCGCTGATGAAGCTGCGCCTGGCCCAGCCCAGCGTGCTGGTGGACATCGGCCGCGTCAGCGACCTGAGCTACATCCGCGACGCCGGCGACCACATCGCCATCGGTGCCCTCACCCGGCACATGGATGTGGAGCGCAGCGCGCTCCTGGCCGAGCACGTGCCGCTGCTGGCGCACGCGGCCGGCCATGTCGGCGACCCCCAGGTGCGCCACCGCGGCACCCTGGGCGGCACGATCGCCCACGCCGACCCCGCCAGCGACCTGCCCGCCACCACGCTGGCCCTCGGCGCCACCTATGTGGCCCAGGGCCCGAACGGCACCCGGGAGATCGCCGCCGCGGACTTCTACCAGGGCTTCCTCGAGAGCGCCCTGGAGGCGGACGAGATGCTCACCGAGATCCGCGTGCCGAAGATGGGTGGCGCCGGCTGGAGCTTCCAGAAGTTCAATCGCCGCGCGCAGGACTGGGCCATCGTCGGTGTCGCGGCCTGGCGCCGCAACGGCACCAGCGGCGTGGCACTGGTGAACATGGGCAGCACACCGATCCTCGCCACCAGCGTGTCCGGGGCGTTGGCCCAGGGTGCCAGCATCTCCGACGCCGCCCAGCTGGCCGCCGAGGAAGCCGAGCCGCAGACCGACCTCAACGCCAGCCCCGAGTACCGGGTGCACCTGGCCAAGGTGCTGGTGCGCCGGGCCCTGGAGCAAGCCAGCGCCTGAGCCCACCGCCCGAGCACCGGCCGCAGCGGCCGCACCGGCGAGCTTGCCTGAGGTTGAACAGCACGGGTCGATAGTCTCTGCAGCCATGTCCACGCAGCAGGAGGCACCCACGTTCGTGCCCCTCGGAAGCGGGCGGCATCCCCTCCGCGCGCTCGTCCCGGAGGACACCTTCCACATCACGAGGTTGGGTCTGCTGGCCGTGTACCTCTGCGGGTACCTGTACTGGCTGAACTACAGGGGTGTCCCCATCGACCGCATCTCGGTGGCCATCAGCATCGCCATCTTCCTCGTGTGCGCGTTCATCGGACGCTCGCTGCGCACCTGGGCCGTGCTGCTGGCGGACTGCGCCCTGTACTCGGTGATGTGGTTGGCGTACGAGCGCACCCGCGGCGCCGCCGACGACGGCATCCATGTGTTCGGCTGGTTCACCATCGGCCCGTTCCCCCGCCAGTTGGACGTGATGCGCGAGATCGACAGGGCGATGTTCCTCGGCAACGACCCCAACGTCGTCCTGCAAGACCGCCTCTGGCAGAACCAGGTCCGCTGGTGGGACTGGGTCGCTTCCACCACGTACATGACGCACTTCGTCCTGCCGATGGCGGCGATGGCGGTGCTGTGGGCGGTCAGCCATCGCCAGTGGGCACGGTTCATCAAGCGCTTCGCCACCCTGCTCCTGGTGGCCTGCGTGATGTTCGTGCTCATGCCGACGGTGCCGCCGTGGATGGCCGGCGACCCCAAGTACGGCTACAACGTGCTGCCGCAGTTGCATCACAGCGCCGGCCGAGGCTTCTACGACCTCGGCTTCCGGGGCTTCGTCAAGAGCTACACCAAGGCGCTCGGCAACGGGAACCCGGTGGCGGCCATGCCGTCGCTGCACTCCTCGTTCGCGCTCATCGTTCCGCTGTTCTTCATGCAGTGGATCCGCCGGCGGTGGGTGAAGTGGGTGCTGCTGCTGTTCCCGGTATTGATGCTGGCGTCCCTGGTGTACCTGGGCGAGCACTGGATCATCGACGGACTGGTCGGCTGGGCCATCACCGTCAGCGCCTTCTGGTTCTGGGACTGGCATGAGGCCCGCACCCGCACCCGCCGCGTCGCGTCGTCCGAGGCTGCGCTGGCGTGAGCCGTCTCGACCCGCCCCAGGTGTTGATCGAGGCCTCCGCGCTCGCCGCGTTGGCCGACCCCGACCATCACCAGCACACCGCGGTCGCCGCGGCCTACCGCACCCTCTTGGCGCGCCATCGGCGCAACGAGGTGCTGCTCGTCGCCGTCAGCCGCCACCTGCGCCCCCTCGAGGTGGCCCCGACCGATCCGTGGCAGACGCAGCTGCGATGGGCAGTCGCCCGCCCGCACCGCGGGTTGTTCGCTGCGCTCGACCCGCTCCACGTGGGACAGCAGCACCTCAATGCTGCCCATCTGATGTCGGAGGGCGGCATCGACCGCGAGCTGGCGCTGACACTGGTGATGTGCGAGCGCCATCGGGTGCGCACGGTGCTGACGGTGGACGACCGGTTGGCCGCCTACCCGCTCGAGGTGCTGCCGCTGGGCCAGCCCGCCGAGGACTAGCCTCTCCCCTCGAACAGGTGGTGAGAGCCTGTCGCGCGAATTCGTCGGCGCAGAACGCATCCAGGAGTTCCATCTCGACGCGATCGCGGACGCGGACCCGTACCCGTACTGGTACGACGATGCGGACGAGCCGGACAGCAACCCCACATTGGTGCGCACCGAGAGCTGCGACCTGTGCGTGGTCGGTGGCGGGTACAACGGGCTGTGGACGGCCATCATCGCCAAGGAGCGCGACCCCAGCCGCGACGTCGTGCTGATCGACGCGCATGAGGTGGGCTCGCAGGCCAGCGGCCGCAACGGTGGGTTCATGGAGAGCAGCCTCACCCACGGCGTGGCCAACGGGCAGGAGCGCTTCCCGCAGGAGCTGCCCCTCCTGGAAGAGCTGGGGTTGAAGAACCTCAACGACATCGAAGCCGCGATCACGCGCTACAACATCGACTGCGACTACGAACGCACGGGCGTCATCGACATCGCCACCACGTTCCACTCACCGTCGTACTTCGACGAGCTGCGGGAGGACTTCACCCAGCTGCGCGCGCTCGGCCAGAAGGTGGAGCTGTTGGACGAGCAGGCGATGAGGGCGCAGGTGAACTCGCCCGCGTACCTCGGTGGCCTGTGGCGCAAGGACCGCGCCGCGCTGGTGGACCCCGCCCGCCTGGCGTGGGGCTTGAAGGCCGCCGCGATGTCCCTCGGCGTGCGGATCTACGAGGACACCAAGGCCACCTCCATCGAGAAGGACGGCGTGGGCGTGCTGGTCACCACCCCGCTCGGCCGCATCCGCGCCGGCCGGGTGGCCCTGGCCACGAACGCCTTCAAGCCGCTACTCACCCGTATCAGCCACTATGTGGCCCCCGTGTACGACTACTGCATGGTCACCGAGCCACTCACCAACGCCCAGCTGGCCGAGATCGGGTGGGCGAACCGGCAGGGGCTCAGCGACATCAGCAACCAGTTCCACTACTACCGACTCACCGAGGACAACCGCATCCTGTGGGGTGGCTACGACGTCATCTACTACTGGGGCGGCAAGATGAACAGCGAGTTCGAGAGCCGCCCGGAGACGTGGGCCAAGCTGAGCAAGCACTTCTTCGACACCTTCCCCCAGCTGGAAGGGTTGAAGTTCACCCACACCTGGGGTGGCGTCATCGACACCTGCAGCCGGTTCAGTGTGTTCTGGGGCAAGGCGTGGCAGGGCCGCGTGGCGTACTCCGTCGGCTACACCGGGCTAGGTGTGGCGGCCACCCGCTTCGGCGCCGAGGTGATGCTCGACCTGCTGGACGGCAAGCGCAGCAAGGCCACAGAGACCGAGTTCGTCAAGACCAAGCCGATCCCGTTCCCGCCCGAGCCGTTCCGCTTCATCGGCATCCAGGCGACGCGCTACTCGCTGGAGCGCGAGGACAAGACCGGCAAGCGCAACCTGTGGCTGCGTGGTCTGGACCGCTTCGGCTTGGGCTTCGACTCCTAGCTGCGTCGGCGCGCGAGGCTGTCTCCATGGCCTGCCTGCGAGACATCGTGTTCGACGCCACCCACCCGGCGTCGTTGGCTCGCTTCTGGGCCGCGGCACTGGACGGCTACTCGGTTGCTCCGTACGACGAACGCGAGCTCGCCCGGCTGCGAAGCCTCGGCATCGACAGCCCGGAGGACGACCCGACCGTGCTGGTCGAGGGGCCCAAGGGCGCGCCGCGGTTGTGGTTCCAACGGGTGCCCGAGGCGCGGTCGGCGAAGAACCGAATGCACCTCGACCTGGATGCGGACGACACGGACGCGGAAGTCAACCGCTTGACGGCGCTCGGCGCCCGCCTTGCCGTCCACCAGGGCAGCGAGCACACGCTCGTGCTCCACGACCCGGAAGAGAACGAGTTCTGCGTGGTCGGCCGAGCAGCCCGAGCGGCGGAATCGAAATCGAACTGAGTTGAACGCGGGAGCACGACGGCCACCCGCGCACGGCCACCCGTGACGCGGCGGGGCACGGCGGCAACAGCAACCCACCCCGGCTGCAAACTACGCACCGATGCGCTGCAACACCACCACCGACCGCGGCGCCAGCGTGTACCTGCCGGCCCGCCCAGCGTCGACCCCGGCGGCGCGGGCCTGGGCCTGGGCCTGGGCAACAGCCGTGGCCAGCACCACCCTCCACTCCCCCGGCTCCTGCACCTCGAACGTCAGCGGCTCCCACCATGCGTTCGCCATCACGTACAGGCCGCCGCTGCACCATGCGAGCGAGTGCGACAGGAACCCCTCGTCGATCTGTGGGCCGACGCCGTAGAAGCGGAAGGCCTGCGGCGGGTGCGCTCGCCGCAGCGCAGTCAGCTCGCGCACGAACGCCGTCAGCCGGTGCCACTCCCCCGCGGCCCCCCAGTCCACCCAGGTGAGTGGGCCGTCGATGTTGTACGGGTTGTCGTGGTTGTGCTGGGTGCGCCCGAACTCGTCGCCCATCACCCACATCGCCCCGCCCGCGGAGAGCAGGAGCAGGGTGAAGTAGTTCTGCAACTGCTGCAGGCGCAGCTCGGGGCCGCAGTCCCAGGCGTGATGACGATCGCTGGTGAGCGTGGTGAGGTCGTGCAGGGTGAGGCCATCGTGGGCCGCCACGAAGTTCAGGCTGCGCCCAGGCCCGTCCGCCCCGAACAGGTCCGGGCTGCCCTGCACACGTTGGCGAACCGCGTGGACCAGCCCGTGTTCACCACGCAGGAACCCGCGAACGTCGTCGCGGAAGCGGTCGTTCCACTGCCACCACGTCGGCCACGGCCAGCCACGGCCCACCTGATAGGCGCCGAGGTCCCACGGCTCGGCCACGAGGGCCACCCCGCGGCGGGCACCCCACTCCGTGATCAGGTCCACCAGGCCTCCACCGTCGCGGGTGAGCAGCGAGGCCAGATCGAAGCGGAACCCGTCCACGCCGAGGTCCGCCAGTCGGTCGAGGCCCTCGAGCACCAGCTCACGCACATAGGGATGAGACGGGTCGATGTCGTTGCCGCAGCCACTGTCGTTGAACGGCCGGCCGTCGGGATGGTGGCGGTACAGGCCGGAGGCGTCCAGCCCACGCAGGGTGCGGACCGGGTGCTGCAGCCCGTCGTCGCCCGTGTGGTTGAACACCACGTCCAGCCACACATGCAGGCCGCGCTGGTGCGCCGCAGCAACCAGCTGGGTCAGCTCGTCCGCGGCACGTTCGGGCTGCGCGGCATAGCCGCGATGCACGGCACCCCAGACCAGAGGCATGTACCCCCAGTAGTTCACATCGTCCTCGAACGGGTGCACCGGCAGCAGCTCGATGACCGTGGCCCCGGTGGACGCCACATGATCCAGGCGGTCGATGCATCCGAGGTACCCGCCGCCGAAGCCCTTCACGTGCAGCTCGTACACCACGGGCGCAGCGGCCAACGGGGCGGCCTGGGGGTGCGCCGGCCACGGGGCGCGGAACACGCTGCGCGGCCCGTCCGCGGTGAGCGCGACGTCCCATGCGTGGGGGTCCACCAGGGGCGGGCCGTCGTCCACCACCAACCAATATGCGTCGCCGTCGGCCGCATCGAGAGTGGCGACCCACCGGCCGTCGGCGGCCCGCACAGCCTCCACGGAACCCTCCGCCGTTGCCACGACCACGCGCGTGGCTGCGGGCGCATGGACGCGCACGGTTCGATTCGAGGTGCGGGATCGGGGGCCCATCGAGCACCAGCATGCCACCCGGCTCTAACCTGCACCACAATGCCGCTGTCCATCGCCAACCCCACCGAGGTCGCGGCGGCGCTTGCCGCCCACGGCTACATCGCCGACGAAGGCCTCGCCACGTCGATCTACCTCGCCATCACCCTGCAACGCCCACTCCTGCTCGAGGGCGAAGCCGGAGTCGGCAAGACCGAGGTCGCCAAGGTGCTGAGCCGCTGGACGGGCGGGGAGCTCATCCGCCTCCAGTGCTACGAAGGCATCGACGTCAGCCAGGCCGTGTACGACTGGGACTACAGCCGCCAGCTGCTCCACCTGCGTGCCGCCGAGGCCACCGGCGAATCGCTCGGGCTCACCACGAGCGCGCTGGAAGAGCAGCTGTACCACGAGCGATTCCTCCTCAAGCGGGCCCTGCTGCAGGCGATCGACACCAACGTCGAAACTCCACCGGTTCTCCTGATCGACGAGGTGGACCGCGCCGACGACGAGTTCGAGGCCTACCTGCTCGAGGTCTTGAGCGAGTACCAGATCACCATCCCCGAACTCGGCCGCTTCACCGCAGTCCGCCCGCCGATCGTCATCCTCACCAGCAACCGCACCCGCGACGTCCACGACGCGTTGAAGCGGCGCTGCCTCTATCACTGGGTGGAACACCCGGACTTCGAGCGCGAAGTGCGCATCGTGCGCATGCGGGTCCCGCAGGCACTCGACCGGCTCACCCGGCAGGTGGCCGCGGCGGTCGAAGGCCTGCGCGAGCTGCACCTCTACAAGCCGCCGGGCGTCGCCGAGACCATCGACTGGGCGCAGGCGTTGGCCGCGCTGGGCGTGACCGAACTCGACGACGCGGTGGTGGCAGCCACCCTGGGCACGGTGCTCAAGTACCGCGAGGACCAGGAGCGCACCCGCCAGCACGGCCTGCCCGCCCTGGTGCATCAGGCCGTCGAGCGCGGTTTCGCCCGCAGTTGAACGCCGAGCGGATGGCGGTCGCCTTCGGGCGGGTGCTGCGCGGCGCCGGCCTGCGAGTGCCGCTCGGCCATGTGCTGACATTCGTCGACGCGCTCGGTCGCCTGCGGCTGGACTCCCGGGACGACGTCTACTGGGCGGGTCGCGCCACCCTGCTGCGCCATCCGGAGGACATCCCCGTCTACGACCGGGCGTTCGCCGCGTTCTGGACGTCCGCGCTGGACGGCACGCTGCAGGAAGTGGCCGAGGAGGAACCGCTGCGCATCACCCTCGCCGTCGACGACGACAGTGACGACGGCGACGACGGCGCCGCACCCCCGCCGAACGACGACCCCACCCTCACCCTGCGCTTCTCGGCGATGGAAGTGCTGCGCCACAAGGACTTCGCGGACTACGACCACGACGAGTTGCGGCTGGCCCAGGAGTTGATGGTCCGCCTGCGTTTCGTGGGCCCGCCGCGCCGTTCGTTCCGTCACCGCCGCAACCCTCACGGTCGGCGCCCGGACCTGCAGGCCACCCTGCGTTCCGCACTGCGCAGCGGTGGCGAGCCCATCCGGCGCCACTGGCAGGAGCCCGGGCCGCGCATGCGGCGCCTCGTCCTCCTGCTGGACATCAGCGGGTCGATGGAGCCCTACGCCCGGGCCATGCTGCGGTTCGTGCACGCCGCGGTCAGCGGCCGCCAGCGCGTCGAGGCCTTCGCCATCGGCACCCGCCTCACACGCATGACGAAGGAGCTGCACAGTCGCGACCCGGACAAGGCGCTGGCCGAGGCCGGGCGCCGAGTGCTGGACTGGAGCGGCGGCACCCGCATCGGCGAGTGCCTGCGCACCTTCAACGACCAGTGGGGCGTGCGTGGCATGGCCCGCGGGGCGATCGTGGTGGTGCTCAGCGTCGGGTGGGACCGCGGCGACCCGGAGGTGCTGGCCGAGCAGATGCACCGCCTGCAGCGCATCTCGTATCACCTGATCTGGGTCAACCCGCTCAAGGTCACCCCCGGGTATGCCCCGCTGGCCCGCGGCATGGCCGCCGCGTTGCCGTACGTCGACGACTTCGTCGAAGGACATAGCCTGGCGGCGATGCACGAACTCGCTGCGGTCATCGCTGCCGAAGTACCCCGCCGCGGTCGCTGCGGCACCCAACGAGGTGTGGCATGAAGGACCTGCTCGACGACATCGATCGGTGGCGTGCGGCCGGGCTGCGGGTTGCCGTGGCGCGGGTGGTGGACATCGAGGGTTCCGGCCCACGCGACCCGGGTGCGGCGATGGCGGTCAACGAACACGGCGAGGTCGTCGGCAGCGTCAGCGGCGGGTGCGTGGAAGGCGCAGTGGTCGGCGAGGCGCTCGCCATCCTCGCCGGCGAACAACCCGCCCGCGTCGTCACCTTCGGCTACAGCGACGACGACGCGTTCGCCGTCGGCCTCACGTGCGGGGGCACCATCCGCCTGTTCGTCGAGCCGCTGGACTGGTGACCATGACGCTGTACGAACGCTTGCGCACCCTGCTGCGGGAGGACCAACCGGTGGCCCTCGTCACCGTCATCGCCGGCCCTGGCGTGGGCGCCAAGCTGCTCGTCACCTCGACGGGTGCCGCCGAGGGCAGCATCGGCCACGAGGAGCTGGACCGCATCGTCGGGCGCGACGCCCTGGCGGAGCTGGAAGCCGGCCGCAGCGGAGTGCGGCACTACGGAACACGGGGCGAGACCACCCCGGAGGACCTCGCGGACAGCCCGACGGTGAGCGTGTTCGTGGAGAGCTGGTCGCCACCGCCGCAGATGTGGATCTTCGGCGCGGTGGACTTCACGGCAGCGTTGGCCAAGGTGGCCAAGGTGCTCGGCTACCGCGTCACCGTGTGCGATGCGCGCGAGGTGTTCGCCACCCGCCGCCGCTTCCCCATGGCCGACGAGGTAGTGGTCAGCTGGCCCGGCTCTCTGTTCGAACGCCGCGGCCACACACTGGGGCAGCGGGACGCGGTCTGCATCCTCACCCACGACCCCAAGTTCGATGTGCCCGCCGTCAGCGGTGCGCTCGGCACGGCGGCCGGATACATCGGGGTGATGGGCAGCCGGCGCACTCACGCCACCCGGCTGGAGCGGCTGGCAGAGGCGGGCATCGACCGGCCCGAGCAGCTCGCCCGCCTGATGTCGCCGATCGGGCTGGACCTCGGGGCGCGCACTCCGGAAGAGACTGCCGTCAGCATCTGCGCCGAGATCATTGCCCGCAGGACCGGGCGAGGTGTGCCGAGCCTGCGTGACGGCAGCGGGCCGATCCACTCCTGAGCGGCCCGCTGCCTGTCGCAGCAGAGCGAGCGGGTGTCAGCCGAGCGGGTTGCCGTACAGCGCCGAACCGGCGCGGTTGGCCTTGATGTGCGAGAACTCCACGGTGCGCCCGGTGAACGGCGCATGCAGGATGAAGTTGTCCACCCCGAGGTAGAGCATCACATGGCCGGGGTAGTACACCAGGTCGCCGGCTTGCGCCGTGGCCTGGGTGACCCGCTTCACGAGGTTGATCTGGCTCCGGCTCTGGCGCGGCAGGGTGGCGCCGACCTGGGCGTACGCCCATGTGGTGAGGCCCGAGCAGTCGAAGCCGACGCCCGGCTTGCTCGTGTTGCGCTTGTACGGCGTGCCGAGCTGTGTCATGGCAGCCATCAGCACGACCTGGTGGCGCTGGTCGGCGTTGCGCCACGCGGCCTGCATGCGGGCCCCGTCGGCGCCGACGCGGCGAGCGGCCTCCAGAGCCAGCGCGTCGCGCAGCTTGTTGAAATCGGTGAGGCCCTTGCTGGAACCGTTGACGCTGTACTCCAGCCAGGCGTTCATCGCCGCATCGGCGAAGGTGGCGAGCGGGTCCTTGCCGGTGAAGGTGTAGGTGGGGGCCACGGAGGTGGTGGCGGGGGCTGCAGCGGCCGGCAGTGCGAGCACGCCCAACGAGAGGGCGGTGGCAAGGCTGGTAGCGAGTGCGATTCGGCGAAGCGTCATGTGGGTGACGTTCCTTTCTCGGTGGTCGGCATGGCCCGTAGGCCGTGCCGTGGGTCGTGATCGAGGTCCGCCCTCTTTCACGGCGCCGGCGCCACACGGGAGCGCCACCGCAGCTGCCACTCCGCCGTCCGGTCGCCCACGAATGGACCAGCCCGCCGTTGTAACGGATGACAAGTTAGCGTCATCCAATTGAAACAATCAACGTGACCGCAACTATTTCGTCATGATTTCGTCATGTCCGTTCGAGGCCACGACGGCCCCCGCCCGGCCGTACAGTGCGCTCGTGCCCACCGTCGCCGCGCTCCTCGCCGCCGGTGGCGGCACACGCTTCCAGGGCGACCGGCACAAGCTCCTCGCGGTGCTGCGCGGCCGGCCCGTCTGGCAGCACTCGCTGGAGGCAGTGCTCGGCGCCGGCTTCGACCATGTCGTCCTCGTGACGGGTGCCGCGGAGCTCGCCGTCGAGCACCTCCCGTCGCAGGTCACCGTCGTGCACAACCCGAGCTGGAAGGAAGGGCAGTCGACATCCCTACAGGCCGCGGTGGCCGCCGCTCGCAGCGTCGGGGCTGACACCCTCACCGTCGGCTTGGCCGACCAACCATTCATTCCCACCGAAACGTGGCAGGCGGTGCGCGACGCCGACCGCGACTGCCCTGTCGTCGTGGCCGTGTACGACGGCAAGCTCGGGCCCAACCCCGTCCGCCTCGGCCGGGCCGTCTGGTCGTTGCTGCCCACGGCCGGCGACGTCGGTGCCAGGGAGGTCATCCGTGCACACCCGTCGTGGGTCTGTCGCGTGGAGTGCCTAGGCTCAGGGGCCGATATCGACACGCTGGAGGATCTGGAGCGATGGAAAAGCTGCTGAACGAGTTCGTGGTGCACCGCCCGATCGCCCAGACCTGGGCGGTCCTCACCGACGTCGAGCGCATCGCGCCCTGCATGCCGGGCGCGCAACTGCAGGAGATCGAGGGCGACATCTACCGCGGAGTGGTGAAGGTCAAGCTCGGCCCGATCTCCACCGCGTTCAAGGGGCAGGCCCACTTCGTGGAGCGCGACGACGCCAACCACCGCGCGGTGCTCAAGGGCCAGGGCCGGGACACCACGGGCAAGGGCAACGCCGATGCATTGATCACCGCCCAACTGGAAGAGGTGTCGGCCGAGGTCACCAAGTGTGTCGTCAGCACCGAGTTGCACATCACCGGCAAGGTGGCCCAGTTCGGGCGCGGCATCATGGGCGACGTCAGCGAGAAGCTGATGGGGCAGTTCGCCCACAACCTCAACACCATGCTGGAGCAGGAGAAGGCCGTCCCGGTGGACGGCGCGGCAGGCCAGCCGGCCGGCGCGACCCCGGCGGAGGCGGCGCCCTCTGAGGCGGCGCAGGCCGATGCCGCCGCCGACGCGGCGCCTGGTGCCAGTGCCGGTACAGGTGCGGCAGGGTCGAAGGTGCGCACCATCGATGGGCCGGCTGCTGCTCCGATCGAGCTCTCCGACGTTGCCGGCGGCGCGGTGCTCAAGCGCCTGCTGCCCCTTTTCGGCGGCCTCGTCGTGCTGCTGCTGGTCCTGCGCCGTCTGCGCAAGTAGCTCCCCTCCCGTGCCTCCCACCGCCGAGCACGACCACGAGCGCGTGGTGGCCTTGCTCGGGCGCGCCCCTGCCGGCGAGTTCGAGGTCGTCGTCCGAACCGCGGATGGCGACCCCGTGGTGTTGCGCAACGCTCCGTTGCTCGACGACGGCACGCCGATGCCGACCCGCTACTGGCTGGTGGGCAAGCAGGCCACCCTCCTCGTCAGCCGGCTGGAAGCCGCGGGCGGGGTGCGCCAGGCCGAGGCGGAAGTGCCCCCGGCCGAGGTGGCCGCCGCCCACGCCCGCTACGCCGCCGAGCGCGAGCAGGCACTCCCGGCAGGGCATGCCGGGCCGCGCCCCACCGGTGGGGTGGCGGGCACTCGCGAAGGGGTGAAGTGCCTTCACGCGCACTACGCCTGGTACCTGGCAGGTGGCGACGACCCCGTCGGCAGGTGGGTGCAGGCCCACCTGGAGGACGCCCGATGACCGCACTGGACGTGCACCTCGAGGCGGAGCACCTGACGTTCACCATCGGTGGTGGCGTGCACGTCGTGCCCGCTGGTCCGGTGGCGCTGGCGCGCATGCTGCCCGGAGACCCGCCGGCCGCCGCCGACCTCACCAACGCCATCGGCTTCGTGCTCGACCATCTCGACGACGTGGACCGCGAGCTGCCGATGGCCGCCTTCGCCGACTCCATCCATGTGCGCGGCGAAGGCGCGCACGTCGTGTGCGCGGTCGAGGTCGGCGGGCCGGTCGAGCTGCCGTTCTTGCTGACACCCGACGCGCTGGAGGACGTCTTCCGCACCGTCGCCACCGAGGCAGCGCGGGACAGGGCCCACAACCCCGGCCTTCCACCGGCATGGGTAGGGCAGGTCGTGGGTGCGTGCTGCGCGCTCGTGGCGCTCACCCGCCGCTACCGCCCCCCGCACCTCGTGGTGCACGCATGAGCAGCGCCCGCCCACACCACCCGTCCATGCCGGCCGCGGCCATCCGCCTCTACGGCAGGCGGATCATGCTCCGCCCGCTCACCCCGACGGACTGGGAGGGGTGGCGGGAGGTCCGCGTCCACAACGACCAGTGGCTCACCCGCTGGGAGCCCCTCCGTCCGGCCGGCTTGGCCGACCCCATCCGCGACCGCGACGCGTTCTCCTCCCGCTGCCATGCCCGCGACCGCGACCGGCAGATGGGCTCCGCCTATGGCATGGGGCTGTTCGTCGACGGCCGCCTGGCGGGCGAGGTGAACCTCAACGGTGTGGTGCGTGGCGCCCAGCAGACCGCCACGATCGGCTACTGGATCGACCAGCGCTGCGCCGGCAACCGCTACGTGCCCGAGGCCGTCGTGGTGCTCCTACGGTTCGCCTTCGAACAGCTGCACCTGCACCGTGTGGAGATCTGCATCGTGCCGCGCAACGCCAACAGCCGACGGGTCGTCGAGGTGTTGTCCATCCGCGAGGAAGGTGTAGCGCTGCGCTTCCTGGAGATCAACGGCGTCTGGGAAGACCATGTGCGCTACGCGGTCACCGCCGAAGAGTGGCACGAGCGCGCCGCAGAGTTGGGCAGCACCTGGCTGTAGCGGGCTGGTGCAGCCCGGCCCGGCCGGCGCGGCCGGGCCGATGCGGCCGGGCCTGCCCGCGAGTGATCAGGCTTGTTCGGCGGTGACGCGGAACGCCTGCGCCTTGGCCTTGCGCACGGTGCTGCGGCGCTTCCACGCCTTCACCTTCCAGTGGCGCAGCGACTTGCCCGCGCTGCCCTTGATCGGCTTGTGGTGGTGATCGGGCACCCAGGCCCGGCCCGGCTCGTGAACCTCGTCCGGTTCAGTTCCCGCACTCACCTGCGCCGCAACGGACTGCAACTCGCTGTTGATGCGGTGCCGCTCGTTGTGGGCGTGTGCTCGCATGTCCATCTTCGGCATCGGGGCCGAATCCTGGCTGCGGTGGCGCTGGCTCATGAGTACCTCCGTTTGTGTTCAATCGGAACGTACGGCTCTGCCGTACGCGAACGGTAGATCACATCGAGGTGTCCAGGAAGGGACTTTGGGTAACAGTTCTGTGCGCTTTCACCCACGGCCTGCGGTCGACGGCTCGTGGCCCCCGGGCACGTGGCGCGCTCAGCCCTTGGAGCTGATCTTCTTCTGCAGGGCGGCGATGCGCTCGGCGAACCATGGCTGCCGGGTGCTCCAGACCTGAGGGGTCAGCTCGCGGTCCACCGCCTCAGGGTGGGTGGCGATGTCGGCCATCTCCTGGATCGTCTTCTTCACCTCGATCACCAACTCGCGCGGGGCGCTGGCCGCGCGGGCGGCCATCTCATGCGCGGCGGCCAGCAGTTGGTCGTCCTCCACACACCGGTGCACCAGGCCGACGCGCTCGGCCTCGGCGCCGTCCATCACCTCGCCGAATACGACCCCGGCGAAGGTGGCCTGGGGGCCGACGATGCGGCGCAGCATCCAGGTGTGGCCGCCGCCGGGGTGGATGCCGATCTGCAGGAAGCGGGTGTCGAACCTGGCTCGCTTGGCCGCCAAGCGCACGTCGCACCCGAGTGCCAGGTTCATGCCCGCGCCGACGGCGGCACCGTTCACCGCTGCCAGGGTGGGCAGCGGGCTGCGGGCGATGCGCAGGAAGCCCTCGTAGATCGTGCCCAGGCTGTCCTTGCTGCTCTCGGCCAGGTTGCCGAGGTTGGCGCCGGCGCAGAAGGCGGGGGCCGCGCCCGTGACCACCAGTGCACCGATGCCGGGGTCGGCTTCGATGCGGTCCATGGCCGCGAGGATCTCGGCCACCATCGGGGCCGTCAGCGTGTTGCGTTCGGCCGGGTTGTTCAGGGTGAGCGTGGCGACACCGTCGGCCACATCGACGAGCACGAGAGACATGGCAGCACCGTAGCGGCCGCACGCGGCGGATGGCAGAGGCGGAGGAAGGCCGCACCGGGCTCCGCTGCGAGCCGTCGCCGCCGCCTGTGGCATCGTTCGGCGCATGCCCGACGACGTCGTCCTCCTCCAGGTGAGCGAGCGCATCGCCACCATCACCCTCAACCGGCCCGAGGCCCGCAATGCCTTGTCGTCCGCCGTTCTGCGCCTCCTGCCGCAGCAACTGGCCGCCGCCGATGCCGACCCGGACGTGGACGTCATCATCCTCACCGGCACCGACCCGGCGTTCTGCGCCGGCCTCGACCTGAAGGAGCTCGGGTCCACCGGGGGCAACCTCGGCGCGGGGTCGGGGGCGGACGGGCGGCCGAACGCCGGTGGCCGGCGAGGGCCGTTCCCCTCTCTCACCAAGCCGCTCATCGGTGCAGTGAACGGGGTGGCCATCACCGGCGGCTTCGAACTGGCGCTGAACTGCGACTTCCTCGTGGCCAGCGAGTTCGCCAAGTTCGGCGACACCCACTCGCGGGTGGGGGTGATGCCCGGTTGGGGCCTCACCGTGCTGCTGCCTCAAGCCGTCGGCGTGCGCCGGGCGCGGGAGATGAGCTACACCGGCAACTTCATGGGCGCCGAGGAAGCGCTGCAGTTCGGGCTGGTGAACCATGTGGTGTCGCACACCGACCTGATGCCGTTCACCCGTCGCCTGGCGCTCGACATCATCGGCAACGACCAGGACGGGGTGCGACAGATGAAGGTCACCTACTCCGAGATCACCGCCGAAGACGACGGCTGGGCCATCGAAGGCCGCAACGCCAGCCACTGGCAGCGCACCCAGTTCAGCCCCGAGCGAGTCGAGGCCCGCCGAGCCGCCATCCAATCCCGCGGCCGCCAGCAGTAGCCCCCCGTCCCTCCGCCCCGGTCCCCGCGACCATCGTCCCCCGGCCGCGGCCATCATCCCCGGCCCCGGTCCCGGCCCGTCCCCGGTCGCGGCCATCGTCCCCGGCCCGTCCCCGTCCCCGTCCCCGCGAATGTTGCGGGCACAACCGCGGCTTCACAGTTCGCTACGTACGTTTCCGTGATGTCGCGGTTGAGCGCGCAACCATGTTCGGGAGGGCGTCGGCGAGGTCGCGGCGGAGGCGGTCGGACTGAGTCACCACGTCCAGGTAGGTGAACTGCAGCACCAGGAAGCCGGCCAGTTGCAGGCGGGTGACGCGCTCGGTGTCGTCCTGCATCTGCATCGGGCTGCGATGGAACGTGTAGCCGAGGAGCTCGACCACGACATTGGTGGCCGGGAAGCGCACGTCGACGCGCACCAACTTCCTGCCCCGACGCGCCAGCACCTGCTGGGTCAGCGGCCGCGGGTACCCCTCCTGCGCCAGGTACTCGAGGAACTCGCGCTCGAGGAACGAGTGGCCGCCGCGGCTGGCTTCGGCACCGGCGATCACCGACAACAGCTGGGTCGGGCCCTTCCGGCCCCGTCGGCGAAGTGCGACCAGCCGGCGATGAAGGAACTGCTCCGCGGTCCACCCGTCACGCAACGCGCTGTCGAGGGCGGTCGTCAACCGTTTCGGCCGCTCCGTGGCCGCCAACTCGATCAGCACACGAGTGGCGCTGAGGCACGGCAGGCCCATCGCCTTCGTCGTGTCCAGCCGGTCGATGTCGCGCAGGCGGTGGAGGATCACCCCGTGGCGGTGGACCACCCGGTCGTGGCGCACCGCCAGGTGGAACGGCGCCTTCAGGTCGTAGCCGTCGAAGCCGAGCAGCGCCGCCGCCGTCACACCCGCCACCCAGACCTCCCCACTGATCGACTGGACCACCCGGTGCAGTTCGTCGAGGCGTCGGAGAAAGGTGAGCGGTGCGGCAGGGCGGGGCATGCGTCGACATCACCACGGCGCCCTCACCGCTTCCCTCACCGCCTCCCTCACTGCCCGGCTCACCCGAGCGAACTTCCTGCCGGGCAGACCCTTGTGCGCACAACTGCGGTTTCACAGGTGGCCACGTAGCGATCTGCGACATCACAGTTGTGGGCGCAAGGTTCGCCGGGCGGCCGGGTGGGGCGCGGTCAGATGTTGGCGCCGCGGTTGCGCAACTCGGCGCGGACCGCTTCGGCGATGTCGAGCGCCAGAATCTCGGCGCCCGTGACGTTGAGGTGGAAGCCGTCGTCCGCGCGGACGTCCTTGCCCACACCGTCGCGCGGGTCGGTGAGGTACTCCGCCCAGCCGCCATTGACTCCGCTGAAGCGCGCCCAGGTGTCGATGAACACGACATGCGGCCGCTTCGCCGCCTCGGCGCGGACCACTTCGTCCTGCACCTGCAGCCGCGCCGTGACCTCGGGGTTGTCGTCGTTGGGGATGCCAACCCAGATCAGCGTGCGATTGTCGGCCGACAGGTAGTCCATCGCCGCGCCGACGCGCTCGGCGTAGATGGCCTTCCACTCGTCGTCGCGGTCGCCCGAGGCGGGGACGTACTCGATGGCCCATGAACCGTCCGGGTTGCCGATGGCCTGGGCGTCGTTGCCGCCGAAGGTGACGACCACGATGTCCGGGTTCACCGGAGGGAGCACGTCGCGCATGTGGGCCGCCCAGTCGAAGTAGTCCGCCCTCGACAAACCGGTGGACACCTCGTACTCGAGGGTCGTGGCGACGATGCCCGTCTGGTCCATGAGGGTCTCCAGATAGGGCCCGAACGTGCCGGCATCACTGTCGCCGATGATCAACAACTCGGCCGGGTCGGCGGCCGTCGGAACGGTCTGTTCCTTGGGTGGAAGGGTGGAGGTGGTGGTGGCGCCGAGTGTGGTTGGTGTCACACCGTCGTTGACGACCGTGACGGTGACCGGCGAGCCAACCGTGGCCGCCGGCGCGTCATCGCCTCCGACGAATGCCCCGACAAGGGTGTACAGCCCCACCCCGAGGGCCACCACCAGCACCAACGCGACGGCGCGGCGCACCATGTAGGTGCGCGCGTTCACCCGCGGGCGGGGATGCTGAGGGTGTCGTGCGCCGTTCGCCATCGAGAATCGTCACAATGTTACGAGCGCGTGGGTGAGGAACAGTGACCATGCCAACGCGGCTATCGTGTGGAGCGGATATTCCATCCATCACCCAATACTCCAAGGGGGAGAACCAACATGCGCAAGAGCAAGCGCTTTGCCGCGCTGGCCTTGGTCGCGAGCTTTGGTCTGATCGCTGCTGCGTGCGGCGACGACGAAGAAGCCGCCACCAGCACCACCGAGGCCACCGAGGACACCGACGCCACCGACACCACGGATGGCACCGACACCACCATGGGCACGGAGACCACGATGGGCTCCGACACCACCATGGGTGGCGGCGAGGCCATCGTGGCCGGCATCGCCTTCGACACCGGCGGTCGCGGCGACGGCACCTTCAACGACTCCGCAGGCGTCGGCGCTGACCGCGCCGCCGCCGAGCGGGGCGGGGGAGTCAAGGGGCTCGAGGCCCGCGTGGACGAGGACCGCAAGGCCAACCACGAACTGCTGGCCGGTGACGGCGCCAACGTCATCGTCGGGGTG
>JBPOIX010000312.1:0-4098 GCA_052034175.1 Actinomycetota bacterium
AAATCCCCCCGCAGGGAGCCCATCGGGCGGGCGCGGAAAAGGGCCAGGGAGATGGCCAGCGCGGGACGCACCACGAAGTACAGCGCGGGAAGCAGGCGCTTGGCCCTGCGCAGCCAGAAGTGGCGCAGGCTGACCCGACCGGTGCGGTCCTTCTCGCTGATCAGCAGCAGGGTGATCAGGTAGCCGGAGATGACGAAGAACACCTCGACACCGAGGAACCCGCCGCTGAGCCAGGCGTGGTCGGCGTGGTACACCATCACCGCGATCACCGCCAGGGCACGCAACCCGTCCAGGCCGGGGAGGTACGGCACGCGGTTCACCTGTTGCTGCCGCAGCGCTGGGTGCTCCAGCTGCTCGGCGACGGGTGCGGTGAGCGCGGCCATGCGGTCCACCAGTCTGGCGGAAGCGCACGGCCGCGCCGCGTCACCTCACGTGAGCCTCAGCTCACAGCTGGAGCGACTTCACCTCGAGGAACTCCTCCATGCCGTACTTGCCGGCCTCGCGGCCGAGGCCGCTCTGCTTGTAGCCACCGAACGGTGCCATCACGTTGAACGGCCCGCCGTTGACCTCCACCTGGCCCGCGCGGATCTTGCGGGCCACGGCCTTCGCATGATCCGCCTCGCCCCACACGCCACCGGCGAGGCCGTAGATCGTGTCGTTGGCGATCTCCACGGCCTCCTCCTCGGTGTCGTACGGGATGATCGACAGCACCGGCCCGAAGATCTCTTCGCGGGCGATCGTCATGTCCCGGGTGACGTTGGAGAACACGGTGGGGGCCACGAAGTAGCCCTGCTCCAGGCCCTCGGGGGCGTCGGGGCCACCGGCGATGAGGGTGGCGCCTTCCTCGATGCCCTTGTTGATGAAGCCGCGCACCCGGTCGCGCTGGGCGGCGGACACGAGCGGCCCGAGACGGCTGGTCTGCTCGAACGGGTTGCCGGGGGTGAACGCGGCAGCGGTAGCGGCGGCGATCTGCTCCACCTCGGCCAGGCGCTCGCGGGGCACGATCATGCGGGTGAGGGCGGTGCACGTCTGGCCGCTGTTGAGGAAGCACTTGCCCACACCGTCCGCCACGGCCTTGGAGAAGTCGGCGTCGGCGAGGATGACGTTGGGGCTCTTGCCACCCAGCTCCAGGGCCACCTTCTTCACGGTCTGGCTGGCCACCTCGGCGACGCGCTTGCCGGCTCGGGTGCTGCCCGTGAAGCTGACCATGTCGATGTCCGGGTGGCCGCTGATGGCCTCGCCCACCACCGGGCCGACGCCGGTGACCAGGTTGAACACGCCGGCAGGCAGGCCGACCTCGCTGATGACCTCGGCGAGGATGAAGGCGTTGATCGGCGCCACTTCACTCGGCTTGAGCACGACGGTGTTGCCCGCGGCCATGGCCGGCGCCACCTTGAGGGCGATCTGGTGCAGCGGGTAGTTCCACGGGGTGATGCAGCCGACCACACCGATCGGCTCGCGCACGACCAGGCTGTTGCCGACCTGCGTCTCGAACTCGTAGCTGCCGAGCAGCTGGGCGGCGATGGCGAAGTTGGCCTTCGGGAGGCCGGCCTGGATGAGGTTGCTGAGCATCAGCGGCATGCCCACTTCCTTGGCGATCGTCTCGGCGATCTCCTGGGTGCGGGCTTCGAGGCCGGCGTGGATCTTCATCAGCCAGCCGGCGCGCTCCTCTTTCGAGGTGGCACTCCAGGCGGGGAACGCCGCCTTCGCCGCGGCCACAGCTGCGTTGACGTCGTCGGCGGTGCCGTCGGGAATGGTGGCGATGACCTCCTCCGTGGCGGAGTCGGTGACGCTGAGGGTGCCGGTGCCGTTCGAGGGAACCCACTGGCCGTTGATGTAGAGCTGGTCGTACGAGCGCATGCGCGCGACCATACGCCCGCTCAGGCGTCGGGGCGTAAGCCGAGGTTCCGGAAGATCTCGCGCGCTGCCCAACTGCGGTTCAGGGCGTAGATGTGCAGCCCCGGTGCGCCGGCCTCCAGCAGGCGGGCGCTGAGCTCCGTGGCGATGTCCAGCCCGATGCGTTCCGCCTCGTCGAGGTCGTCGCCGGCCTTCTCCATCCGCTGCACGACCCACCCCGGCACTTCGGCGCCGCTCATATGCGCCATCCGGCTGACCTGGCCGAGGTTGCTGATCGGCATGATGCCCGGCAGCACCGGCTTGTCCACCCCGAGCGCGGAGAGGTCGTCGAGCATGCCCAGGTAGTGGTCGATGTCGAAGAAGAACTGGGTGATCGCGAAGTCCGCGACGCGCAGCTTGTCCGCCAGGTGGCGGCGGTCGGCCATGCGGTCGGTGGAGCGCGGGTGCAGCTCCGGGTGGGCGGCCACGCCGACGGAGAACCCACCGAACTCCTGCACGTCGGCCACCAGCTCCAGGGAGTAGCGGTAGTCGCTGGCGGCCTCGCCTTCCTTCGGCGGGTCGCCACCGAGCGCCAGGATGTTCTCCACGTTCTCGGCCCGGTAGTCGGTGAGGATGCTGCGGATGTCCGCCTTGGTGTGGCCCATGCACGTGAGGTGGGCCATCGGCGGGATCGGTGTCTGCCGGCGCACCCAGCTCACGAGGTCCGCGGTCTTGGTGCGTGTGCTGCCACCGGCTCCGTACGTGACGCTGACGAAGTCCGGGTTCAGGTGCTCGAGTTCGGCGATGGTGCGCCCGAGGCTGAGCCAACCGGCGTCGTGCTTGGGCGGGAAGAACTCGAAGGAGAACGTGCGCCCGGCGGCGAGAAGGTCGGAGATGCGAGCCACTGGGGCACAGTCTCGCCGGGATCGCGCCCAGATGCACGCACGCCGGGAATGCCCGCCGCCCCGCTCGCTCGCTGCGGTGACGGCCTAAGGTGCTCCCCGGCGGAAGGAGCACGGGATGAATCAGGTCGGGCCGAACGGAATGCCGCCCTCGTACGTGGCCTACGGCACGCCACCTGCGGCGCCCGAGCCGCGGACAGGGCTGTTGCTGGCGGCAGGGATCATCGCCATCGTCGAGGCCGTGCCGCTGTTGCTCATCGGCGCGCTCGCCGTCCTCCTCGGCGTCGGCAGCGGCGACGACAACGTCTTCGGGGATCTCGTCGCGGTGGCCGGGGCCATGCTCGCCGGGCTCGGCGCGGCGTGGCTGGTGGCGGGTATCGGCGGGGTGTTGCGCCGGCAGTGGGGCAGGGTGCTGCTGATCGTCGGCAACTCGCTGGCGCTGCTCAGCTCGCTCAGGGGGTTGTTCGACCGCGCGAACGGTGTGGTGATCACCCTCCCGCTGGCCGCAGTCGGGCTCGGCCTGGCCATCTTCGGCCAACCGCGCCGGGCCCGATCGGGCTACTGACCCGCGAGTGAACGCCGCCCCCGCGGGCACGTGCCACGATGGCGCGATGAGCAACGACGCCGGCTGGCGCAACGACCCCTACGGCCGCTTCCAACTGCGCTACTGGGACGGCGCCAAGTGGACCGAGCATGTCGCCACGGGAGGCGAGCAGAAGGTGGACCCCATGGGGGCCAGCGCGGTCATCCCGTTCGCCACACCCGCCAGCGCATTCCCCCCGCCAGCCGCGCCGGCGGCACCGGCCGCCGCGCCACCCGACACGGACGCCGGCGACCAACCTCCTGCCGCGAGCACCACCCAGGCGTTGCTGGACTCCGTGCCGGCCGAGGAGCGCTACGACGAGGCCGTCTACACCGACGAGCCGGGAGCCGACATCTAGCGCGCAGTGCGACCGGCTGACGCCCCGGCTGCCTAGTGGCGGAAGTGGCGTTCGCCGGTGAAGACCATGGCGATGCCGTGTTCGTTCGCCGCGGCGATGCTCTCCTCGTCGCGCACACTGCCGCCGGGCTGGATGATGGCCCGGATGCCTGCCTCCGCCGCCGGGTCCAACGTGTCGCGGAAGGGGAAGAAGGCGTCGCTGGCGCACACTCCCCCGGCGGCGCGGCCGGCGGCGCGGGTGGTGGCGATGCGCGCGGAGTCCACCCGGTTCTGCTGCCCGGCGCCGATGCCGAACGCCTGACGGTCCTTGGCGAAGACGATGGCGTTGGAACTGACCGCGGCGCACACCTGCCACGCGAACTCGAGGTCGGCCCATTGCTCCGGGGTGGGCTCGGCGGCGGTGACCACCTGCCAGCTGGA
>JBPOIX010000155.1:0-28715 GCA_052034175.1 Actinomycetota bacterium
GGCGCTAGCCCGCCAGTCAGTGGCCGGGGTCGAAGGCGATCGGCATGTGCGCCGGGCCGAAGATGCCCACACCGTCGGGCTTCCAGGTGGTGGGCCCGTCGAGGCGCAGGTTCGGCATCCGCTGCGCCAACAGGGGGAGGGCCTCCTGCAGCTCAGCCCGGGCCAACACCTGGCCGAGGCAGTAGTGGATGCCGGCGCCGAACGTGAGGTGCGACTGCTCGCCCTTCGCGGCCGTGATGTCGAACGTCTCGGGGTGGGGGAACACGGCGGCGTCGCGGTTCGCCTCGGCGATGCCGATCGCCATGAACGTGCCGGTGGGGAACACCACGTCGCGGTACTCGATGTCGGTGCTGGCGAAGCGCGCCGTGCCGCGCACCGCGCCGAAGTAGCGCAGCGTCTCCTCGACCGCGGCGGAGGCGAGCTCCGGCCGCTCGGCGAGCAGCGCCCATTGCTCCGGGTGGTCGGCGAACAGCCCGAGCGCGCACCCGAGCTGGTTGCGGGTGGTGTCGGTGCCGCCCACGATGACCGCGTTGACCATCATGATCAGCTCGTCGGTGCTCAACTTGTCGCCCGCCTCCTCGGCGGCGATCAGGTCGGTCAGCAGGTCGTCGGCCGGCTTGCTGCGCCGCTCCGCGATCAGTGCGGTCGTGTACTCGGCCAACTCGTCCTGCGCGGCCATGATCGTGTCCAGCTTGTCCGCCATGTCCAGCGAGAACACCTCGAGCACGTCGGTGGCCAGCCGGCTGAACAGCTGCCAGTCGCTCTTCGGCGCGCCGAGCAGCTCGCAGATGATCGGGATCGGGTAGGGCTCGCACAGGTCGGCCACGACGTCGGCGCGACCGGCCGGCGCCACGGCGTCGACGAGGCCGTTGATCACCTCGCGCATGAACGGGCGCAGCCGATCCGCCTGACGCGGCGTGAACGCCGGGGCCACCAGGCGGCGCAGCCGCAGGTGCACATCGCCCTCGGCGGACAGGATGTTCACCTGCTGGCGCGAGAGAAAGTCCTCGTTGGTGATGCCCATCAGCTCCGGGATGCGGCCGGCGGCGTTGTGCCAGCGCTTGTCGCGCAGCATTGCCTGGGCATCGTCGTAGCGCCAGACCGCGTAGCCGAACGGGTTGCGGGCCAGCCAGCCGTCGCTCGGCAGGTCGGCGGCGTCGGTGACACCACGACCTTCCAGCAGGGGGAGTTCGAGTTCGGACGCGAGGGTTGCCATGCGGCGCACGCTATGCCAGGGCGGTCATCGGCTCCACAGCGGAGGTGCCGAGGAACTCGGCCACCGGCCCGTTGGTGACCTGGCCGGCGTGAGTGTTGAGCCCCAGTGCCAGTGCAGCGTCGCGGCGGCAGGCCTCGGCCACACCGTGCACCGCCAGATCGAGCTGGTAGGGGAGGGTGGCGTTGGTGAGCGCGTACGTGCTGGTGTGCGGCACTGCGCCGGGCATGTTGCCGACCGCGTAGTGCAGCACCCCGTGCAACTCGTACACCGGTGCGGCGTGGGTGGTCTCGTGGATGGTCTCGATGCAACCGCCCTGGTCCACGGCCACATCGACGATGACCGCCCCCTTCTTCATCGAGCGCACCATGTCGTCGCTGACCACCACCGGGGCGCGGCCGCCGGCCACGAGCACGGCACCGATCACGAGGTCGGCGTCGGCGATGTTGCGCTCCAGCGCGCCACGGTTCGAGGCCAGGGTGACGATGCGGCCCTTGTTGATCTGGTCCACCCAGCGCAGGCGGTCGAGGTTCTTGTCGAACAGCACCACCTCGGCCTCCATGCCGGCGGCGATCCAGGCCGAGTTCCAGCCCACGTTGCCCGCGCCGAGCACCACGACCTTGGCGGGCTGCACTCCGGGCGCGCCGCCCATCAGCACGCCGCGGCCACCGTTGTGACGCTCCAGGTAGTGGGCGCCCATCTGCGGGGCCAGGCGGCCGGCCACCTCACTCATCGGGGCGAGAAGGGGGAGTGCACCGCCGGGCAGCTGCACGGTCTCGTAGGCGAGGGCCGTCGTGCCGGCCGCGAGGAGCGCCTCGGCCACGGCCGGGTACGCGGCGAGGTGGAGGTAGGTGAACAGGGTCAGGTCGGGGCGGAGGAAGCCGAACTCCTCGGCCTTGGGTTCCTTCACCTTGACCACCATCTGCTGGCCCCAGGCATCGGCGGCGGTGGGGACGATGGTGGCGCCGGCGGCGACATAGTCGGCGTCGCTGAAGCTGGCGCCTTCCCCGGCACCGGTCTCCACGAACACGCCCACACCGTGGCGTTCGAACTCACGCACCCCGTCCGGGGTCATCGCCACCCGGTACTCCTGGGTCTTGATCTCCTTGGGCACTCCGACACTCGTGATCATGTGAGGATGATCGCCCCTCGGGAGCCGTGGATCAACTGCTCTTCATGGTGCACACTGATGCGATGACCGAACAAAGCGCGGCAATCGATGCACTTGACCGGCGAATCGTCGAGATCCTCCGCGGCGATGGCCGGATCAGCTGGCGCGAGCTGGCCGAACGGGTCCATCTCGCGCCGTCCTCGGCGGCGGATCGGGTGCGCCGGCTGGAAGCGGCCGGGCTGATCCGCGGGTATCAGGCCCGCATCGACCCCAAGGTGCTCGGCCGCGATGTCCGCGCCGTGGTCGATGTGGCCCTCCCGCCGGGGGTGGACCCTGCCCAGTTCGAGGAGCTCCTGCGCCAACGCGAGGAGGTGGCGTTGGCCGCCTACGTCACCGGCCCGGCCGACTACACGCTCATCGTCGACTGCGCGGGGGCGGACGGCCTGGATGCGTTCATCCGCTGGTTGAAAGCGGAGGCCGGCGTGGCCCGCACCGAGAGCAAGTTCGTGCTCCGCCCGGTCATCGGCTGAGGCAGGCGGCCGACGTTCAGCTCGCCATGCCCTCCAGCACGTTCACCGCGTTGATGCCGATCTCCTCGACGGCGTAGCCGCCCTCGAACACCACCAGCGTGGGCAGGCCCATCGCGGCGATCATCGAGCCCATGCGCAGGTAGTGCTCGTGGTCCAGCTTGAACTGGCTGATCGGGTCGCCCTTGTAGGTGTCCACCCCCAGCGACACCACCAGGGCATCAGGGCGGTGGCCCTGCAGAAAACCGATGGCGTCGGCCAAGGCGGGCTCGTACTCGGCCCAGCCGGAGCCGTGCCGGAGCGGGAAGTTGGCGTTGGCGCCATCCCCTTCCCCGGCCCCGTGCTCGTCGTCGAACCCGAGGAAGTACGGGTACTCGTGCGCCGGGTGGCCATGGATGCTGGCGAACGGCACATCGGACCGTTCGTAGAAGATGGCCTGGGTGCCGTTGCCGTGGTGATAGTCCACGTCGAGGATGGCCACCGTGCCGACGCCGCGATCGCGCAGCGACTGCGCGGCCACCGCAGCGTTGTTGAAGAAGCAGTAGCCGCCGAACACGTCGGCGGCGGCATGGTGGCCCGGCGGACGGCACAGGGCGAAGGCGTGCTGCTCGCCCCCGAGTACGAGGTCGGCACCGGTGAGCGCCACGTCCGCCGCGGCGGTGATGGCCGTCCATGTGCCGGCCATGATCGGCGTGCCGGCGTCCAGCGCGTAGTAGGACAGCTTGCCGTCGATGGTCTCGGGTACCCGGTCGTGGCGCATCGTGCGAGTCGGCCACAACAGGGGGAGCGCGTCGTACTCGCCGTGCGCCTCCACCCACTCCGGCCAGGCGTGGTGGAGGAACTCGACGAAGGGCCGGGTGTGCACCCGACACACGGGGTCGAGGCCGTGCTCCGTCGGCTCGACGACAGGGCCGATGCCTTGGGCGCGGACGCGGGCCAACACGATCTCGGCACGTTCCCGGCACTCGAAGGCTTTCACCAGCTTGCCGCCGATGAGCTCCGAGGAGCCGTCCTGCAACAACTGGCGGTCGGTGAACACCGTTTTCATGGCGAGGTTCAGCCGCCGACGCGGATGAGCTTCTTGTTGACGAACTCGTCCGCACCCCAGCGGCCGAGCTCGCGCCCCGAGCCCGAGCGCTTCACTCCACCGAACGGCAGCTCCGGGCTGTCCGCGCCGACGATGTTGACGTACACCATGCCCGCCTGGATGGCGTCGGCCACTCGGGCCGCCTGCTCAGGGTCGGTGGTGAACAGGTAGGAGCCGAGGCCGAACGGGGTGTCGTTGGCGAGCTCGACGGCCTCGTCCTCACTGCTCACCTTGTGCACGATGGCCACCGGACCGAACAGCTCCTCGTTGTACGAGGGGTTGCCGGGCTGCATGCCGGTGATGACCGACGGGGGGAAGAAGGCGCCGTCGCGCTCGCCGGCCGAGACGATGGTTGCGCCACCGTCGACCGCCGCCTGCACCTGCGCGCTGAGACGGTCCGCCGCGGCGATCGACGAGAGCGGCCCGATCTGGATGTCCGGGTCGGTGGGGTTGCCCTGCTTGGTGGCGAGCACCGAGGCGGTGAACTTCTCGAGGAACTCGTCGTACAGCGAGTCGATCACGATGAAGCGCTTCGCCGCGTTGCACGCCTGCCCGCAGTTGTCCACGCGGGCGAACGTGGCCTTCTCGACGACGGCGTCGAGGTCGTCGGTGGACAGCAGGATGAACGGGTCGCACCCGCCGAGCTCGAGCACCACCTTCTTCAGGTGGCGCCCGGCGATCTCGGCGACCGCGGCGCCGGCGCGCTCCGAGCCGGTGAGCGACACGCCCTGCACCACCGGGTTGGCGATGATGTCGGCGACCTGCTCGTTGGTGGCGTAGAGGTTGGTGTAGGCGCCCGCCGGGAAACCGGCGTCCAGGTAGATCTGCTCGATCGCCGCGGAGGACTCCGGGCACTGCGGCGCGTGCTTGAGCAGCACCGGGTTGCCGATGATCAGGTTCGGGCCGGCGAAGCGGGCCACCTGGTAGTACGGAAAGTTCCAGGGCATGATGCCGAGCAGCACGCCGAGCGGGCTCTTGCGCACGATGGCCGACCCCTCGCCGCCCATCAAGGCGATGGGCTCGTCGGCCAGGAACTCCTCGGCGTTGTCCGCGTAGAACTGGTAGATCGCGGCGCTGAACTGGATCTCGCCGACGGCGTCGCCGGTGGGCTTGCCCATCTCGCGGCTGATGATCGCCGCGAGTTCGTCCTGCCGTTCGAGGTGCAGTTCGGCGACCTTGGCGATCAACGCGGCGCGCTCGGCCACCGTGGTCGTCCGCGACCAGGTGCGGAACGTCTGGCTCGCCTGGACGACGGCTGCCGCGAGGCCCTCGTCGGTCACGGTCGGGTAGGTCTGGATCGTCCGGCCGGTGGACGGGTCCACCACTGAGTACATCGTCACGACGGGTTCACTTTCTCCGAGCCATCGGCGCCCACCCCGGGCGCCGCCTGGTGCCACCGTACTGCCCCGGCGCAACATGATGCACGAGCGCGCCGTTGCTGCTCAGTGGGCGCCCCAGGTGAACGTCTGCTTCACCAGGTCGAGGTAGATGAACGTCTCCGTGCTCTTCACGCCGTGCACGGCGCGGATGCGGTTCGTGAGGTCCAGCAACTGCGCGTCGTCCTCCACGACGACCTCGGCCATCAGGTCGAACGAGCCTGCGGTCACGACGAGGTAGTCGATGTCGGCCATCGAGGACAACGAGTGCGCCAGGTCGTCGGTGGGGCCTTCGGTGCGAATCCCGATCATCGCCATCCGCCGCCGGCTCTGGGCCAGCGGGTTGGTGACCGCCACGACCTGCATCACTCCGCCGTCGATCAGCCGTTGGACCCGTTGGCGCGCCGCGGCCTCGGACAGGCCCACCGCCGCTCCCACTCGCGTGTACGGCACCCGACCGTCGCGCTGCAGTTGCTCGATGATGGCGCGGTCGATGTCGTCGAGATGCGTGCCGGTGCGGTCCATCGGCTACGGATACTGGTGGCAAACCGCGTGATTCGCAAGGGAATCCGTGGCGCACAGAGTCGTCATCGACGATTTCCTTGCGTTCGCGGCGCCGTACGTGCGAGCGTATGGGCCGACGGGTTTACACTCGCGAAACAACGGTGGATTACCACCTCATCGCGGGGGTGAGAGCGTGACCGAAGCGACTACGGGCGGAGCGGGCGACGGCATCGGCGAACGCGGATCCGTGGAGCTGCAGGGCGTCACCAAGCGATTCGGTTCGATGGTTGCCGTGGACAGCCTCGACCTTGAAGTCCGCCCCGGCGAGTTCCTCTCCCTGCTCGGCCCGTCCGGCTGCGGCAAGACAACGACGTTGCGAATGCTCGCCGGCTTCGAGCAGCCCGACGAAGGCTTCATCCGCATCAGCGGCCAGTACGTGCAGGGCATCCCGCCGTACAAGCGGGACGTCAACACTGTGTTCCAGCACTATGCCCTCTTCCCGCACATGACCGTGGCCGAGAACGTGGCGTACGGCCTGAAGCAGAAGGGCGTGCCGAAGGGGGAGATCGCCGGCAAGGTCCGCGAGGCGCTGGACATGGTGAAGATGACCAAGCTCGCCGACCGCAAGCCGAAGCAGATGTCGGGCGGGCAGCAGCAGCGTGTGGCCGTGGCCCGCTCGCTCGTCAATCGCCCCAGCGTGCTGCTGCTGGACGAGCCGCTCGGCGCGCTCGACCGCAAGCTGCGCGAGGAGATGCAGATCGAGCTCAAGCTGCTGCAGAGCGAGCTGGGCATCACCTTCGTGTTCGTCACCCACGACCAGGAAGAGGCCATGAGCATGAGCGATCGCATCGCCATCATGCTCGAAGGCCATGTGGAGCAGTTGGCCGACCCGGAGACCGTGTACGAACGGCCGGCGTCGGCGTTCGTGGCCGGCTTCATCGGCCGCAACAACTTTTGGAAGGGCGTCGCCACCACGGATGGTGTGCGCGCGGACGACGGCACCGTGTTCGTCGTGTCCAAACCCGATGAGAAGGTGGCCCCGGGCCAGGAGGCACTGGCCGCCGTACGGCCGGAGAACTTCCAGCTGGTCACCGCGGACCCCGGCACGGCGCGCAACTCGATTCCCGGCCATGTGGCCAGCGTCGCCCACTTCGGCGACACCCTGCAGTACGTCGTGCGGACCTCCAGCCGCGACGTGCTGGTTCTCACCCCGCGGGCGAATGCCGCCCGTGTCGGCGTCGGCGACGAGGTGTGGTGCACGTTCACCCCCGCCGACGTCTACTCGTTCTCGGCCCGCCAGGCGCACCTCGTGCTCGCCGAACCCGCCGCAGACCCCAACGACTGATCTACCCACAAGGAGCACCAAGAAAAATGGCATCGAAGCCTGAACCGATCCGCATGCTGGCCCCGGAGAGCTTCCGTCAGACGCTCAGCCGGCGCGCCCTGTTCCAGGCCGGTACGGCCGCTGCCGGCTTCGCCATCATCGCCGCAGCATGTGGCGACGATGAGAAGGGCACCACGGAGGGGTCCACCGGCTCGGACGGCACCACCGCCACGCCGGGCACCTCCGGCGGCGACAGCGGCGACGGCACGCTGGCCTCGGGCGACTGGAGCCGGGTCGTGAATGCCGCCAGCGGGTCGCTGGCCATGTTCACCTGGGGCGACTACAACGACCCGGACATCGTCGGCGAACTCGCCGAGTCCACGCTCGGTGTGACGATGAAGGTCGACTACTACCCGAGCAACGAAGACCTCATCACCAAGCTGTCGGCCGCCAATGGCAACAGTGGGTTCGACATCATCGCCCCCACCGGCTCCTACATCCCGCAGATGGTCGAGAAGGGCCTGTTGCAGAAGTTCGACAAGACCCTCCTTCCGAACATCGTCAACGTCGACCCGCTGTACCTCGGCCGGGACTGGGACCCCACCAACGAGTATTCGGTGTGCAAGGACTGGGGCTCGACGGGTTGGATCTACAACAAGACCGTGATCACCAAGGAGATCGCGACCTGGCAGGACTTCATGGACGCCACCAAGGGTGAGGGCAGCGGCCGGACCTCCTGGCTGGATTCCTCCCCGAACGTGGTGGGCCCGTACTTCTGGTCGCACGACACCAACTGGAATACCGAAGACGCCGCCGACCTGGATGCGTGCGAGGAGTACCTCGTGAACGAGATCGCCCCGCACATCAAGGCGTTCGACAGCTACCCGAGCACGGCGTTGGCGGAAGGCCAGTACGACCTGGCGATGGCGTGGAACGGCGACGCCCGCCAGGCGTTCGTGCGGATCGCCGATGCCGGCGGCAACCCGGAGGACTGGGTGTGGGCTCTTGGCGCACCCGCCACCGAGATCTGGATGGACAACTACTGCATCCCCGTCGGTGCACCGAACGTGGAGGGTGCGCACGCCTGGATCAACTGGCTGCTCATCCCCGAGGTCAGCATCAAGGACCTCCTGTATCACGGCTACCACAGCGGCATGAAGAACATCGACCAGCTGATGGCGGAGCTTGCTCCCGACGCGCCGAACCCGGAGATGATCTTCTTCTCCGACGAGCAGGTGGCCACGATGCAGACCGGTGAAGTCAACAGCGCGCAGGACCGGCACACGGACATCCTCGACAAGATGAAGGCCGCTGCGGCCGGCTGACCCATCGTGGCGGCACCTGCGTTCCTTCCGAACCAACGGCGTTGGCGAGGCCCCACGTGGGGCCTCGCCATCCCGTCGTTCATCTGGTACCTGCTGTTCTTCGTTGCCCCGATCGGCATCATCGTCGTCTATTCGTTCGGCACGAAGGACTCCGAGAAGCTCGTCCCGGTGGACCTCGGAAGCCCCACGCTGGCCAACTACCGGGAGTCCATCACCGGGAACAACCTCGACATCTTCATGGGCACGCTGCGGATCGCCGTCACCGCCACCCTGCTGTGTCTCGTCGTCGGTTTTCCGGTGGCCTACTTCATCGCGTTCAAGGCGAGCCAGAAGTGGCGGGCCACACTGTTGGCGCTGGTGGTCGTGCCCAGCTTCACCAGCTTCCTGATGCGCACCATCGCCTGGCGCATCCCCTTGGCACCCAACGGTGAGCTGTCGACGTGGCTGCAGGACATCGGGCTGCTGGACGCACCCTTCGACGTCCTCGGCACGCGTGCCGCGGTCGTCCTGGCCAGCGTCTACAACGATGTCGGCTTCATGGTGCTGCCGATGTTCGTGGCGCTGGACCGCATCGACCCGGCGCTTCGCGAGGCCTCGAAGGACCTCGGTGGCACGCGCGCCGCAACGTTCACCTCCGTCACCCTGCCGCTGGCCGGTCCGGGCATTGCCGCCGGCGTGCTCCTGACGTTCATCCCGATGTGTGGCGACTACATCACGGCCACGGTGCTCGGCGGAGCCAAGGGCTTCATGGTGGGCGCGCTGATCGAGAGCCAGTTCAAGGGTGCCCAGAACTGGCCTGAGGGCTCGGCCATGGCAGTGCTGATGATTCTCATGGTGCTGTTGTCGCTGGCCGTGTTCGCACTGGTGGTGTTCATCGTCAAGTGGCTCGTCCGCGCGCTGCAGCCTGGGCACTCGACCGCCCCGTTGCTGGCGGCCGGGGTTCTGGCGCTTGTCCTCGCCGGCCTCTTGGCCGTGGGCACGATCCTGATGATGACATCGGACGACACCTCCGTCTCCGGGCTGTCGGGCAGCCTCGGCATCGCGGTCAACGGCGCGTTGGTCGTGCTGCTCCTCGCGGGTGGTGTGCTCGGTGTCCGGTGTCGCGCCGCCGGCAAGACGGTGCTCATCGTGGCCTTCGGCCTGCTGATCCTGATGGCCGCGCTGGCGTTGCTGGCGTCCGCCGGGCTGGTGATCGTGCTGGTGCAGTTCGTCATCGGCTTTGTGGGCGTGGTGCTGGCGCGCGTGGGCCGGACGCTTCCCGACCCTCCGAGCCGGCCGAGCCGCCTCCCGGACGTCGTCCGCCCCCTCCTGGCGTTCTGGACCGCGCTCACGCTGGTGTTCCTCTTCGTGCCGATCCTGCTGGTGGTGCGCCACTCGTTCAACAACGGCCCGAACTTCGCGATCTGGAGCGGTGAGTACAGCACCGTGTGGTGGGGCGGGGAGCCCGGCCGCACGCGCTCCGGTCAGAAGATGGAAGGGTTGTTCGACTTCGACCAGAGCGGCCCGGTGGTGTGGCGATTCGTCATCATCACGGCCATCGGTGTGGCGTTGCCGTACCTGTGGAAGCTGGTCCGGGGCCGGCACAACCGGCTGCTGAAGCGGTGGTCCGGCGTCGCCGGCTTCGGTGCCGCGGTGGTCGTGAACGGCTTGATGACCGACTGGTATCTGGACGTCTTCCAGCAGGCGGGCCCCGGTGAGGGTCTCCGCGGTTCGTTCCTCGCGGCGTCTGGTGGCACCCTGATCGCCGTGGTGATCGGCGGGTTGTGTGGTGTGGCGCTCGCCCGCCATCCGGGCGTATGGAGCAAGGTGATGATGGGGCTGATCTTCCTCATCCTCGTGACGCCAGAGATCATGGACGCCATTGCCCTCGCCGGCTGGATGCAACGGCTCGGCGGGCCATTCAACTCGGACACGCTGGGCGTGCCGTTCGGCATGCTGCGCCTCTGGGTCGGGCAGTCGCTCTATGCCAGCGCGGTCGTGACCCTCATTGTGCGAGCCCGCCTCGCGGGGATCGACTCGTCGCTGGAGGAAGCCGCCGCGGACCTCGGTGCGCCACCCGGGCGCGCCTTCCGCCAGGTCACCCTGCCGCTCATCAGCCCGGCCCTGATCGCCGGCGGCTTGCTGTCGTTCACGCTCTGCCTGGACAACACGATCATCTCCTCCCTGATCAGCGGCGCCTCATCGACGTTCCCGGTGGCCCTGATCTCGGCGACCAAGAGCGAGATCAAGCCGTTCTGGGCTGTCGGTGCCGTAGTGCTGTTCGTGATGACGATGGCGCTGCTGGCCTTCGTGGCCAAGGTGCTGCGCAAGTCCGGCGACTCGTCGTCGCAGATCGCCGCCACGCTGGCCGGCGGCTGACCCTCCCGTCATGAGAGTCGTCGTCGTCGGCGCGGGCCTGGCCGGGCTCCGCACCGCGGAGCACCTACGCGCTGGCGGCGCCGATGTCGCGGTGCTCGAGGGCGGGCAGCGGCCCGGCGGCAGGGTGCGAACCGTGCGTGCCCCCTTCGCCGGTGGGCAGTACAGCGAGAGCGGCGCGGAGTGGGTGGACACCTACCACCGGCGGGTGTACGAGCTGATGGAGCGCTACGGGGTGCGCCCCCTCGGGCAAGGCGAGCAGTGGACCACCATCCGCCGCTGGCTGCACCGCGATGGGCGGCTGTGGGCCCGGGAGGCGCTCGCTGCAGCCGAGCCCGGGCTGTTCGAACAACTCGACCACTTCGAACGGCTCGTGCACGAGGCCGCGGCCGGCGTGGCCGACTCCGCGGCGCCCCAGCTGCACCCTGAGGCGGCGGCGCTGGATGCGCGCTCGCTGGCCGACGTGGCACGCGAGGCCGGGTTGGGGGAGATCGGCACCCTGTTGCAGCGCCGGGACTCCCAAGGGGAGTTCGCCTCGGAGCCGGCGGAGGTGTCGTTGCTGTTCATGGCGCAGCAGCGCGCCCACCAGCGTGATGCGGAGGCCGGCGGCGAGGTCTTCGCCCACCGCGTGGACGGGGGCTTCAGCCGGCTGGCCGAAGGCCTGGCGGCGGAGCTCGGCGAGTTGGTGCGCTACGGCCACACGGTCACCGGCCTCGAGCAGGATGCGGACAGCGTCCGTGTGCACGCCAACGGCACTGTCCACCACGCTGACCATGTCGTGCTGGCGTGTTCGCTGGTGCCGGTGCGCGCCATGGCCCTCGCTCCCGAGATGCCTGCGGACCTGCACGCTGCCGTGCACGGGCTGGGGTACGGGGCCATCACCAAGACGTCCGTCCAATGGCCGGCCCGCACCTGGCCCGCCGGGTACGCCACCACGGCCGGCCTCGCCCAACGGGTGTACGAGCCGACGATGAACCAGGCGGGCGAGCAAGGGATCCTGATGGCCTACTGCGGCGGTGATGGTGGCCGCTCGTGGGCAGCACTGCCCGAGACGGAACGCATCGCCCTCGCCCGCAGCGAGATGCAGGCGATGCACTCCATCGCCGCTGCACCGCTGGGCGGCTACAGCCGTGCCTGGAGCACCGAGGCACGCTACGGCGGCTCGTACGCCGTCTACCGCCCCGGTGAGGTCACCGCCTACTGGGAGGTCCTGCGGCGGCCGTGGGGGAGGGTGCACCTCGCGGGCGAGCATGTGGCCACCTGCACCGGGTACATGGAGGGCGCGCTGGAGAGCGGCGAAACGGTCGCAGCCCGGATACTCGCCTCCGGATAGCCTCTGGGGACCATGCCAAGTACCACCGCACCTCGCATCGCGCTGGCACCGGACGGTGCCCCGTCGTGGATGGCCGATGCCATCGTGGCCGGCGGCGGCCACGTCGTCCCACCCGCCGAGGCGGACGCCCTTGTGTGGGCCGCGCCCCGTGCGCCCGAGGCCCTGCGCGACCTGCTCGACGAACACCCGCACTTCACATGGGTGCAGTTGCCGTTCGCCGGCATCGAACAGTTCGTCGACCTGCTGGACGACGACCGCCAATGGACGTGCGGCAAGGGTGTCTACGCCGAACCGGTCGCCGAGATGGCGCTGGCCCTGGCGCTGGCGGGAATGCGCCATGTCGGCGCCTATGCCGCGGCAACGGAGTGGGGTCGGCCCCATGGGCGCAACCTTCTCGGTGCCCGGGTCACGATCCTCGGAGGCGGTGGTATCACCGAGTCCCTGCTGCGCCTGCTCCGTCCGTTCGACTGCCATGTCACCGTGGTGCGCAACCGCGTCGTGGCGATGGACGGGGCCGACGAGGTGGTGGAACCGGACCGCTATGTCGACGCGATGGCCGACGCCGACGTCGTGTTCGTGGCCCTGGCGCTGACCCCGGAGACCGAAGGCATGATCTCGCGTTCGGAGCTGGAGCAGATGCAGCCGCACGCCTGGATCGTGAATGTTGCCCGCGGCCGCCACGTGGTCACCGACGACCTGGTGTGGGCGCTGCAGGAGGGTGTCATCGGCGGCGCCGCGCTGGACGTCACCGACCCCGAGCCGCTCCCGGCAGGCCATCCACTGTGGGCTCTGCCGAACTGCATCATCACCCCTCACGTGGGAAACACCCCGGAGATGGCCGTGCCCCTCCTCAGCGAGCGGATCACCGCCAACGTCCGCCGCTTCACTGCCGGCGAGGAACTCATCGGCCCGATCCATGTCGACCTCGGCTACTGACACCTCGCCGCCCGCGACCTCACCCACTGGGGGGCCGTCGGCGGCGGCCATCACGGGCGCCCTCGCCGACGACCTGCGGCGGCGCGTCTTCGCCGCGGTGCAGCTCGGCGCCGCCACCCTGGATGCCGTGGCGGCGGCGGCCGGAGTCACCTCCGCCCAGGCCGGCAAGGCACTCGGCAAGCTGGCCGAAGTCGGTGTCGTCGCCGCCGCCGGTGGCAGCCTCACGGTGCCGCCCGGTGTGTTTCAACAGGCCGCCAGGGAAGCGCTGGCGCGCCCGGCGCGTGCCGAGCACGACGACCAGCCGGCGGAGGCCCGCCGTGTTCTCGACCACTTCGTCGTCGGCGGTCGATTGGAGTCCATCCCGACGGCGCGCACCAAACGGCTCGTCGTGCTCAACTGGCTGGCCCAACGCTTCGAGCCAGGTCAGCGATACAGCGAAGCGGTGGTCAACGCCACGCTGGCCGAGTACCACCCGGACACTGCGGCGCTGCGCCGCTACCTGGTGGACGACGACTTCCTCACCCGCGAGGCAGGGGAGTACTGGCGCAGCGGCGGCACGATCGCCGGGTGACCCAATCGCCGGGTTGTTCCCGCGGAGTCGGCTGCTAGCCTTTCGCATCGCTTGGGCGATTAGCTCAGTCGGCTAGAGCGCTACGTTCACACCGTAGAGGTCACAGGTTCGAGCCCTGTATCGCCCACCCAAGAACGCCCCGCTTCGGCGGGGCGTTCGCCGTTCCGGGGGCGAGCCGAAGTATGGTGCGCCTGCATGGGGAGGCTGTGTGAACGTCCGGGCTGTTCCCAGCCCGCAGATGTCACCTACGGCATCGACGCCGAGCACCTCACCGTCTGGATCGAACCGTTCCAAGGTGCGGTCGGTTTTCGCGCCGGGGTGCTGTGCCGCCGACACGCCGACGCGATGGTGGTGCCGCTCGGATGGATGCTCGACGATCGCCGTGAGGCGGTGCCGCGGCTGTTCAAGCCCCGCGATGCGCCACCGCCGACGAAGGTGCGCGCTCGCCGCAGCCGGCATCCGGCCCATCGCGACCACCGCGACGAGACCGGGCAGCTCGAGCTTGCGCCGCCCGCTGAAGCAGGCCGGCCCGACATGATGCCGCCTGCGGCAGAAGTCGAGCCCGCCGCTACGTCGGCCACGTCCACGGCCACGTCCGCAGAGTCCGCGTCTGCGCACCCCGCGTCGGCGGCGGCGCCGTGGAAGCCTGTCTTCGACCAGGCCGACGACCTCGACGGCTTGTTGACGGCGCGCAGCCCGCTCCTCTCCCGCGCCTTCGGTCGACGCGACCGCACGCCGCCGTCCTGACGGAACAGCGGCGTGCGGCCGGGGGGAGTGCGTGCCGGTGGGAACCGGCTCACACCGTCGTGTGGGGCACTCGGGCGGTCATTCAGCCGGTGCGGGTACCTCGGCGTCGCAGTGCTCGACGACCCATGTGTCGAAGCCGGCGATGCGCCCGTCGAGGCGCTCCTGCAGGTCGGCGAGGCGCTCCAACACCTTGTCCAGCCGTGCGAGCAGTTCCGCGTTGCCGTCGGCCTCGGCTTCGGCCCGCCGGGACTCGACATTCACGACGCGGGCGGCCAGCCGCTCCTGGGCGGTCGCACCACGCTCGCGGATGCGGTCCTGGTGCTCGCACTTCTGCTCGTCGGTGAGCTGGGGGCGGTCGCCGCGGCCGCGGTGACCGGTGCCGTCGTCCTCGGCGGCGGAGGCGACGGTGGCGATGCCCAGCGAGCCGACGAGGACGATGCCGGCGAATCCGATCAGGTGGGTGCGCTTCATTGGTGGTTCCTTCCGTGGGGGATGGCCTCATGGTGGACAACCGATGTGAGGGAACTGTGATGAGCCGGTCAACGATCGGCGATACTGGCGGCGATGGATGTCGACGCCGAGTTGCACGCCGCCTGCACGCCCGCGGTGTTGTTCGGCCTGGTCGACGACCTCGCCCTGTACCCCCGCTGGGTCGACCTCGTCCATCGCGCCGACCCGCTGGGCCCCGATGCGGGTGCGCCGACATGGGCGGTGGAACTGCGCGCCCGGCTGGGCCCGCTGGCGCGCAGCAAGCGGCTGCGCATGGAGCGCACGGTGCACGACACGGACAACTGGGTCGCGGTGTTCGAGCGCCGCGAGCTCGACGGCCGCCGCCACTCGCCCTGGGTGCTGAGGGCCGAAGTGCATCCTGCCGGGGCCGAGGCAACCCTGCGGATGCACCTGCACTACGGCGGAGGGCTGTGGACGGGGGGCGTGTTGGAGCGCGCCCTGGCGGATCAGATCCGCTCAGGGAGCGAGCGGCTGGCGGCCTTGGCCCAGGCGCTGTAGCGGCCATCCGGCCGTCGCTCCAGGTGGAGCGGCACGCCGAAGCACTCGCTGAGGCGGGCGGCCGTGAGGTGCCGCCCGATCGCTCCGGCGGCGATGGCCACCCCCTCGCGCAGCATCAGGACGTGGGTGATCCCCGGCGGGACCTCGTCGAGGTGATGGGTGACCAACACCACCGGCGGCGCGGTGGGGTCGGTGGTCAGTTCGGCGAGGGCTTGGACGAGCTGCTCGCGCCCGCCGAGATCCAGCCGCGCGCTGGGCTCGTCGAGCAGGATGACGCCGGGCTCGTTCATCAGCGTGCGTGCCAGCAGCACGCGCTGCTGCTCGCCGGAGGACAGGGTGCCGAGCGACCGTTGCGCCGCCCAGGCCACGCCCATCCGGTCCAGCTGACGGATGGCCTGCACCTCGTCGTCCGGTGTGTAGCGGTGCCACCACGGCTCCAGCGCGGCGTACTTCGCCGTCATCACCACGTCCACCGCTCGCAGGGCGGGCCGGATGTCGGCGGCCAGCGATGCCGAGAGGTACCCCACCCGGCGGCGCAGTTCGCGCACATCGGTGCGGCCCAGCCGTTCGCCGAGCACTTCGACCGTGCCCGACGACGGATGCTCGTACATCGCGGCGATCCGCATCAGGGTGGTCTTGCCCGAGCCGTTGGCCCCCAACACGAGCCATCGCTCGCCATCCCTGACCGTCCAACGCAGGGGTGCGAGGATGACGCGGTCGTCGCGCACGAAGCTGACGTCGGCCAGGCGGAACACCACTCCCATCCGCCGCAGGCTACGAGCGTGGGGTGACCGTAACGAAACTGCAACATCTGGTAGGATTGAACCCAATGCGCCGCTTCCTCGCCGTCATCATCGCGTTGGTCATCGCCATTCCGGTGGTGCAGCACGTGCCCGTGGTGCACGCCGACGACGCCGCGGAGCAGGCCGCACGGGAGATCGCCGACGCCCGCGAGCGCGCCAACCAGGCTGCCGACGCCTACTTCTCGGCCGTCTCCCGCCTCGACCAGTTGGCGCTCGATGCCGAGGCGCTGCAAGCCGAGGTGGTGGAGCTGCAAGGCCAGGTGGACGACCTCACCAGCCGGGTCCGGCAGATCGCCGTCAATCGCTTCACGGGCGCCGCGGCCGGTACGTCGCCCCTGCTGAACGGCTTCTCCACGCCGACCGAGCAGATGCAGATCGCCGCCTTCTCGCAGATGATCAACGACACCTCCGAGGCGGACTTCGACGATTTCGATGCCACCAACCGCGACCTCGAGGACAAGCAGGCCGCATTGGCCGCCACCCAGGCCGAGGCGGAACGCGAACGGATCAATGCCGAGGCGCTCCGCGTCGCCGCCGAGCAAGAGGTCGAGCGGCTCAAGGAAGTGGAAGCGGAGCGGCTTCGGGACGAAGCGGTTCGCCAAGCCCTCGAGGCCGAGGAACGTGCCCGCGCGGCCAAGGCCGCTGAGGAGGCCGCCAGGGCAGCCGCGGCGTCCACCACTGTTCCGGAGGACGGCAACGATGCCGACGGCGGCGGTGGCGTCCCGCAGACGACAGTGCCGTCCAGCGGCGGGAGTGGCGGGCAGACCGGCGGCGGTGGTTCCGGCGGCCGGCCCGGTGGTGCGGGCGGCAACGACTACGGCGGCGTGGAGTGGGTGTGCCCCACCGGCGACGCCGCGGTCGCCTTCGGCGACACCTGGGGGGCGCCACGCAGCGGTGGCCGCCGGCATCAGGGCGTGGACATGATCGGCACCCGCGGCACTCCGCTCCTGGCGGTGGTGGACGGGTTCGCCCAACCGAAGAGCAACACGCTCGGCGGCACCACGATCTGGTTCACGGGAGCGGACGGCAACAAGTACTACTACGCCCACCTGGACAGCTACGGCAAGCTCGGAGCGGTGTCCAAGGGCGATGTCATCGGGTACCTCGGCGACACCGGCAACGCCAAGTACAGCACGCCTCACTTGCACTTCGAGATCCACCCCGGCGGTGGTGCGGCGGTCAACCCGTACCCCACGGTTCGTGCCCACTGCTGAGCAGTCGCCAAGCTGTACGGCGATGCAGGATCTCGCCGATGCCCTCGCCGCCGTACTGGGCGCCCGTCATGTCACCGGCCTCGTCCGGCTGAGCGGTGGTGCCTCACGGGAGACGTTCCGTTTCGAGGCTGATGGTCGCCCGCTCATCCTTCAACGCCAACGTGCCGGCGATGTTCGGGACATGGGTGTGGAGGCGGAGGTCGTGCGGGCCGCGTTCTCCAACGGCGTCCCAGTGCCCGAGCTCGTGGCATCCAGTGCCACCCCGTCGGCCATCGGGTCGGCGTACATGGTCCTCACCCTCGTGGAAGGGGAGACGATCGCCCGCAAGATCCTGCGCGACGCCGAGTTCGCCCACGCCCGCGACGTCTTGCCGGCGCAGTTCGGGCGGGCGCTGGCCCAGTTGCACGCCGCCGACGTGGCCCAGGTGCCTGGCCTGCACGAGCAGGACCAGATGCACCAGTACCGCCAGATCCTGGACTCCACCGGGGAGCCACACCCGACGTTCGAGCTCGCCTTCCGCTGGCTGGAAGCGCACCGGCCACCCACCACGCGCCGCACGTTGGTGCACGGCGACTTCCGCCTCGGGAACGTGATGGTCGGCCCGGACGGGTTGCGTGCCGTGCTGGACTGGGAGCTCGCCCACCTCGGCGACCCGATGGAAGACCTTGGCTGGCTGTGCGTCAAGGCCTGGCGCTTCGGCTCGGCGCTGCCGGCAGGTGGCGTGGGCACTTACGAACAACTGATCTCGGCCTACGAGGCGGCCAGCGGGTTGACGCTCGACCCCGAGGTGGTGCGCTGGTGGGAGGTCCTGGGCACACTCAAGTGGGGGATCATGTGCATCGGCCAGGCGATGGCGCACACGTCAGGTGTCGCCCGCAGCCACGAACTCGCGGCCATCGGCAGGCGGGTGTGCGAGAACGAACACGACCTGTTCCTGGCCCTGGAAGGACGGTGGTGACCATGCCCGCACCGCACGACATGCCGAGCGCGGCGCAACTGGTCGAAGCCGTGAGAGAGTGGCTGGAACGGGACGTCATGGCAGCCACCGAAGGCCGGCTGCAGTTCAACACCCGGGTCGCGGTGAACGTGCTGGCGATGGTGGAGCGCGAACTGCAGGTCGGCCCCGCCCAGGCGGCGGCGCACGCCGAGCGCCTGGCTCAGCTGGGCGTGGCCGACGACGCCGAACTCGCCGCACGGATCCGCGCCGGCGGCATGGACGGGCCGGAGGTGCGCGAGGCGGTGTGGGCCGGGGTTCGGGACAAGCTGGCCGTGGCCAACCCGAAGTACCTCAACGGCGGGGCGTGAGCACCACCGGCTGCCCGGCCGCCAGCTGCCCGCAGGCGGCGTCGATGTCCGTGCCCCGGTTGCGGCGCACGGTGGCGTTCACACCGAGCGCGACGAGTTCGTCGCGAAACTCGTGGACCCGCCGCAGCGGCGAACCCACGGTGGGGTAGCCGGGCGTCGGGTTGAGCGGGATCAGGTTCACGTGCGCCGGGAGGTGGAACGTGCGGCACCACCGGGCCAGCTCCCGAGCGTCGCTCCCGCGGTCGTTGACCCCGTCGATCAGCGCCCACTCGAAGCTCAACCGCCGGCCCTTCGCCGCGAGGTAGCCGGCGCAGGCGTCCATCAACTGCGCCAGCGGGTAGCGCTTGTTGATCGGCACCAACTCGTTGCGCAGTTCGTCGTTGGCTGCATGGAGGGAGACCGCAAGGTTCACGGGCAACGGCCGGGCGGCCAGGGTGCGGATGCCTGGCACGAGGCCGACCGTGGAAATGGTGAGGTGCCGTGCGGAGAGGCCCAACGCGCCATGGATGCGTTCGATCGCCGCCCACACCGCGGCCTCGTTGGCCATCGGCTCGCCCATCCCCATGAACACGACGTTTGCCAGGCGGCGGCCCATCGTGCGCGCTTCGCGGGCGGCCACCACCACCTGCTCGACGATCTCGCCAACCGTGAGGTGACGGGTGAACCCCGCCTGGCCGGTGGCGCAGAAGCCGCAGGCCATCGCGCAGCCGGCCTGGCTGCTGACGCAGACCGTGACGCGGTCCGGGTACAGCATCAGCACCGTCTCGATGCGGCTGCCGTCGTCCAGCGCCCACAGGTACTTCACGGTGTCGCCGCCGTCGCTGACGCGGCGCACGACCTGGGTGAGGGCGCCCGGCAGGGCCGCCGCCAGGCGCTCGCGCAGCGATTTGGGCACATTGCTGATCTCGGCGGGATCGGCCAGCTGGGTGTACAGCCCCTGCCACACCTGGTCCAGGCGATAGCGCGGTTCGCCGTCCAGCAGCACGGCCAGTTCGTCGCGGTCCGGTGTGTAGAGGGTGGTCACGCGAGCTCCGCCGCCAGCTGCTCGTACGCGGCCATCCGCCCGCGCACGATGTCCAGGCTGGCGTCCCAGAAGGCGCGGTCGGTGACATCGAAGCCGAACACCGCGGCCAGCGTCTCGGCGCTGTCCGTGCCGGCGCGAGACAGCACGTCGTCGTAGTGGGCGCGGAACCGCTCGGGGTCGCCCTGGTATTGGGCGAACAGCCCCAACCCGAACAGCAAGCCGTAGGTGTACGGCCAGTTGTAGAAGTGGCTGCCGTAGTAGTGCGGCTTGAGCACCCACATGTACGGGTGGGCGGTGGCCTGGTCGATACCGTCGCCGTAGGCCGTTGCCTGCGCCTCGCGCATCAGTTCGTTGAGCTCGGAGACTCCCAACGTTCGGCGCTGCCGGCGGGCGAAGACCTCGGCCTCGAACAGGAACCGGCTATGGATGTCCACCACTACCTGCGTCGAGCCCTGGAGGTCCACGTCGAGCAGGGCGAGGCGGTCGTGGCCCTGCAACCGTTGCAGCCCCTCTTCGACGACGAGCGTCTCGCAGAAGATGCTGGCCGTCTCGGCAAGGGCCATCGGCAGGGCACGCTGCAGCGGAGTGCGGTGGGCCAGCTGGGTGTTGTGGTAGGCGTGCCCGAGCTCATGAGCAGTCGTCTGCGCGGCGTCCACGCTGCCGCTCCAGTTGAGGAACACCAACGAGCGGTCCTCCACGAACGGCATGCAGAACGCACCGCCCACCTTGCCGGCCCGCGGGCCGGCGTCGATCCAGCGCCCGTCGACCGCCCGGTCGACAAGGCCGGCCAGTGGCCCACCGTAGGACGCGAACGCAGTCCGCACGATCTGCAGCCCTTCGTCCCACGAGATCTCCGCCGGAGCGAACGGCAGGGGAGCGAACAGGTCCTGCCACGGCAGCCCTGCGGTGTGGCCGTGCAGCCGGGCCTTGGCGCGCAGCCAGCGGCGGAAGTCCGGGAGGGAGTCGACGACGGCGGCCTGCATGGCATCGAACGTGGCGCGGCCGACGCTGTTGGCGAACAGCGACGCATCCAGTGCGGACTTCCACCCGCGCCGGCTGTTCACCACGTTCGCTTCGCCCTTCACCCCGTTCATGGCCGCGGCGCAGGCCGCGGCCACCGTCGGCCAGGCGTCCATCTCGGCGGCGTAGGCGGCAGCGCGCACGCGCTCATCGGCGTGCGACGCCAACCCGCGAATGGCGGCCATCGGCAGCCGCTGCGGGCCCTCGGGCAGCGCCACTTCGGCGGTGAGCTGCGAGGTGACCACCGACTGCAGCTGCTCCCACGCGGCGGAGCCGCTCGGCACGAGGGCGGCATACAGCCCTTCCTCGGCTTCGGACATCTGGTGCTCGGCGCGGGCGGCCAACTTGGCGAGTGGGCCGTGGTGCTCGGCCGCTTCGGCGCTCACCCCTGCCAGGTTGTCCACCCCGAGCGCGGCAACCCACTCGGCGAGTCGGGCGGTCAGCGGGCGGGTGCGGACGAGCGTCATCTGCATCTCGGCCTCGATGCCCTCCGCCTGCTCGTCGAACGTGTCGGTGCTGGTGGTGGCGGCGACGAACGCGTGGGTGACGTCGGCGTGTGTGCGTTGGGCGTTGACCGCGCGGATGATCGCGTCAGCGGCCAGCCCGTCGGCCGCAGTGACCGGCCGCGGCGCGAGCGCACGGATGCCATGCTCGTCGAACAGTGCTTCCAATCGGGCCACATCGGCGGCGGTGCGGTCCATCGCGTCGAGGAAGCTGCGCGCGGTGAAGGACTCGTGGACATCCGACACGTCCCAGCGGGGAAGTGCCTCGGGCTCGGTGGCGGTCATGCGGGTGCTCCTGGCGCTCGGTGGTAGGACTGGCGGGCCGCAACGACACGCATGCCGAGCGCCTCGTACATGCGGACTGCGGGAGAGTTGGTGGCGTCCACGTACAGCATGCCCGTGGTGGCCCCGGCCGCGGCTTGATGCGCATACCCGGCGATGGTGAGTGCGCGGCCGAGGCCGAGGCCGTGGAAGGCCGGATGCACCGCCACCACATACACCTCGCCGATGGCGCCCGGGTGGGCCTTGGTCCAGCAGAAGCCGGCCAGCCGCCCGTCGCGCTCGTGGAGGAGGAATGCCGCAGCGTCGAACCAGGGCTCCCGTTGGCGCTGGCGGAGGCCGGCGAGGTCCCAGCCGCCCTGCTCCCCGTGCCAATGGAAGGCGGCGTTGTTGACCTCCAGCCATGCGGCGTCGTCCGCACCCACCCGGTAGGGCCGGGTGACGAGGTCGGTGGCCTCAGGCAGCGGGAGCGCCACCTCCATCCGCAACAGGCGCCGATGGGGGACGAGGCCGAGCGGCGCGGCGAGTGATTCGTCCTCCAGGGTCGGCCACCAGATGACCGCCGTCTGCGCCGGCACAGCGCGCAGCAAGGCCTGGAGTGCCGAGCGATGGAGCGCGTGGCGCGTGGCCTCGCCGGTCGCCGAGACGACCCCGACCACCATGCCGCCGTGGCTGACGGAGGCCTGCGCATAAGCCTCGGGATCTGCGGGGTCGCCGGCGAGCACCGCGACCACGTCCCCGCCGTGTGCCAGATCGGCTGCGAGCAGGTCGTCCAGCGGATCGCCTGCCGCCGCGGCGCGCTCGACCACCGCCAGCAACGTGGCCCTCTGCTCGGGCGAAGGATGGTGCAGCACGAGCGTGGGCGGTTCCGGGAGGGGGTTGGCCACGCGGCCGAGGCTAATGCCCGCCGATGTCCTAGCCTCGCCGCTCATGGGCACTCCTCGAACCCCGAAAGGCCGGGCCAAGGCCGTGGCGACGCTGCTGGCGGAGGAATACCCGGAGGCCCTCTGCGAGCTCGACCATCGCAACCCGTTCGAGCTGCTGGCCGCGACGATCCTGTCCGCCCAGTGCACGGACGCCCGGGTGAACATGGTGACCCCGGCGCTGTTCGCCAGCTACCCGGATGCCCCCGCGTTGGCGGGTGCGGCACCCCCTGAGGTGGAGGAGATCGTCCGGTCCACCGGCTTCTATCAGAGCAAGGCGCGCAACCTGATCGCGATGGCGCAGCGGCTCGTGGCCGAGTTCGGGGGCGAGGTGCCCACAGCCCGCGAGGACCTCGTCACCCTGGCCGGTGTCGGGCGCAAGACGGCCAACGTGGTGCGCAGCGTGGCCTTCGGGCTGCCGGGGCTGCCGGTGGACACCCATGTGCTGCGCCTCACCCGCAAGCTCGGTCTCACGGAGCAGGAGGACCCGGTGAAGGTGGAGGCGGAGTTGGGTGCCCTGTTGCCGCCGGCGGCCTGGGGGGACTTCAGCCTGCGGGTCATTCTCCACGGGCGGCGAGTGTGCGACGCGCGGCGGCCGCGCTGTGGGGAGTGCGCCCTCGAATCACTCTGTCCCGCGTCGCAACTTCCTCGCAGAGGTCAAGCCAAGGTCAAGTGATCGACACACGGTGGTGGTTTTTCCTCTTGACTTCACGGTGTAGAGTGAAAGCACCAACCAGGTTCCCGCCACCTGGTTTGCGGGCAATGCCGGGATCCGCCGCCTGGCATTGCGGAGCGACGGCCCCGCAAGGGGCCGTCGCCGCTTTTTCGGCCAAGGTCGGTCTCAGCGGTGCGTCCCGCCCGCCGTCAGCTTGGCCGCCCGGCGTGCCAGCCTGGCCGCCGTGCGGAGTGCGCGTTCGGCCTCCACGAGCGCGCTGACCACGTCGCCGGCATCCGCCGCCAGGTAGCCCGGGAGGTAGTCGCCGATCTGCTCGTGGTAGCGGTCGAGGTGATCGGCCATCACGAGCAGCGACGCGGACGGGTTCGATGACATTCCCGCAGTCTGGCCGCTGCGTCACCGCTCCGCACCCGACTCGCTGCCCCGACGCAATGCATGGGGCCCACGCCCGGGCAGGTCGGTAACGTTGGCCGACGTGACCCGAGTACCCGTGCGTGACGACCTTCGTGCCATGGAGGGCTACCACTCGCCGCAGGTGGACGTGCGCGTCCGCCTCAACACCAACGAGTCGCCCCTTCCTCCGCCCGCTGCATGGCGGGATGCGTTCGCCGCTGCGCTCAGCCGGGTGGAGTGGCACCGCTACCCCGACCGCGGTGCACGCGAACTGCGGGCCGGCATTGCCGAACTGCACGGCGTGCTGCCGGAGCAGGTGTTCGCGGCGAACGGCAGCAACGAGGTCCTGCAGACGTTGCTGCTCACCTTCGCCGGGCCCGGGCGCACCGTGGCCACGTTCGAACCCACGTACCAGTTGCACGGCCACATCGCCCGCCTCACGGGCGCGTCGGTGGTGGAGGGCGACCGCGGGGCGGATTTCACGCTCGACCCGGCGGAGCTCACCCGAGTCATCGACACCGCGGCCCCGACGGTGACCTTCCTCTGCTCGCCGAACAACCCCACCGGCCTGGAGGAACCGCGCGCCAACGTGGAGCTGGCGCTGTCCAAGGTGCCAGGGCTGTTGGTGGTGGACGAAGCGTACGGTCAGTTCGCCTCGTGGTCCGCGCTCGACCTGCTCGACGAGAACACTCCGCTGGTGGTCACCCGTACGTTCTCCAAGACCTGGAGCATGGCGGGAGCACGCCTGGGCTACCTCGTGGGCCCGACATGGTTGGTGGAGGAACTGGACAAGGTGACCCTGCCGTATCACCTGGACACCGCCAAGCAGCTCGCCGGCCGGTTGGCGTTGCAGTACGCCGACGAGATGGAGGCTCGGGTGCAGCTGATCGTCTCCGAGCGCGAGCGCCTGGCCGCGGCAATGGCGGCGATGCCGATCGACGTGTTCCCCAGCGGCGCCAACTTCATCCTCTTCCGGCCGCAGCGGCGACGCGGCCGCGAGGTGTGGCAGGGTCTGCTCGACCACAGCGTGCTCGTGCGGGACTGCTCCAGCTGGCCACGGCTGGAGGACTGCCTGCGGATCACCGTGGGCACACCGGAGGAGAACGACATGTTCCTGACCGCATTGGCGCAGGTGGCGGGATGAGCCGCTCTGCCACCCGCACGCGGGTCACCAAGGAGACCTCGATCGACCTGTCGATCGACCTCGACGGCAGCGGCTCGGTGCACGTCAGCACCGGGCTCCCGTTCTACGACCACATGCTGGAGCAGATCGGCAAGCACGGCGGCTTCGACTTGCGCATTGCCGCCACGGGCGACCTGCACATCGACAGCCACCACACCGTGGAGGACGTGGCCATCGCGCTGGGGGAGGCGTTCCGCGACGCAGTGGGCGACAAGGCCGGCGTGCGCCGCTTCGCGAGTGGCATGTACCCGCTGGACGAAGCGCTGGTGGAGATCGCGCTCGACCTCAGCGGCCGCCCCTACGTGGTGTGGAACGTGCCGATGCCCGAGGTGCTGCCGCTCGGCAACCCGCCGTTCGACCCGCAGCTCGCGGAGCACGCGTTCCACTCGTTCGCCACGGCCGCGGGCATCACCCTGCACGTCCGCCTGTGCCACGGCACGAACGTGCACCACATCATCGAGGCTGCGTTCAAGGGCTTGGCCCGCTGCCTGCGCGACGCGGTGCGCGTGGAGGGTACGCAGGTGCCGAGCACCAAGGGCGTTCTGTGACCCGGCCCCGCGTGGCCGTCCTCGACTACGGCATCGGAAACCTGCGGTCGGCAGAGCGGGCGCTGGAACACTGCGGGGCGGACGCTCACCTCACCGCCGACCCAGCGGTGGTGGCCGCCGCCGACGCGGTGGTGCTGCCGGGTGTGGGCGCCTTCGGCGCGTGCATGCGGGCGCTGCGGGCCGCAGGGCTGGAGCCCGTGGCACACGCGGCAGTGGCTTCGGGCCGGCCCTTCCTCGGGATCTGCGTCGGCATGCAGATGCTGTTCACCTCCAGCGCCGAGGACTCCTACAACGAGCCGGGGCTCGGGGTCATCCCGGGCCGCATCGAGTGGATCACCGCGGAGCTGCCGCGCCCGCAGATGCAGTGGAACCGTCTCGACGTGGCGGCGTCTCACGACGCCCTGTTCGCCGGCCTCGGCGACCGGCCGTGGATGTACTTCGTGCACTCCCTCCACGGTGTACCCACCGACCCCGCGGTCGTGGCCGCCACCTGCGAATACGGCGGCGCGGTCAATGCCGCCTTCCGGCAGGGCACCGTGTTCGCCACCCAGTTCCACCCCGAGAAGTCCGGCGAGGCCGGGTTGGCGCTGTTGCGCAACTTCGTGCAGGAGGCCATGTCGTGATCGAGCTCTATCCGGCCATCGACCTGCGGGACGGCAAGGTCGTCCGCCTGCTGCAGGGGGACTACGACGCGCAGACCACCTACGGCGACGACCCGGTGGCGGTGGCCGTCGGCTTCGCGGACGCCGGCGCGAAGTGGATCCATGTGGTCGACCTGGATGCCGCCCGCAGCGGTTCGCCGGTGAACCGGCCGGTGGTCGCGGCGATTGCCGCGGCCGTCGCCGGCAGGGCGCAGGTGCAGACCGGAGGCGGCGTGCGAACGGTGGCCGATGCCCAGGCGTTGGCAGATGCCGGCGTGGCGCGCGTGGTGATGGGGTCGGCCGCGGTGGCCGAACCGCGCCTGGTGGAAATGGCCGCGCAGGTCGTGTCGGTGGCAGTGGGGCTGGACCACCGAGCCGGGGAAGTTGCCGTGCACGGCTGGACCGAGGGCAGCGGGGTACAACTCGGCGACGCACTCGGGTGGTTCCCCTCGGCGGCAGCGTTCGTCATCACCGACATCTCGCGCGACGGGATGCTCGGCGGGCCGGACATCGAGGGCTTGGCCGAGGCAGGGCGCAGCACCTCGATCCCTGTCATCGCCAGCGGCGGGGTGGCCTCCCTGGCCGACATCGCGGCGCTGAAGTCGGTACCCGGCATCGACGGCGTGATCACCGGCAAGGCGCTCTACGAGGGGCGCTTCACGGTGGCCGAGGCGTTGGCGGTGCTGGCGCGATGAGGGTGGCGCGAGTGATCCCATGCCTGGACGTGAAGGACGGCCGGGTGGTGAAGGGCGTCAACTTCGTCGGCCTGCGCGACGCCGGCGACCCGGTGGAGCTGGCGAAGCGCTACGACACCGAGGGCGCCGACGAACTCGTCTTCCTCGACATCACCGCCAGCAGCGACGGGCGGGACACCACGGTGCACATGGTGGAGCGCACCGCAGACCAGGTGTTCATCCCGTTCACCGTGGGCGGTGGCATCCGCAGCGCTGACGATGCCCGCACCATGCTGCGCGCCGGCGCGGACAAGGTCAGGGTCAACACCGCGGCGGTGCAGCGGCCCGAACTGATCACCGACATCGCCGACGAGTTCGGCGCGCAGTGCTGCGTGTGTGCGATCGACGCCAAGCGCCACGGGGCCATGGCCAGTGGCTTCGAGGTGTTCCTGCACGGCGGGCGCACGCCCACCGGTATCGACGCCGTCGGCTGGGCCGTCGATGCTGCGCGCCGCGGCGCAGGGGAGATCCTCCTCACCTCGATGGATCGCGACGGCACCCGCGAGGGCTTCGACCTGCCGCTCACTCGCGCCATCACGGACGCGGTGGGCGTGCCGGTGATCGCCAGTGGTGGCGTGGGGTCGCTGGCCCACTTGGCCCAGGGGGTGCTCGAGGGGCATGCCACCGGCGTGCTGGCGGCGAGCATCTTCCACTTCGGCGAGCACACGATCGCCGAGGCGAAAGCGGTGATGGCGGCGGCTGGGATCGAGGTGCGGCGGTGACGCGTCCTGCGAGTTCGGGGCTGCCGCTGGTCCACCCGTTCACGCTCATCGACGGCGGCCTGTCCACCGTGCTCGAGGAGATGGGGGAGCACCCGGCAGGTTTGCTGTGGACGGCCGCCACCCTGCTGGACCGCCCCGAGGTGGTCACCGCGGCCCACCGGCGCTATGTCGAGGCCGGCGCCGATGTGGTGATCACCGCCAGCTATCAGGCCAGCGAGGCCGGGTTCGTCGGTGCCGGGCTCTCGCCCTCCGAGGCGCGCCGGCTGCTGGCGTCCACCACCGACGTGGCCCGTGCCAGCGGGGCCGCCAGTGTGGCCTGTTCGGTCGGGCCGTTCGGGGCGTGCCTCGGCGACGGCAGCGAGTACCACGGCAACTACCAGGCTTCCTGGGCCGAGGTGCGGGCCTTCCATCGCGCCCGGCTGGAGGTGCTGGTGCCGACGGCGCCGGACCTGTTCGCCATCGAAACGATCCCGACCCGGGCCGAGGCCGAGATCGTGGTGGAGGAGTTGCGCCGCCTCACCGCTGCGCCGGCGTGGCTGACGTTCTCCTGCTCCGACCGCAGCCACACCTGCGGCGGGGACGCGCTTGTCGACGCCGCGGGCGCGGTGGCCGCGGACGTGCAGGGCGTCGGGGTGAACTGCACGGCCCCCAGCTTCGTGGCTCCGCTGCTGCAGTCGCTGGCCGGTACGCCGGCCGCCGCCCTGCCGTTCGTCGTCTACCCCAACCACGGGGCGTCGTGGGATGCCGAGCACGACTGCTGGGTCGGCCCCACCGGCGGCGCTGAACTTCCCGCCCATCTGGCGGAGTGGTTGGCCGCGGGGGCACGGCTGGTCGGTGGATGCTGTGGCGTCGGGCCGGCGGGCATCGCCGCGCTCGCCGCCGCGCGCCGCTCGATGCGGGGGTAGCGTCCAGCCCATGACCACGAAGATGCAGTACCGCCGGCTGGGCCGCAGCGGCCTCCAGGTGTCCGTCATCTCCTTCGGGAGCTGGGTCACGTTCGACAACCAGCTGAAGGACGACACGGCCCTGCAGTGCATGCAGGCGGCGTGGGACGCCGGCTGCAACTTCTTCGACAACGCCGAGGCGTACGCCGGCGGCGAGAGCGAAGCGATCATGGGTCGCGTCATCACCGAGCTGGGCTGGAAGCGGCACACGTACGTGCTGAGCACCAAGGTGTACTGGGGCATCGACGGCAACGTCCGCAACATGCGCAACACCCTGAACCGCAAGTACCTGCACCACTCCATCGAGGGCTGCCTGGACCGGTTGCAGACCGACTTCGTCGACCTGCTGTTCTGCCACCGGCCCGACCCCAACACCCCGCTGGAGG
>JBPOIX010000062.1:0-14538 GCA_052034175.1 Actinomycetota bacterium
GTCGGCGACCACGCCGACTGGGGCAGCGGTCACCGTGACGATCGGCGCGGAAGAGGTGAGCGGTTCGACCGCTGGCACGGGCGTGAGGACGGACGACGGGAGGGTCGCTATCCCCGTCGTGTTCGAGACGATCTCTGGCGAGTGCGAGTGGTGCGCCGCAGTTCCCGCTGATGAGGTCACCACCTGGTCGGCGAAGCTGGAAGTCGTGCCGCGCACCGATGGGGTGACGCTGCCCGTTGGGGCCATTCGTACTGCGGCGAACGGTGGCCCGGCCGTCCTGTTGGTTGGCGGCGAAGTGGTGGCGGTGTCCATCGTCGAGGTCGTGGGTGGCACGGCAGTGGTGAAGGGCGTGTCCGCAGGCGACCTCGTCGAGATTCCAGCTCCGTGACCGCTGTGGCGCCGCTGGAGTTGGAGGGGGTCGGCTATTCGTATTCGCGTCGCCGGCCTGTGCTGAGCGGCGTCAGTGCGACGTTCCCACCCTCATCCGTCTCCGTCGTTTCGGGGCCCTCCGGGTGCGGGAAGTCCACCCTGTTGAACATCCTCGGGCTCCTGCTGCGAGCGGACAGCGGCTCGGTGCGGATGGCGGGTCGCGAGGTCGGCCGTGCGGGTGACGCCGAACGGGCCAGGTGGCGGTCGCGGCACGTCGGGTTCGTGTTTCAAGATGCCCTGCTCGATCCGTCGATGACGGTCGCGGAGAATGTGCTGGAAGGCCTGCCCTTGGGGCGCAGCCGCAGGTCGGCTGCTTCAGCAATGGGCGATCTGCTGGAGCAGTTCGGGATCAGCGACCTCGCCAGGCGACCAGCGTCGCGACTCTCAGGAGGGCAGGGCCAACGCGTGGCACTCGTGCGGGCCTTGCTCAAGGAACCGACTGTCGTGCTCGCCGACGAGCCGACCGGCAACCTCGATGACGCGACCGCAGGCGTGGTGTTGTCGGCGCTCTTCGACTTCGGGCGCAGCCCTGAACGGGCGACCGTCATCGTCACCCATGATCACCGGATCGTTGCGCGCGCCGACCAATCCATCGAGCTGCGGGCGCCAAAGCAATGACCCTTTCACGACTTGCCGGTCTCGCCGCCCTGCAGATGCGGCGTAGATGGCCAACCGCCATCCTGGCTGTGGCGATCGCCGCCCTTGTTGCTGGGATGACGGTTCACGTGATCGGCGCTGCCGCTTCTCGCAACGCCGAACTCGCCGAATCCTTGCGTACTCCCGACGTGCGCAGCATCATCGTCCGCTCGACGAAGGGCGACGACATCGGCCTCGATGGGACAGTGGTGCGCGCGATCGCGCAGCTACCCGGTGTGGCCAACGCCGTGGCCTTCTCCAAGGTGTCGTCCGCGACGACGGCGGTTGTCCCAGACCGGGACGTCACGGTGGGCTACTTCGAGGTGGCGACGCTCCGCGGAGACACCCCGTTCATCCTGCAGCGTGGACGTCAACCCGAACCCGGCGAAGGGATGGTGTCTGCTCGCGCTGGGGAGGCGTTGCGTCTGGTGGAACCGGGGCTTGGAACCTTCGAGGTGGACGGGGCGACCTGGCCCGTCGTCGGGCAGTTCACCGCGGGCGGGCTGGGCGAAATCAGCGAGCTGCTAGAGCGCAGCATCGTCAGCCCGGGAGACACCACAGCGCCGAACTTCTTCTCCATGGTTCTGGTGGTGAACGAGCCCGCGGATGTACCCGCAGTTGCTGCTGCCGTCGGTCGGCTGTTGGCTCCGTTCGGCCCGGACTACTACTCCATCGCTTACGACGAACGCGTTGCGGAGGTCCAGACCCGCGTCACCGCATCCGGCAATGACAGCGCCCGGGCGACAGCCGCCGTCCTCGTGGGTGCTGGCGCCGCCATTCTTGGGGCCCTGTCCGTCCTCGGAGCGCTCCTGCAGCGGCGTGACCTTGCCCGTCGACGCGCGCTTGGATTTCGTCGTCGCGACGTGATGTTGCTGACGGTCCTTCATGCCGGGTTGACGGGTGCCCTGGGCAGTGCCCTCGGCGTGGTGGTCGGGGCGGCTCTGTTGGGACCCAGGGGCAGCAGCCTTCCTCCATCGCAGTACGCCGCCACTGCCCTCTTTGGCTTGGTCATCACGTCCGGCGCAGCGGTGCCGGGTGCGTTGGCCGGTGCCGTGCAGGACCCTGCCCGAATTCTCCGGGTTCCGTGACTCGGAGCCTCGAGCGAAGCATGCGACGTTTCCGCGTGTCGAGGGCGCACGGCGTAGCCTCGACGGTGTGGCGCAGCGTGACGAAACGGTCCTGGTAGTCGACTTCGGGGCGCAGTACGCCCAACTCATCGCCCGCCGGGTGCGCGAGTTGAAGGTCTACAGCGAGATCGTGCCGCACCGCATCACCGCTGCCGAGGTGCAGGCGAAGAACCCGGCGGCGATCATCCTCTCCGGCGGCCCGAAGAGCGTGCACGTGGAGGGCGCCCCGGCGCTCGACCCCGCCATCTACGACCTCGGGATCCCCATCTTCGGCATCTGCTACGGCGTGCAGCTGATCGCCCAGCAGCTCGGCGGCACCGTCGGGCGCGGCCTGCGCGGCGAGTACGGCCGGGCGAAGGTCACCCGCGCCGAGGGTGTGCACAGCGACCTGCTCGACAGCCTGCCGCACGAGCAGGACGTGTGGATGAGCCACTTCGACGCCGTCACCGTGCCTCCGGCGGGCTTCACGGCCACGGCCAGCACGCCAGACGCGCCGGTGGCCGCGATGGAGTGCGCGGACCGCAAGATCTGGGGCGTGCAGTGGCACCCCGAGGTCGTGCACACCCCGCACGGGATGGCGGTGCTGCAGCGCTTCCTCCACGACCTGGCCGGGTGCAAGGGCGGCTGGACGATGCTCTCGATCATCGACGAGCAGGTGGTCGCCGTGCGCGCCAAGGTGGGCACGGGCAAGGTCATCTGCGCGCTCAGCGGCGGGGTGGACAGTGCCGTCGCCGCGGCGCTCGTGCACCGGGCCATCGGCCACCAACTGGTGTGCATCTATGTGGACACCGGCCTGATGCGCCTCAACGAGAGCGACCAGGTGGTGGAGACGTTCAAGCGCAACATGGGCATCGAGCTGATCCATGTCAGCGCCGGGCCGCGCTACTTCGAGAAGCTCGCCGGCGTGGTGGAGCCGGAGGCCAAGCGCAAGATCATCGGCGAGTTGTTCGTGCGCATCTTCGAAGAGCACACGGGGGGCCTGCAGGACGCCGAGTACCTCGTGCAGGGCACCCTGTACCCGGACGTCATCGAGAGCGGCGGCGCCGACGGCACGGCCGCGGTGATCAAGAGCCACCACAACGTCGGCGGCCTGCCGGAGGACATGACCTTGCAGCTGGTGGAGCCGCTTCGGGACCTGTTCAAGGACGAAGTGCGTCGCCTCGGCAGCGAGCTCGGCCTGCCGGACGAGATCGTGCTCCGCCAGCCGTTCCCCGGGCCGGGGCTGGGCGTGCGCATCCTCGGCGAGGTCACGCCGGAGCGGGTGCACACCCTGCAACAGGCGGACGCCATCGTGCGCGACGAGATCCACAAGGCGGGCCTGGAGCGTGAGCTGTGGCAGAGCTTCGCCGTGCTCGCCGCAGATGTGCACAGCGTGGGCGTGATGGGCGACGAACGCACCTACGCCAACCCGATCATCATCAGGGCCGTCACCAGCGACGATGCGATGACGGCGGACTGGGCGCGCCTGCCCTACGACCTGCTGGAAGTGATGTCCAACCGGATCATCAACGAGGTCCGCGGCGTGAACCGCGTGGTGTACGACGTGACATCCAAGCCCCCGGGAACGATCGAGTGGGAGTGACAGGCGCCGCCTGCCTCGCAACCTATTCGTAACATTGCTAGAGTGCTGCCCGTCATGTCCGTGCGATCCCGACTTCACCGTTCGTCCCGTTTCGCCGTGGCCGGTCTGGCCGTGGTGCTCGGGTCGTTGGCCGGCCCGCATCTCGCCTGGGCGGATGGGGTCAGCGATGCCCAACAGCAGGTCGACCAGATGTTGGCCGAGCTGGAAAACCTGCGCGATCAGCTGGGCCAGCTGGACGAGGACTACGGCGCGGCGCTGGACCGGCAGGATGAGCTGGCCGTCGAGATCGCCGAAGCGCAGGCCAAGGTGGATTCCATGGCCGGCGAGTTGGGCGGCGTGGAAGAGCTCCTCAGCCAGATCGCCCTGGACCGGTTGATGTCCGGTGGCACCAGCGACCTCAGCCCGTTGTTCTCCAGTGCCTCCACCTACAGCGCGGCGGAACAGCGCGACGCCCTCGGTGGCCTGGCGCAGGACCTCGGCGACGTGAATGTCGACGATCTGCAGTCCCTGCTGAAAGACCTCAACGCCGCTCGCGACGTGCTGGCCACCAAGCAGAACGAGGCCGCGGCCATCATCGCCACGCTGGAAGCCAAGCAGGCACAGTTCGCCGAGCTGGAAACGGTGTACCTGGCCAAGTACGAGCAGGCCAAGGTCCAACTCGGCGAGGCCCAGTTGCAGGCCGAAGAGGATCGTCGCGCCGCCGCGGCGGCAGCGGCCGCCGCCGCAGCCGAGTCCGCGAACAACAACAACAACTCGAACACCGGCACCACGGCTCCCGGCCGTGGCGGTGGCGGCAACACTGGCGGCGGCAACTCCGGTGGTGGCAACACCGGCGGGGGGAACTCCGGTGGTGGCAATTCGGGTGGCAACAACGGTGGCGGCAATAACGGCGGTGGCAACAACGGCGGTGGAAATGTGCCGCCGGTGTCCGGCAAGGCCGGCATCGCCGTGTCCGCTGCCTACGGTCAGCTCGGTGTGCCGTACAGGTTCGCCGCTGAGTCTCCCGGGGTGGCGTTCGACTGTTCCGGCCTCACCAAGTGGGCATGGGCGCAGGCGGGCGTGTACCTGCCGCACCAGAGCGCCGCGCAGTACGGCAACACGGCGCACATCCCGAAGGATCAAGCCCAGCCGGGCGACCTGATCTTCTATTACTCGCCCATCGGGCACGTCGGCATCTACATCGGTGGCGGGCAGATGATCCATGCCCCGCAGACCGGCGATGTCGTGAAGATCTCCACGGTGCACTGGAACAAGGTCGTCGGCGTCGGCCGGCCCGGCTGACCTGCTCCCGCCCGGCTGACGTCTGCGTCGGCCCGCGGCGCTACGGTTGCCCCTCGTGCAGGGCATCGACATCGACCGCGTTTCCGCCTGGCTCGCTGCGAACATCGAGGGCGCGCAGGCGCCGTTCACCTTCGATCTGATCGCCGGCGGCCGCTCCAATCTCACGTTCCGGGTCACCGGCGCGGACGGCACTCGTTTCGTGCTGCGCCGCCCGCCGCTCGGGCATGTGCTGGCCACGGCGCACGACATGGCCCGCGAGCACCGGATCATCGCTGCCGTCGGTACCACCGGTGTGCCCGTGCCGCCGGCGCTGGGGCTGTGCACCGACGAAGCCGTCAATGGCGCCCCGTTCTACGTGATGGGCTTCGTCGACGGGGTCGTGCTGGACAGCCCGGAGAAGGCTGCGGCGCTGGCACCTGAGTTGAGGGTCGCGGCGTCGCATCACCTCGTCGATGTGCTTGCCGACCTGCACGCCGTGGACGTGGACGCTGTCGGGCTCGGCGACCTGGCCAAGCGCGAGGGCTACGTGGCCCGCCAGGTGAAGCGCTGGAGCACCCAGTGGGAGAACTCCAAGACCCGCGAGCTGCCGGCCATCGACGAGGTGGCCCGCCTGCTGGCCCTGCGCATGCCGACCCAGCAGGGGGTGTCGATCGCTCACGGCGACTACCGCTTCGGCAACTGCCTCACCGACGTCCACCACGGGCGGGTGGCGGCGGTCCTGGACTGGGAGCTGTGCACGCTCGGCGACCCGTTGGCCGATGTTGGCTACCTCGGCGTGTACAGGTTCAGCGGCGACACCGTGAACGCCCGGGCCAACGACCCCACGTCCGCTGGCGGTTTCCCCACCTACGACGACCTGCTGCAGCGCTACGCCGCGCGTACGGGCCGCGATCTCAGCGACATCGACTACTACGTGGCCTTCAGCTGCTGGCGCCTGGCCGTGATCAGCGAGGGCGTGTATGCGCGCTACCTGCACGGGGCGATGGGCAGCCAGGAGGGCGTGGATCTCACCTCGTTCAAGGTCGGTACCGAAGGCCTCGCCGAGCGGGCCCTGGCCGCGATGCAGAGGCTGTCGTGAGCGCCGACGTGCTGGCCGGCTGGGCCTGTGCGCCGTTCACCGCGGCCGGCCTCACTCGGGATGTGTACCGGCGCGGCAGCGGGCCCGGCGTGGTGGTGATCCACGAGATCCCCGGGATCACGCCGAAGGTCGCCCAGTTCGCCAACGATGTGGTGGACGCCGGGTTCACGGTGGTGATGCCGTCGCTGGTGGGCACGCCGGGCAAGGAGGTGTCGAACGGCTACGTGCTCGGGTCGATGGCCAAGGTGTGCGTGGCGCGCGAGTTCACCCACTGGGCGTTGAACGAGACGTCGCCCGTCATCGGCTACCTCCGGGCGCTGGCCCGCAACCTGCACGACGAGGTCGGTGGGCCGGGCGTGGGCGCCCTGGGCATGTGCTTCAGCGGTGGCTTCGCGCTGGCGATGATGGTCGACGACATCATGGTGGCCCCGGTGCTCAGCCAGCCGTCGCTGCCGTTCGCCATCGGCCTCGGCGCGAAGAAGGCGAGGCGCGCGGCGGACCTCAACCTCTCGCCGGACGACAAGCTGGTGATCGCCCGTCGCGCGGCCGAGGGCTGCCAGGTGCTCGGCCTGCGCTACACGGGCGACGCCCTCGTGGGCACCCGATTCGATTCCCTGCGCGAGTTGCTCGGCGATCAGTTCATCGCCGTCGAGCTGCCCAGCACCACCAAGCGCGACCACTCCGTGCTCACCGAACAACGCGACGAGGAGAGCGTGCAGAAGGTGCTCTCCTTTCTCCAGGACAAGCTCCAGGGCTGAGGTCGCACGTCCGCCTCAGGAAACCCTGTCACACCCCTTCCGTAGTGTTCGGGGTATGGAGGTCGCTGCGGTTCTGGCCCGGTTGCACGGGGTGCTGGGGGAGTTGGCCGCGGCCGATCTGGGGTCGTTGCCTGCGGACGAGTTGGTGGTGTTGACGGAGGGGTTGCAGCGCGAGTCGTCGCGGCTCGGTGTAGTGGCGGCGGGCTCGCTCGCCACCTGGGAGTCGTCGGGGGTGTGGCAGTCGTCCCGGGCACGCACGGCCGGTCTGGCATTGGGGAACCGTGTGGCTCGTTGTCATCACGTGGTGGCGGAGGAGCTGGGTCGGGCACGCAAGCTGGCGGCCTGGCCGTTGGTGCGGGCGGCGGTCCTGGAGGGCCGGTTGTCGATAGATCATGTGGATCTCTTCGCCAGGTATGCCACCGAGGCGCGGCTGGAGCTGTTCCTGCGCGACGAGGAACTGCTGGTCAACACGTGTGCGGGGTTGACGTTGTTCGCCGATGCCCGCCGGCTGGTGCGCTATTGGGCGGACCATGCGGACGACGAGTTGGGGCTGTCGACGCGGCCTGCGCCGTCGGAGGTGGAGATGTCCCGCTCGCGGGACACGGGCGAGCTCACCCTGCGGGGGAACCTGTCGCCGATCGACGCCGAGCAGGTGGCCAACGAGTTGGACCGTCTGTGCAGGGAGATCCGGTTGGAGGATCGGGCGGCAGGTGTGGAGCGCACTGCGGCGCAGCGGCGGGCGGTGGCGCTGGTGCGCATGGCTGCCCGTTCGGCGGGTGCTACCGGTGTCACCCCGCGTCCCCTGTTCCAGGTGATCCTCGGCGATCGCTCGGTGGAGCGGCTGTGCGAGTTGTCGTCGGGGGTGGTGGTGCGGCCGGAGGATCTGGCGCCCTACCTCAGCACTGCCCTGGTGGAGTCGTTCCTGTTCGACGAGCAGCACCGCCCGATCGCCGCGTCGTCGCAGCGCACGTTCACGGGTCGCCTGCGGCGGGCCATCCAGGTGCGGGACCGTCGCTGCCAGCACGCCTCGGGTTGCCCTGTGCCGGCCACCGATCGGCAGACCGACGTGGACCACATCCGCCCGTGGGCGCGGGGTGGCCTCACCAGCGCCAGCAACGGGGAGGTGCAGTGCGTACCCCACAATCGCCTCGGCCATCTCCACGGCCCACCCGCGGCGTCATCCCCGCCCCGCCCCGTCGGCCCACCGCCGGCCTCCCCGAAGATGGCACTCACCGTCGCCCGATGGCGTTGGATCTCACTCCACACGGACGATCTGGACTCGTCCGTCGCCTAGCCCACCGCGCAACGGCGCGCGACTTCAAGGAAGGTCGGGCCGTCGTCGTTGTCGAAGTCGCGCAGGTTTGCCAGCCCGGTGCTCACGCGCTCGATGAAACCCCACTGCCACACCGCCTCGGGGTCGATCACGGTGTCCGCGCCGGCGGAGCAGCGACCTGCCAGGAGTTCGGCCCGTGCCCGAGTCAGGCGCACCGTGTCGCCGGCGATCAGTTCGCCGTTGTACTCGCGCATCGGGATGCCCAGGTCGTGTGCTCGCTCGGAGCGCAGCCCTTCAGGGTCGACGAACTTGTACCCGCCATCGGGCGCCACCAGCGTGTTCCACCCGTGAGCGTCGCCGTGCACCAGCACCGCAGTGGCAGGGTCGTAGGCGGCGGCGCGCTCGTCGCAGTAGGTGAGCGCGCGGTCGATCACCCGCCGGTCGCACGGCCGCTCGAGCTGCTCCCAGGTGCGCACGATGAACCGGGCCAGCCACTGGGCTCCATAGGCGCCGTCCGGGAGGGCAGCCTCCGCTGGCACGGGCCGCCAAAATTCACGCAGCGTCGAGGTCACCGCGTCCATGATCTGTGGCACCGTGTGCCCGAGGGCTCCGACGTCGGCGCCCAGCCGCTCCAGCAGCAGCACCCGTCGGCCGGGGTCGTGGTCGAGCAACGCGACACAACCCCGCCCGCCGGCCAGTTGGTGCGTCAGCACGCTGCGCTCGAAACCACGCTCCTCGTGCAGCTCGGGCACGAACGCCTTCACCACGCATTCCGTTCCGTCGGCACGGCGAGCGGGGAGCACGAGCGCCGAGGTCCCCCCGTTGAAGGCCTGTCCGAGCGTGAGCTGCCAGCGGGCCGCCACGTCGTGCAGCAGCTCGGGCACCGCCGCCGCCCAGGCGGTGCCTCGCTCGCCCATCGATGTCAGTCGCTGGCGTACCAGCGGCGGGACGTCGATCACCCGGCGTTGCCGGCGAGCTGCCCGGCCTTCTTGTAGTCGGCCTTGCCGTTGGGGGCGCGGGGCACGGTGGCCACGAACACCACCTTCTTCGGGGCCTTGTAGCCGGCGAGCTGTTCTTTCACGCCGGCGATCACGTCGGCCTCGCTGACCGCAGCACCGTCGGCCACCGACACCACGGCCGTCACGGCCTGGCCGAACTTCTCGTCCGGAAGGCCCACCACGAGGCAGTCGACCACGCCCGGCACCCGCTTGGCGGCCTCCTCGACTTCCTCCGGGAAGATCTTCTCCCCGCCCGAGTTGATCACCTGGCTGCCGCGGCCGAGCAGGATCAGCGAGCCGTCGTCGGCCACCATCGCCATGTCGCCGGGGAACGAGTAGCGCACCCCGTTGATCGTGCGGAACGTGCGCGCCGACTTCTCCGGGTCCTTGAAGTAGCCGACGGGCACCATCCCGCCTGCGGCCACCAAGCCAGTCTCTCCCGACCCGGGAAGCACCTCGCGGTCGTCATCGGTGAACACCTTCGTGGTGGGGTTCTGGGTGAACTTGGCGGTGGACGGCGGGACGCCCTTCATCGAGATGCTGTTGCCCATTGAGCCCTCGCTGGAGCCCATGGCGTCGAGCAGGATCGCCTGCTCGATGCGCTCCAACAGCTGCTCCTTCACTTCGGCCGTCCACATCACCCCGGAGGAGATGATCATCCGGATCGCTGAGAGGTCGTAGGGCGTGCCGGCTTCCGCAGCAGCGTCGAAGGCGCGCAGGATCGGCTTGGCGAACGAGTCGCCGACGATGATCAGGTTCGTGACCTTCTCGGCCTGCGCCGTTCGCAGTACCTCGTCAGCGTCGAGGGAGCGGTTCTCCAGAGTCACGACCGTGGCGCCGGAGAGCTGCGGGATCATTGCCCCCAGCCACACGCCGGTGCCGTGCATCAGCGGCGCGCACGGCATCGAGGTGATCCCGCCACCGGCGTCCACCACGCCCTTGACCAAACCCGCCACGTCGGCGGCGTCGGCGGGCGGCGCCAGGCCGAGCAGCGGGAACCCCATCGTGCTGAACGATCGTGTCAGCCCGCCCATGTCGTACATCACGCCCTTGGGCATGCCGGTGGTGCCACCGGTGTAGAGCATGTAGATGTCGTCCTCGCTGCGCGTGATGCGCGGCATCGGGGCATGCGCGGCAATGGTGGCTTCGTACGCCACGGCGCCGGGCACCGTGCCCGTCGGGCCGTCGTCGGCCACCTCCACGAGCAGGCGCAGCTTCGGAAGGCGCTCGCGGATGCGCTCCACCCGATCGGCGAGGGAGGAGTGGAACACCAGCGCCTCGGCGTCCGCGTTGTCCAGCAGGTAGACGAGCTCCTCGTCGAGGTACCGGTAGTTCACGTTCACCGGCACGCCGCGCATCTTGAACGCCGCGTAGTGGGCCTCCAGGTACTCGTTGCCGTTGTAGAGGTACAGGCCGATCTTGGCGTCTGGCCCAAGGCCGGCCCCGCTGTACACCGCGGCCATCCGCGCAGCCCGCTCGTCGTACTCCCGCCAGCTGATGCGGCGGCTGCCGTGCACGATGGCCGTGCGCTCCGGCATGGCGTCGGCGATCGTTTCCCAGATGGTGGCGAAGTGGAACTCCATGGGGCCGACCTTAGTGGTGCGGCTCAGCCCACGGGTTTGCCGTACATCTCGCCCAACGGGTCGGAGATCAGCTCCAGGCGCTCCCCGTCAGGGCCGCGGAAGTACAGCGACGACCCGTCGACATGCGCCGTCTCCACCCCGGCCGCGTACAGCCGGCCGCGTGGGGCCTCCCATTCCGAGCGCGCCATGGTGATCGCCAGGTGGTGATTCCCGCCGAGCACCTCACGGGAGGGCCCGAGTTCCAGGCCCGGCAGGTCGAAGTAGGCGAGGCAGTTGCCATGGCCGACGTCGAAGAAGAAGTGGGTGCTTCCCTCGTAGTCCCGGTTCTCGAACATCTCGATCAGCGGGAAGCCGAGCAGCCCGTCGTAGAAGCGGATCGTGGTCTCGACGTCGCTGCACAGATGGGCCGCATGGTGAATGCCGCGGGCCGTGCTGGGCGGCCGTTGCGCCCGCGGGCGAAGGTACTTCGCGGCCAACTCCGGTTGCCATTGGGTCTGTGCCATCACGCCTCCCTGGCGCGAGCGTAGGGCCCCACGAGCTGCCATACGCCAGGGTTGTCGAACCCGATGGCCCAGAAGGACACCCCGCCGATGTGTTCCTCGCGGGCGATCGTGACCCTGGCCAGCGCGCCCTCACCGTCGACGAAGTTCACCTGCCGGGTCTGGGTGCAGCTGGTGACGCCGTCCGAGGTGGGCCGCTCGTAGGTGAACGACTTCTCCCCGGTGGTGGCGTCGTACACGCTGGTGGCGCCGTACTCCTGCAGGAGGGCGCCGATCTCTGGCAGGGTGGGGCTCACCGTGCCCGGCGCGTCGGCGGGGCAGGTGCCCGACGTGGCCGTGACCCAGTTGCGCCCGTAGAGCGGGATGCCGAGCACGAGCTTGTTGTCGTCCGCCACCACCCGCTTGGCGGCGCGCACGACGGTGCGCACGAACTCCACCGGGGCGATCGGGCCCGGGTCGGCGAAGGAGTAGTCGTAGGCCATGATGCGGATGCGATCCACCACCTCGCCCATGCCGGCATAGTCGTAGACCCACGCGCCAGGGTCGGTCGGTGAACCGTCGTCGTAGATCGGCGGCACGGCCACGGTGAGGATGCGCCCGTCCGAGTGCAACCCGTCGGCCAGTTCACGCAGGAACGCCATCCAGTTGGTGCGCGTGGCAGCCCAGGTGGAACGGTCGTCGGCGAAGGCGAACTTCTCGTAGTCGATGTCGATGCCGTCGAAGCTGCCGCCGCGTGCGAGCCCGAGCAACGCCTGCACGTGCGCGGTGCGCGTGCCGGGGTCGGCCAGCACGCCGGCCATCCCGCCCGCACCCATCACGTCGGCGATGGAGGGGATGACGAGTGCGCCGGACTGCTGGGCCGCAGCCAGCGCCCCGGCGACCATCTCGCCGTCCACACCGGGGGCATAGCCGACGTCGGTGGCACCACGCGCCTCGAACCAGAACGGCGACAGTTCATGGAACAGCCCGCCCTGGGCGCCGATGGTGGCGGCGGCGCGATCGGCTTCCCAGTACGGCATCCAGCCCGCCATCGGGATGTCCTCCAGCGGAGGTGGCGTGTCGTCGCGGAACAGCCACACCGCACCCGCGAAGACGGCGGCCGTGAGCAGTGCGCCGATGGTGGCCGCCACGGCAGTCCGGGCGTCGCCACCCAGACGGCGCTTCTTGCTCGCCGGCCCGACAGCCACCCCGAGCTGCGGGAGGTCGATTTCGCGCAGCGAACGGACACGGGTGTACGAACGGCTCTCCGGCACCTCGACCACGTTCGGTACGGCGAACGTGCGGCAGCCGGCGGCCACGGCGCTGCGGAGCCCGGTGGGGGAGTCCTCGATGGCCACACAGTCTTTGGCCTTCACGCCCAGCGCGTCCGCGGCGGCAAGGTACGGCTCGGGGTGCGGCTTGCCGCGGCGCACCTGATCGCCGGTGATGACCGCGGCGAACGTGCCCTTCGGCAGGGCCTGCACCACCGCATCCGCGAAGCGGGCCCAACTCATGGTGACCATCGCCTGCGGCACGCCCGCGTGGCGCAACTTGGCCAACAGGTCGCGTGCGCCCGGCCGCCACGGCACCGCCCGGCGCACCCGCTCGATCACCCCGTCCAGCAGGTAGTTGACGATGTCGTCCACCGCCATCGTGACGCCACCGTGCTCCTGGATGAGGCGGGCGGAATCCCGCAGGTCCTTGCCCACCAGGAGGTGCGCCTTGGTGTCGTCCCACTGCCCATTGCCATGTTCGGCCACGAGCAGGTGCTCGCATTCGATCCAGTACGGCTCGGTGTCGACGATCGTGCCGTCCATGTCCCAGAGGACTGCGGCGGGTGCGGCAAGGGTCATGAGAGCATCGACCCTATCCCCCGGTACGCTCCGGCGCATCGTGTTCCGACGACACAAGCGACAGATGGTGGACGGCCCGGAGCGCCTCTTCGCGGCTCACCTCACGGACTGGTCGGCGCTCGGCGGGGGCGAACAAGAGCTGCTCACCGGGCTGGTCGCGGAGTTCGTTCCCACCCGCCGTTGGGAAGCCGCCCGTGGCTTCGAACTCACCGACGAGATGTGCACCGTGATCGCCGCGCAGGCCGCGCTCACATGCCTGGGCTTCGGCGAAGGCCTGGATCCGTTGGTGCACGTCCGCACTGTCATCGTGCACCCACGCACCATCGTGCTCGAGGACGAGCACCACGAGGGCGGGGGAATCATGAGCACTGGCACCCGCCGCCTCAGCGGTGAGGCGCACGACAACGAGGGCCCACTGCTGCTGTCGTGGGATTCGGTGCGCCGCGAGACCCGCTACGGCCGCGGCCGGCGCAATGTCGTGATCCATGAGGTGGCACACAAGATCGACATGCTCGACGGCACGATCGACGGCACGCCACCGATCGACGATGCGGACTTCCTCGCTCGCTGGCGGACGACGAACATGGTGGCCTACGGGCGGGCGCGCCGCGGCGGCGACCCGGCCATCGACAGCTACGGCGGCACGAACACGGCGGAGTTCTTCGCAGTGGTGAGCGAGCTGTTCTTCAGCGGGCCCACGCTCCTGGAGGAACACCACCCGGAGCTCTACGACTGCTTCCGCACCTTCTACCGGCAGGACACGGCGGCCCGCCGCCGGCGGCTACTGCCGTAGCGCCGAACGGCGGGTGCACCGGGTGGTCACGGCACGGCGGGGCAGACGCCGTAGCCGGAGATGTACTTGATCTTCCAGTCGGAGGTGCCGTTGCTGTGCGGCGAGATCGACAGCTCGCACACGAGGCCGTATGCGGTGGCGCGGATCGTGAACTGGGCCGATTCCTCGGTGGCGGTGACTGCAATCTGGTAGGCCGTCCCGTTAATCGGGTTCGCTTTCGTGGTCGTCCCTTTGCTCCCGTTGGTGGTGAACACAACCGAGGTGAAGGCCGCACACGAGGAGTTGGTGGTGCTCCGTTTCAACTGCGCGTACGCAGACGGGCCGTATTGGCCGTGCATCACCTTGAACGTGCAACCAAGGTAAGTGAAGGTGGTTTCGACGTTCTGGGCGAGGGTCCGGCGCACAGGGCCGCCAGCGTTCGTCATCGTGTTCGTGTACATGTCCGGCGACGACAGCAACGCGCCCCACGGAGTTGCGGCCGCGGCGCCGTCTTTGGCGACGTAGGCGTCGCGGATCGCGCAGAACAGCGTGCACGCGGCAGATGTGATGTTCATGTTCACCCACTTGCCGCGGGCCATGTCGTACCCGTGGAACTCGTACAGGGGTGCCGGGACGTTGCTGGCCTGAAGGGCGGCCTTCGCCAGAATCGCCGTACCGACATGGTCGTA
>JBPOIX010000265.1:0-3144 GCA_052034175.1 Actinomycetota bacterium
GCGCCGTCCTTGTCCTTGCGGAACTGGGCGAAGGTGAAGGCGAAGATGATGAGGAACAGCACCCAGGCCAGTGCGGAGGCGTAGCCCTGGCGGTTGTCCTTGAAGGCCTCGTTGTACAGCGCGATGACCGGGGTCATGGTGGCGTTGTCGGGGCCGCCGGGCTGCGGGGTGGAGAGGATCCACACGATGTCGAACAGCTGCAACGCGAGAATCGATGTGGTGATGAGCACGTAGAACGTGGTGTTGCGCAACTGCGGAACCGTGATGCGCCGGAAGATCTGCCAGGTGTTGGCGCCGTCGATCTCTGCGGCCTCGTAGAGCTCCTTGGGGATGCTCTGGTGGCCGGCGAGATACAGCACGGTGTTGAACCCGAAGTTCATCCAGGCGAACACCACCACCATCGCCAGCAGCGCGGTCGAGTTGGAGCTCAGCCAGGGGTGCCCCTCCGCCGGGGGGTCGACGAACGGGAGTATCTCCCCCGCACGTTTGATGAGGTAGTTGATCCAGCCGACGGTGCTCTGGAACATCTGGCCCCAGATGATGGCCACGCCGATGACACCGGCCACCGACGGCACGAAGTAGATGGCCCGGAACACCTTCATGCCTGGCAGGTGCGAGGCCAGGATGCTCGACAGGATGAGCGCCGGGATCACGGCGGCAGGCACTGCCAGCAGCAGGAAGATGATGATGTTGCGCAGCGACGTCCAGAAGATGACGTCGCGAGCGCCGAGCACCCAGTGGCCGCCGAACCAGTCGATGTGCATCAGGACCTGGTAACCCGGCTTCAGCGCTTCGACGCCGGCGTTGCCGGAGGGCGTGCTGCTGATGTCGAGCGACAGCGCTTCGATGTAGTTGCCGAGACCGACGAATGATCGACCCGTGCCGGTGGTCTTCGACTCGTAGAAGCTGACCCACAGCGACAGCAGCAGCGGGAAGGCGAAGAAGGTCGCGAAGCCGAGCAGGTTGGGGGAGAGGAAGGCGAGGCCGCTGAGCGCTTGCTCCTCGCCGCTGGTGGTGCCGAAGTGGCGGCCGACGCGCCGGGCCCACATGAACTTCATCGCAGCGAAGGCGCCGATGGCGACGGCGAGCGTGCCCAGCGTGAGTGGCTGGGTGATGCGGTCGGCGATCGTGGAGAACATGCCGCGGGGATCGGCCGTGATGACGAACCACACACCTGCCAACGCCGCCAGGGCCCATCCCGCCTTGCGCAGGCCGAGCGGGCCGGGGGCGGTGGGGCGCTTGCTGAGCAGCTGGCCGGCAACCAGGACCCACAGTAGGCCGACCACCACGACGAGGAACGGGACGAAGGCCTTGTTGAACCCTTCGCCCAACGTGCCGATGCCGGTGAACGCGCCGAACTGGTTGAGGGCGCCCACGGACATGATGACGAAGACGAGATAGTTGGCCACCAACGACACGCTGCGCGCCCGGCGCTGTCCGCGGGACATGCCGTAAGCGGCGTAGGCGTGGGCGACGAATGTGCCCATGGCGAACAGGCGAAGGAAGAACGACACCTTCCACGGCAGTTCGTGCTCGCCGTCGCGCGTGGCGACGAGCCACAGACCCACCGAGCTCGCTGCCCCCAGTACGTGCCAGATGCGGACCATGCGCAGGCCGGCCGGCAACGACAACAGATGGTCATTCGGTGCTCGACACAGCGATGCCATGCCCATTCCCCCTCCGTTCAGAACTCTCACTTCCTGGCACGACACAGCGTGCCAGGAGCGAACCGGGGCCGGGAGCACATGCCCCCGGCCCCGACTCCTCTTGCATCAGCTCTCGAAGGCTGCTGCGGTCTCCGAACAGATCTTGGCCTGGTAGTCCTCGATCGTGCGGTCGCCGTTGATCACGGCGGTGACGGCGTCGTTCATGGCAGTGTCGAACGTCGGCCAGTCGCCGGCCCACAGCGGGCCTTCAGCGGTGGGCGAGTCCTGCAGCGCGTTGATGAACGCCTGGTTGTTCTCCGGCGGGGTGAAGCCGAGGAACGCCTCGATGGCGGCATCGCTCTGACGGCTGGGGATGTTGGCCCCCAGCTCGCTGATGGCAGCCTGCGTGTCCGAGGCGGTGAGTGCCTGCACGAGCTCCCATGCTTCCTGCGGGTGCTCGGTGTTGGCGTTCACCACGTAGGCGCCCCAGAACAGCCAGTTGCCCTGCGTGCCACCGGGGCCCTGCGGCAACTCGACGACGTCCCAGTTGAACGCAGCGTCGGCGCGAGCGCCGGGGGTTGCCCAGCGACCGTTGACGAACATGCCGACCGTGCCGGCCTTCCACGGGGCTTCGCCGTCCTCACCGAACGGCACGGCGACGCCGGAGTCGAAGATGGCCTTGGCCTGCGTGAGGCCGGCGATCGACTCGTCGGTGTCGAGTGCACAGGCGGTGCGGTCTTCGTTGAAGAAGCCGCCACCGGCAGCGTTCATGAACAGGCCGTAGTTGGCCCACCAGCTGCTCATCGCAAAGCCCTTGTTGGCCCCGCCGAGCTCCGCGACCTTGGTGGCGACGTCCTGGAAGGCTTCCCAGTCCCACTCGCCAGCTGCTGCCAGCGCGCGCGGGTCGTCGGCGCCGGCCTCAGCGATGAGGTCGTTGTTCAGGTACAGCGCGAAGGTCGACACGTCGCGGGGCAGGCCCCACAACACCTCGTCGCTGGGTGCCCCAGCGGCAGGGTCGTAGGTGAGGTGGTACATCGGCTCCGGGTAGAACTCGCCGGTGTCGAAGCCGTCGGCGGTGGCCATCGGGCCGAGGTCGAGGATCAGACCTTCCTTCTGGAAGCGGGCGATGTCGGTACCGGGGATCCAGAACACGTCGGGTGCCGTGCCGTTGGCGATCTCGGTGACGAGCTGGTCCTGGTAGGGCGAACCCTCGTTGGTGCCGGGCTCGTAGCTGAGGCTGACGCCATCGCCATTGGCGGCGTCGATGGTGTCGCTGATGCCGGCGTACACCTCGGCCTCAGCGTCGTTGTCGGGCCGGGTGCGCCAGCGGAGCTCCACACCCTCACCGCTGCCGCTGTCGGCAGTGGTCTCGGTGCCGCCGGCGACGGTGGTCTCGGTGTCCGACCCGGTCGTTTCGGTGGCTCCACCGGTGGTCGTGCTGCTCTTCTCGTCGTCACTGCACGCTGCCGCGATCAGCGACACGGCGACGAGAGCGGTT
>JBPOIX010000146.1:0-2246 GCA_052034175.1 Actinomycetota bacterium
ACGCAGCTCCATCTGGTCCCACGCCACCAGATGCCCCGCAGGCGCGAACCAGGAGGCGCGGCGCTGCGTCCAGCGCACCGAGAGGAAGGCCTCACCCCGGGCGGGTACCGTGCAGGGCAGCGGCACGTGCACCTCCGAGTGCGGGCCGACGGCCGGCAGCGCCAGCCGACCCTTGCCCACCACTTCGCCGTCCACCAGCAACTCCCAGGTCGCCACCAGATCCCGCAGGTCGGTGAACGAACGGCGGTTCCCCACCACCAGCCGGCGCCGGGCCCCCGAGCCGGCGAGCGACACCGTGACCGGGCGGTAGACCCACGCCACCTCACGCATCGCCGGATGCGGCGCGAGGTCGGCGCTCATCTGGCCGTCCGCCACGAAGTTGCCGTCGTTCGGCTTGTCGTCGAAGTCGCCGCCGTAGGCCAGCCGCGTGGTGCCGTCGGCCAACTTCTGGCGCAGGCCGTGGTCCTTCCACTCCCAGATGAACCCTCCCTGTAGGCCGGGCGTGCTGGTGATGACGTCCCAGTAGTCGGCCAGCGAGCCATTGGAGTTGCCCATCGCGTGGCTGTACTCGCACATGATCAGTGGCCGGCTGCCCACGCCCGACGAGCCGTACTCGCGGATGGCCTCGATGCCCGGGTACATCGGGCACACCAGGTCGGAGGCATGCAGCCCACCGTCCACCCAGTTGGGGTTCATCACCAGCCGATCCGGCGGCGACACGGTGCCGTCGCCGTGGAAGACGGCCCCCTCGTAGTGCAAGGGCCGGGTCGGGTTCGCGCGACGGATCCACGCGGCCAGCGCGTCGTGGTTGGCGCCGTAGCCGCTCTCGTTGCCCAGGCTCCAGGCGATGATGCTCGGGTGGTTGCGGTCCCGTTGGACCATGCGCGCCCCGCGCTCCACGAAGGCCGCCCGGTACCGCGGGTCGTGACATAGCGACGTGTTGTAGGCGTGGCTCTCGATGTTCGCCTCGTCGATGACGTACATGCCCAGCTCGTCGCACAGGTCGTAGAACGCCGAGTCGTTGGGATAGTGCGACGTGCGCACGGCAGTGATGTTGTGGGCGCGCATGGCCACCAGATCGGCGCGCAGGTCGTCGGTGGTCAACGCCTTGCCGCGGTCCGGGTGGTGGTCGTGGCGGTTCACTCCGAAGACCCAGATCGGTTGCCCGTTCACCAACAGCTGCCGGTCGCGCACCTCCACCCGTCGGCAGCCGACGTGCACCTCGGTCGTCTCGACCACCACGCCCGGGGGGGTGAGGAGCTCGCACGTGACGGTGTACCGATGGGGGTCCTCGGCGCTCCAGGCGTGGCACGTGGGCAGCTCGAAGTTCGCCGTCACGGTGTGCCCGGTGAACACGTAGGGCGTCTCGAAACGGTGCGGCACGGTGGCGGTACTCGCCCGCCGCCCGAGACGAAATCGCACCGACCACCCACGCCGCACCTCGGCGGTGAACCCGACCTCGGCGGTGACGGTGATGAGGCCACTGCCAGTGGCGGGGTCGAAGTCGCCGTCGGCGCGCACGTCGGCAAGGTGGACGTGCCCGCGGGCCTCGAGCCACACCGAGCGGTGCAGGCCGGCCATCCACCACTGGTCCTGGTCCTCCACATAGCTGAGGGCGGAGTAGCGCCACACCACGATGGCCAGGTCGTTGGCGCCGGCCTGCAACAAGGGCGTGACGTCGTACTCGCTCGGCAGGCGGCTGTCCGTGCCGTACCCGGCGAACTCGCCGTTCAGATACACCGCATGCACGCTCTCGGCCCCGCCGACGTGCAGCACCGCCTGGCGGCCGCGGAACCCGCGCGGCAGGGTGAGTCGGCGGCGGTACACACCGACCGGCTGGCGCTCGGGCAGCGCCGGCGGCGGCCCGGGGAACGGCATCTGCACGTTCGTGTAGTGCGGCCGGTCGTCGACGGCAGGGTGCAGGGTCCAGTTGCCCGGCACCACCGCCGTCGTCGCGGAGGGCGCGCCGGGGGCCACGGCATCGGCCGGAACGGCGTCCGGATGGTCGTAGAGGGTGAAGCCCCACTCGCCGTCCAGCGGCACCCGATCGGCGCGCGTGATCGGTGTGTGCATCGGCAGCCGGTTCAGCGACGTGATGGCCGGGTCGGCCCACGGCCTCAGCGTGGCGAGCACAGGGAGCATGAGCAGCAGCCTCTCAGTCGGCAACAAGGTGGAGAAGGACGGCGGTGTCGGGCTGCAGCGAGGGCAGCTGCACCCCGTGCACGGCAAGTTGTCGCCCCGTGACC
>JBPOIX010000352.1:0-3465 GCA_052034175.1 Actinomycetota bacterium
CGACGACGGGTCGAGGCGAGCGACGCTCATCCGGCCTCGGGCGAACGTGCGCACGACCAAGCTGCCGGCGGGGACGGCGACGACCGCGTGTTCGTACGTGTCGCACAGCTCGGCCTGGTGGTCGCCGTACACGTCGCCGCCGAGCAGGGCGTTGACCGCCACTTCGGTCCACCCGTCGTTACCACCGATGAACAGCCGGGCCACCGCGCCCACCGGCCGGTCGTGGGGGTCGACGACCAACACGGCGAGCGAGTTGTCGTGACGCCACACCGGCACCACCGTCCGCCCGCTCGGCAGTTCTGGCCGCGAGGGCTCCCCGCGGAGGGCCAACAGCGCCACGTGCTGCCCACCACGCAGACCGAGTGGGTCGGCGCCTGCGCACGCGGCCAGTCGTACACCGTCGGGGGCCCAGCGCACGCTGCTCCACCGCCAATCGTCCGCGGTCAGCCACTGGCCTTGGCCGGTGGCGAGCTCCACGACGCGCACCTGAGGAGGGGCGTCGAGCGGGCCGAGCCCGTCAAAGGCCAGGTACGGGCGAGTCCAGCGGTAGGGCTGCGACCGGTCGACCGGCGTCGCTGCAGGCGCGGTGAAGGCCACGGATAGCCCATCAGGCGACCACGCCGGCGCACCGGTGACACGCTCGCTGCCGGGAACCTCGTTGGGGACGTCGCCCAACCGCGCCACCCAGCGCAGCACCGGCACGCCCTCGCCGTTCTGCGAGCACCACGCCATGGCCACCCCATCCGGGCCCCACACCGCGCTGTGATCGCCGGTGGCGGCGTGCGGCACCGGATGCTCCTGGCCCGTGGCGAGGTCGAGCACGGTGAGCGACAACTCACCGTCGTCGGCACCGTCCGGGATGTGCACCGTGGTGAGCGCGACCCGTCCGTCGGAGGACGCACTGGCGTGCAACGGGGCGCGCCGCGCCAGCAGCACTGACGTCGGGTCGGTCACGAATCCTCCTGAAACGTCACGACCGTGAGCAGCGTTGCGCCGTCGTGTTCGGTGCGGTAGCCGTGGGCCACCGACGAATCGAAGCGCACCGCGTCGTGCGCGTGCAACGTCCACTCCTGGTCACCGATCCGCAGGATGGCCGTACCGGCCACCACGTACGTGTGCTCGATGGTGCCCTTGCCGTGGGCACCGAAGCTGCCCGGCTGGTGCGGGGGAAGCACCCCTTCGGAGATGTCGAAGCGGCGGCGCTCCATCATGTCGAACAGGGTGCGCACACGCGGTGCTTGCTTTCCGGAGGGGTCACCGCGAATGATCTCGGGTTCGCTGAGCGTGACCCGGGTGAGGTCGCTGAACGACAGGTCGAGGTAGGCGGCAACGCGAGCCAATGCGGCCACCGTCGGGTTGGCGACCTCCCGCTCGATCTGCGAGAGCAGCGCCGTGCTGAGGCCGGTGCCGGCGGACATCTCGCGCAGGCTGACGCCGCGGGCCATGCGCGCCCGGCGCATGTTGACCGCGACGGCACGGCGGACTGAGTGGCCGTCGTCGGGCGAACCTTCGCCGGCCAGGTGGGCGTCGGCGCTCATCGACCAGCCACCGACGCGAACAGACGACGGGTGTACTCGTGGCTCGGTGCGGCGACCAGGGCATCCATGTCCCCAGTTTCCACCACCCGGCCCTCGTGCATGACATAACAGCGATCGACCACCTGGCGGGCGACGGCCAGATCGTGAGTGATCAGCACGACGGCCAGACCGAGTTCGGCGCGCAGGTCGTTCAGCAGGTTGAGGATCTGGGCCTGCACGGACACGTCGAGCGCAGAGACGGGTTCGTCGCACACCAACACGTCGGGGCGCGGGGCGATGGCACGAGCGATGGCGACTCGCTGTTGCTCCCCACCCGAGAGCGCCACCGGTCGACGGCGGGCGTACTCCACGGGCAGACCGACGAGTTCGAGCAAGGCGGGCACTTCGGCGCGGTCACGGCCACCGGCCCACAGCGCCTCGCCGAGTGCGGCGGCGACCGTCATCGCCGGGTTGAGCGCCGAGCTGGGGTCCTGGAACACGATCTGCGCCCGCCGGGCTCGTGGCCGGTCCAGCGCCCAGGTGATGGTCCCGCTGTCCAGTCGCTCCAGCCCCAGCAGGCACCGGGCGAGTGTCGTCTTGCCGGAGCCGGACTCGCCGACGATGCCCACTGCCTCGCCGGCGCCGACCACGATCGACACCCCGTCCAGCGCGGGTGGGGCGTCGGGCGAGAACTGACGCCGCGCTCCGTCGACGGTGACCAGCGGCTCGCCCGTGTCGGTGGCGCGCCCGGTGCTGTGCACGGCGGCGACTCCGGTGGTCTCTCCCGCGTCCAGCGGATGCCAGCAGGAAAAACGGTGACCGTCGCGCGCTTCCAGCGCAGGGGTCTGCTGCCGGCAGCGATCGTCGGCCCGTGCGCAGCGCGGCGCAAAGACGCAGCCGTCCACATGGTCGTACGCACGCGGCACGGACCCGGGGATCGACGGCAGCCGTTCGACGCGCTGCGCCAGCGGCGGGTCGCTGTCGCGTAGGCCCGCCGTGTAGGGGTGACGCGGCGCGGCGAACATCGCTGCCGTGGCACCGGCTTCCACGAGGCGGCCGGCGTACATCACCAGCACGTCGTCGGCACGCTCGCGGGCCACACCCAGGTCGTGGGTGATCAACACGAAGGCCATCCCCCGGTCGCGTTGCAGCCGCGCCACCAGGTCGAGAACCTCTCGTTGAGTCGTCACGTCGAGTGCCGTCGTCGGCTCGTCGCCGATGAGCACGGACGGGTCGCTGGCCAGGCTGGCGGCCAACGCCACCCGCTGGCGCATGCCACCGCTGAGCTCGAAGGGGTACATCTGCGCGACGCGCGCGGGCAGGTCGACTTCGTCCAGCCTGCGGGCAAGCTCTGCAGCGACGTCGGCTCCGCCCGGCAAGCTGGCGGCGATCTGCGAGCCGCAGCGGTGGACAGGGCTGAGGCTGGTGAACGGGTTCTGCAGCAACAGGCTGATGCGGGTGCCGCGTAGGGCGGCGAGCGCCCCGGGCTCCGTCGCTAGATCGATCCCAGAACCGGCCTCACCAATCGTGACGATGCCGCGCGCCGTCACACCCGCGGGGAGCAGCCCGGTGAGGGCCTTTGCAGTCATCGACTTGCCGGAACCGGACTCACCCACGATCGCCAGTGTCTGGCCGCCGGACACGTTCAGGTCGACGTCGATGACGATCGGACCCTTCGGTCCGTCCACGTGCAGGCCGGTTGCCGAGAGCGTGGCACGGTCGCTCATCAGCGCCCCCTCCCCCGCCGCTCGAACTGCTCCTGCACCCAGTCGCCCAACAGGTTGATCGACGACGCAGTCACGATGATCAACACGCCCGGTACGACGGCGGAACCCCAGTTGCGGCCGATGAGGTCGCGGGCGTCGCTGAGTTGGCGCCCCCAGTCCGGCACCCCCGGCCCGACGCCGAGACCGAGGAAGGACAGCGCCGACATCGACACGAGCGCGAA
>JBPOIX010000221.1:0-1990 GCA_052034175.1 Actinomycetota bacterium
GATTGCCGAGGCCATCCGCCCGCACCGCACCGTCACCGGGGCCGCCGTGGGCACTCGGGTGGCGGAACTGCTGGAGCGCGTGGGGCTGCCGGGGGCGCATGCCGAGCGCTACCCGCACCAGATGTCCGGCGGCCAGCGCCAGCGGGTGCTGATCGCGCTCGCGCTTGCCTGCGACCCGACGCTGCTGATCGCCGACGAGCCCACCACCGCGCTCGACGTGATGGTGCAGGCACAGGTCCTGGCCTTGCTGGAGGAGCTGCAGCGGGAGAAGGGCCTGGCCCTGCTGTTCATCACCCACGACCTGTCCGTGCTGACCTCAACCTGTCGTCGCCTGGCGGTGATGTACGCCGGCAGGGTCGTGGAGGAAGGCCTCAGCAGGGAAGTGTTCGCCGCACCCGACCATCCGTACACCGCGGCGCTCGCGGCGGCGTTCCCCACGATCGGCGATGAGTCGTCGCGGATGCATCCTCGCGGCCTGCCCGGCGACCCTCCCGATCCTGCCGCGCTGCCGGGCGGGTGCGCGTTCCATCCACGCTGCGATCGAGCCATCGAGGCCTGTGCCACCACCGATGTGGCGCTGCGCGTCGCCGGCCCGCAACGGGCCGCGGCGTGCGTGCACGTGCAGGAGGTCGGCGATGTCTGAGCCCGTGCTGTCAATCCGTCACGCGCAGGTGCAGTTCGGTGGCGGCCGCGTGCGGGCTGTGGACACCGTGTCGCTGGACGTCGGCCGCGGCGAGGTGGTGGCGCTGGTCGGGGAATCCGGCTGTGGCAAGACCACGCTCATCCGCTCGGTGGTCGGCCTGGAGCCGTTGGCTCACGGGTCGATCACCGTCGAAGGCACAGCCGTCACCAAGGGCCGGGGGCTGCGCGCGGTGCGCCGCCGGGCGCAGATGATCTTCCAAGACCCGACCGGCGCGCTGAACCCGCGGCACTCGATCTACGAGGCCGTCGCCGAAGGGTTGCGCATCCACAAGGTGAAGGGCGACGAGACGGCCCTCGTGTCGGAGGCGCTCGCGGCCGCCGGGTTGCGGCCGCCCGAGCGGTTCCTCCGTCGCTTTCCGCACGAGCTGTCCGGCGGGCAGCGGCAGCGAGTCTTGATCGCCGCGGCGATGGCCTTGCAGCCGGCGCTGCTGTTGGCCGACGAGCCGGTGGCCAGCCTCGACGCGTCGATCCGCGGGGAGGTTCTGGCGCTGATGCGCTCGTACGTGGACCGCGACGGGGTGTCGATCGTGGCCGTCACCCACGACCTCGGGCTGGCGTGGAACATCGCCGATCGCGTGGCGGTGATGTACCTCGGCCGGATCGTGGAGGTCGGGCCTGCCGAGGAAGTGCTGCGCGCGCCCCAACACCCGTACACGAAGGCGCTGCTCAGCGTGGTGCCCGAGGCAGATCACCTCGAGCAGCAGATTCTTACGGGCGAGGCACCCGACCCATCGCGTGTGCCGAGCGGGTGCCGCTTCCACCCGCGGTGCCCGCTGGTGGCGAGTGGCGAGGCCGCCAGGCTGGGCATCGAAGACCGCTGCCGCGGCGTCGATCTCGAGCTGGAGCCCGTAGGCGAAGGGCACCAGGTTGCGTGCCATGCGGTGGCCGTGGGGCTCCGCTAGCGGCGTGTCGCATCATGTGGGTTCTGCGACGGGCCGGCGCCGACGGGCGGCCGCTCACCGCATTCACGTGGTACGTGTGCAGCATGTAGCTCCGGGAGCTACCACGTGCACGATTTCGCCTTCGCAGGACACCGAAGGGCGGTCCGCTTGTCCCGAACTGCCACCCGCCGCCCTCGTCAGCGGCGCGGGAAGGTGCGTTGCCATCTCCGCTCGCCGAACGGCTCGCCGTCGTGCGTGGCGGTCAGCGTGATGGCCACATGGAACGAGTCGGCATCGCTCGACACGTCGAGCACTGCTTCGGTGGTGGCCACGCCGGCGCCGGGCAGCGGCAACTCGAACCGTGCAGTGCCACGTGCCCACCCCACCGACGGGTCGGCGGTGCTGAT
>JBPOIX010000117.1:0-16666 GCA_052034175.1 Actinomycetota bacterium
GCGAGCAGTTCGTCGTCCTCCACGTCGCCGGACACCACGAGCAGCCGGCCCCCCTCCACCCACACCAGGTGGCGTTGGTCGCCCAGCGCGGCATCGCCGAAGGCGGCCTCACCCAGGTCCAGGTCGGCGAAGAAGGCGGGTTGGCCGTGCACCTCGGTCGGGTTGCCTGCGGAGAAGAAGAACTTGGCCATCGCCATGGTCTCCTCGCCGAGCGAGTCGGCATGGGCGAGGCATGTCGTTCCGGCCGGGCCGTAGCAGAGCATCGTGGACCCGCCAGGAGCGAACCCACCACCGGCGACGGTGAGGGTGACGGTGAGCACCGCGGCGTAGACGTCGATCGGGCCGATCGGCTCGAGGTCGGCGAGCGCGGCGCCGTCGGTGATGGTGATCGCGTCGCCGTCGATGCGGATGACCTCGGCCAGCGCCAGGATCTCCGCCTTCGTCAGGCCGACGCCCACCACATTGATCAACTTGCCGCCCACCGGCCCGAACGTCAGATCCAGGCCCTGGTTGCTGCCGTCGTTCTCGTCGAAACCGCCGGGGGCACCCTGAATGGTCAGTGGGGTGTCCTCCGGCATGCTGATGTCGTCGGTGTCCTCCGGTGCGGCCAGAAATGCGGCCCAGCGGCCGCTGTCGCCGCTGAAGTCGATGTGCGCCCCCGGCGCGGAGAAGATGTAGCCGACCGTCCCACTGTCGAAGATGCCGGACGTCTCGACATCGGACCGTGTGCCGGTCTGCAACTCGTCGGCGAGGGCACCGATCACCAGCCGCTCGCTGAGGGTCGGCTCGTCGTCGGAGGTCGAGCCGCCGTCGAGTTGCACCGAACCGTCGTCGGCCCAGGGTTGCCACACGGCGACCGCGCCGGCCGCGCCTACTGCCAGCACCGCGGCCACGGCCGTCGGCACCATCCACCGGGCCCGCTTGTGCGGCGCGGCCTCGCCCGCGCCTACCTCGCCCCCGCCCTCGGCTGGCGCGCCGAACACGCCGGCATCCGGCTCGATGAGATCGATCTCGTCGGGGTCGACCGGCCCCCATTCATCCCGCATTCGCTCAGTCTCGCAGGCGGAACTACCCGGCGACAGCCGCCCACTCGTCGTCGGTGGCCGGCCGTACCGATTCGGCGACGATCCGAGCCTCCTCGATGGTGCCGCTGCCGCCGAGTGCGATCAGGCGCCCGCCCTCCACCCAGGCGACGATCGTCGTTGGCGCGGGTAACGCCGCCGGGTCGCCGAAGGCGAGCGCGTCCTCGCCGTGCACGACGATGTGCGTGGACTCGGGCATCAAGAACGCTGCCGCCTTCAGCACCTCCGGCGACGCTGGTGTGCTGACGATGCACCAGGTGCCGGCGCCGTCGTAGCAGACCGTGGAAACTGGCATCAATTGGCGCGCAACGGTGCTGAATGAAAGCACCGCGGCTTCGTAGTCCTGGGTCGAGGCCAGGGCTTGGAGTCCCTGCAGCGACTCGACGTCGGCGACTTCGGTGACTCCGTCGACGACTCGGACAGAGTTGGCGAAGCGGAGCACCTCCTCTCGGGTGAGGCCGTTGGCACTGACCCAGTAGTGCAACCCGTTCAGCGGCCCGAACGTCAGCTCGACGAAGCCGTCCCCGACCTCGCCGAGCACGCCTGGCGCCCCTTGCACCTCGACGGGTTCGCCAGCCCCAGGATCCCTGGACTCGCCCGCCGCCACCGTCAGCCAGCGCGGCACGAACCCCTCTTCGCGGGACGTCGTCGTGCGCAGGTCGGCGAACACATGGCCGTGTACGACCTGAAGCTCCCGATCCGGGGCGGCGGTGTAGGAGCCGCTGCCTGCGGCAGCAGGCGCCACGAGGCGGTCGGTGAGGGTGGGCTCGGCGGGTGCCACCCCGAATCGGGCCTTCGTCGGCCCCGGCGTCCACGGCTGCACGGCGACCACCGTGGCTGTCGCGGCCGCCATCGCGAGGAGCACGAACAGCGAAGGGGCCAGCCACTGCAGCCGCGGCTGCGCGTGCGGCCGAGCCGGCGCGTCGGCCGCGGGTTCCGAAGCGGTCCCGAAGGCCGCGTCGTCCGGCTCGATCAGGTCAACTTCGACGGGGTCGGTCGGCCCCCAGTGGTCCCGCATGGCGCCATGATCGCAGGGCGAACGCCAGCCGTTCCGTCAGGCCCTGCTGAACTCCGCCCACTCGGCATCGTGGGGCCGGTTCGTCGACCTCGATCGGTTCGATGATCTCGAGCGCAGGGGTCTGTCGGTTCATTCGACATCCAGTCTTCCACGGCGGCGAGTTAGCACTCTCGGCTCCCGGTTGCTAACGGCACCCCGGAGCGCGTAACCTTGGCACTCAACCGGGCCGAGTGCTAACGCTCCGGCTCGCTTCACATCCCACCGAGTGCTCTTGCCAACGGAGGCCTGCACCCATGAACCTGAAGCCCCTCGATGACCGCATCGTCGTCAAGCCGAACGAGGCCGAGCAGACCACTGCGTCGGGTCTCGTGATCCCCGACACCGCGAAGGAGAAGCCGCAGCAGGGCGAGGTACTGGCTGTCGGCCCCGGCCGCTGGAGCGACGACAAGGGCGCCCACAGCCCGCTCGACGTGAAGGTCGGCGACACGGTGCTCTACAGCAAGTACGGCGGCACGGAGGTGACGGTGGAGGGCAAGGACCTTCTCATCCTCACCAGCCGCGACGTGCTCGCGATCGTGCAGAAGTAAGGAACCACATGGCCAAGCAACTGAAGTTCCACGATGAGGCGCGCCGCGCCCTCGAGGCGGGCGTCAACAAGCTCGCCGACACCGTCAAGGTCACGCTCGGGCCGAAGGGCCGCAACGTCGTCCTGGACAAGAAGTTCGGCGCCCCCACCATCACCAACGACGGCGTCTCGATCGCCAAGGAAGTCGAGCTCGACGACCCGTTCGAGAACATGGGCGCCCAGCTGGTGAAGGAAGTCGCCACCAAGACCAACGATGTTGCCGGCGACGGCACCACCACCGCCACCGTGCTGGCCCAGGCCCTCGTGGCCCACGGCCTGCGCAACGTCACGGCCGGCGCCAACCCGATGGGCCTGAAGAAGGGCATCGAGAAGGCAGTCGCCGCCGCGGTCGAGAGCATCAAGTCCCAGGCCGTCACGGTCGAGGACAAGGAGCAGATCGCCGCAGTCGCCACGATTTCGGCCGCCGACGCCAGCATCGGTTCGGTCATCGCCGAGGCGATCGACAAGGTCGGCAAGGACGGTGTGGTCACGGTCGAGGAGAGCAACACCTTCGGCACCGAGCTCGAGTTCACCGAGGGCATGCAGTTCGACAAGGGCTACCTGTCCCCGTACTTCGTCACCGACGCGGACCGCCAGGAAGCCGTTCTCGACGACGCCTACATCCTCCTCTACAGCTCGAAGATCAGCACCGTGCAGGCGCTGCTCCCGTCGCTGGAGGCCGTGATGAAGACCGGTCGCCCGCTGCTGATCATCGCCGAGGACATCGAGGGTGAAGCCCTCGCCACCCTCGTGGTGAACAAGATCCGCGGCACCTTCAACGCTGCCGCGGTGAAGGCCCCGGGCTTCGGCGACCGCCGCAAGGCGATGCTGCAGGACATGGCCGTCCTCACCGGTGGCCAGGTCATGAGCGAAGAGGTCGGTCTCAAGCTGGATAACGTCACCCTGGACCTGTTGGGCCGCGCCAAGCGCGTCATCATCACCAAGGACAACACCACGGTGGTGGACGGCGCCGGCGAAGCCGACGATGTGGCTGGCCGCGTCAACCAGATCAAGGCCGAGATCGACAACACCGACTCGGACTGGGACCGCGAGAAGCTGCAGGAGCGCCTGGCCAAGCTGGCCGGTGGCGTTGCAGTCATCAAGGTCGGCGCCGCCACCGAGGTGGAGCTGAAGGAGAAGAAGCACCGCATCGAAGATGCCGTGTCGGCCACTCGTGCAGCCATCGAGGAAGGCGTGGTCGCCGGTGGCGGCACCGCCCTCGTGCGTGCCCGCGCCGCCGTCAAGGCCGTCGTGGACTCCCTGGTGGGCGACGAAGCCACGGGCGCCCGCACGGTGTACGACAGCCTCACCGCACCGGCCCGGCTGATCGCCGACAACGCCGGCCTCGAGGGTGCCGTCACGGTGCAGCAGGTGGAAGCCGCCAGCGGCTCCATGGGCCTCAACGCCGCGACGGGCGAGATGGTGGACCTGGTGAAGGCCGGCATCATCGACCCCGCCAAGGTCACCCGCGCCGCGCTGCAGAACGCAGCGTCGATCGCGGCCCTCGTGATGACCACCGAGTGCCTCGTTGCCGACAAGCCGGAGAAGGCTTCGGCCGGCGGCGGCGGTGGCGGCATGGGCGGCGGCATGCCCGGCATGGGAATGATGTAAGCAACTCGCTTCGCGCACCGACCCCGGTGGCTCCTCTTCGTGAGGCGCCCCGGGGTCGTTGCCGTTTTCGGTACCGATTCGCTGGCCCCGCTGCCCTTCTCGTGGCGTGGTCTCAGAATTCGTGGAGGAGGCAGCCCTCGGCGACGGGGATGACTGTGAGTATCCTTGAGAGTATGAGTATGACGACCATCAAGGTGGATACCAGCACTCGGGATCAACTCCGTTCGCTCATGGGGTCGGAGACGTACGACGAGTTGCTGCGCAGGCTGATCCGCTCGGAGCGGCAGCGCAGGATGGCGGCCGAGCTGTCGACCTGGGAGCCCACCGCCGACGAGCAGGCGATCATGCGGGCAGGTGCGGCCGACCTCGTCAGGTTGTCTGATGCGGCCAGGTGATGTTGTTCGGGTCGACTTCGGAGAACCGGTCGGGCACGAGGCTGGTTTCGTCCGCCCGGCCGTGGTGGTCACGGCGGACGCCTTCCTCGCAGTGCGGACCGGCGTGCTCAACGTTGTTCCGCTCACGTCGGTTGGGCGGGGTTGGGTTGCCGAGGTCGCCACGGCTGAGTACGGCTTCGCCCAATGTTGGATCGTGCAGTCGATCTCGCCATTGCGGGTCGTCGACACAGTTGGCACCGTTGGTTCGGTTGCTCTCGCTCAGATCCGCAGCGTCATCGCCGACGTGCTCGGCCTGGAGATGTGAGCTACGGCAGATCATCTGCGGTCGCACCAAGACCGGGGCGACTGGCTGGTTAGGCTCCGCAGCCATGAAGCGGCCGTTCTGGATGCACCAGTTGGCGGAGTACATCCTGGCCCTGGCGTTGGTGGGTGTCGGTATCCAGAGCCCCACCCCGGCCATGGCGTGCGTGATAGGCGGGCTGCTGCTGGTGTATGCGGCGTCCACGAAGAGCGCCGTCGCCGCATTCCGTCTCATCCCGCGCCGAGTGCACAAGGTGGCCGACCCGCTGATGGCTGCAGCGATCGTGCTGGGCGCGCTGCAACCGTGGGTGACGGTGGAGGACAGCACGAAGGTGTTGATGATCGCCGTGGCGGCGGTGTATCTGTTCGTGTGGTGGCAGAGCCGCTACGACGAGAAGGTGAAAGCGCCACCCGCGGAGCGCAGCGGCGACCGGGCCACCGACCTCGGCCGCAGCGCCGGGCGGTTGGTCGGCGGTGGAGTGAAAGCTGTGCGCCGGGCTCGGGCGCAGCGAGACGACGGCTGAGCGCCCGAATGATCCGACGGGAGCGGTTGCTGGCACAGCTGCGCGGGGCTCCCGCCGTGGTGTTGGCCGCGCCGTCGGGGTTCGGGAAGACCACGCTGGTCGACCAGCTGGTGGCCGGTGCACCAGCCGTTCGAGTGGCATTGCACGCCGCGGACGCGTCGGCAGCCCGTCTCCTCACCCGCACCGCCGAGGGTGCGATGGACGCGGGCCTGCGGCTGCCTCAGCGCGGCGAGATGGACACCATCGCCCATTCCACCGCAGTCGGCGCGGTGCTGCGCAACAGCCTCCCGGCCGACGGCTGGCTGGTGGTGGACGACACCCACCACCTCGGCAGCGACGGCACCGCGGCGCTGGCCGCAGTGGTGGGGGCCTTCACCGAGCCGGGTGCGGAGGGCCGTCACAGGGTCGTGTTGGCGGGCCGCGCAGTGCCATGGCAGCCAGCCGGCGCGCACGCCGTGGGCGAGGACGACCTTGCCTTCGACCTCGAGGAGACCGTGGCCGCCGTGGGCGACGGCGCGGCCCGCCGCGACCTTGCCTTGCGGTGCCGCCGCGCCACCCAGGGTTGGCCTGCGGCGGTGGACCTGTGGGCCAGGCGCTCCGATGCGGACACGCTGGACCCCGCTGTGGCCGTGTTCGACACCCTGTTGGCCGGTTCGCTGGCAGGCCTCTCTGCGGGGCAGCAGGCGCTGTTGGCCGCACTCCCCGTCCTCTCGCCCGAGGTTGGTGCCGCCGCCGGCTGGCCGACCATGGTCGACGACCTCACCACCGCCGGCATCCCGCTGCGCCGTACCGGTGTGTGGTGGACGCTGGGCGACGTGGTGCGAGAACGCCTCGGAGTGCGTGCACCCGTGCCCGCCGCCGGGCTGGAGGCGTGTGCCGCCGTCTACGCCCGCCGCGGCCAGCTCACCCACGCCATCGACCTGCTGTTCCGCGCCGATCGCGCCGACGCCCTGCCGGCGACCCTTGTCGGCTTGCCGCCGACTGCGTTCGAATCCGCCGACCTTGACGAGGTGGTCGCCGTACTCGCCGGCCTGCCCGACCGCGCCTGGGCGGACGCGCCCGCGGGTGCGTTGGCGGTGGCGATGGCCGCCGAGAGCCGCGCCCGGCTGGCCGTCCGCGGCCGGGTCCTCGACCGCCTGGCCACCGTCCCGCTGGACGGTGCGGCCGCCCAGGCGTTGGCGGTGGAACGGTTGCGCGACCTGGCGCACGAGGGTGCCATCGACGCGACCCTGGCACAAGGCGTGGAGCTGCTGCCCGCGTTGAGCGACGACCAGCCCGGGGTTCGAGCCCGTTGCCTCTACGCGCTCGGCTGGGCAGCCAGCCTGCGCGACGACACGGCCTCGTTGCTCCAGGCCACCTCGTGGTTCGCCGAGTCCGCCGGGGCTGCCCGCTCCGCACGCAGCGACGACGACCGCGCCAGGGCGCTCAGTGCGCTCGCTTATCGGGTCCACCTCAAGCGAGCCGAGTTCGAGAGGGCGGTCAACCGTTTCGAGGAAGCCCTGGCGCTGATGGGCCCCGCGTCGCACCATCGGGCAGCCACGCTGACCTTCCTTGCCGAGACGCTCACCCAGATCGGCCGCGACGATGCCGCGTTGGAGGCACTGGCCGAAGCCCGGGCAATCGCCCGCCGCATGGCCGACACCCGGATGGTGGCCTACTGCGCCTGGGCCGCGGCGAAAGTGGCCGGCCGCCAGCGGGCCGCGGCGGACCTGCACCACTGGCTGGCCGAGGCGGACGCCAACCGCGGCGACTGGTACGCCCACCTCACCGGCACCGAGTTCTGCGCCGTGGCCTCCGAGCTGTGCAGCCAGTGCGGCGACGAGGCCGGGGCACGGGAGTGGCTGGCTCGAACTCACGCTCACCCGCGGTTGCCCGAGTACCCGGACATCGCCTGGGCGGCGGAGTGCTCCATCGAGACACGCTTCGGCGACCCCGAGGAAGGCGAGCGCCTGCTGCACCGCCTGCTGGACGAGGGCTACACCGCGTTCAGCGAGCGCTGGCGCTTCCGCCTCTGGATCGGCTGGTGCCGGCACCGTCGCGGCGACCTTGCCGGCGCGACGGAGATGGTGGAGGCGGTGCGCCGCGAGACCGCGTCCTTCGGCCACCCCGACCTGCCGGAGCTGCACGAGCCGGAGATGTGGACCGTGCTGTGCGCCGGCGGCGGAGCCACTGCCACCGCCGGCGAGAGCGCTGTGCTGCGAGTGCACGTGTTCGGTGGGTTCGCCGTCAGCCATGGCGGCCGCCAGGTGGATGTGCCCGGCGGAAAGCCGCAGCAACTGGTGAAGGTGCTTGCGGTGGCCGGGCGTCCTGTACCGGTGGACGAAATGGCCGACCTGCTGTGGCCCGACGTGGACCCGGAAGTCGGCCGCCGCCGGCTGCGCAACGTGGTGGCCCGCGTGCGCGCCGCCGGCGACCTTCTCGAACGCAACGACGACCTGCTGGCGCTCGGCACCGCCGTCGCAGTGGACCTGCTCGACTTCGAATCCGCGGCGCAGGGTGCGCTGCGCGGTGCCCCGGGCGAACGCGGGCGGCGTGCCCTCGCGGCGCTGGAGCTGTGCCCGGGCGAGGTGCTGCCGGGCGACCGCTACGAGGACTGGTCGGTGGCCGCCCGTGAACGCACCCGGGCGCTCTCTGCCCGCCTGGCCGAGGCTGTGCTCGCCGACGCCGCGGCGCAGGGCGACGCGGACCTGGCGATCGTGGTGGGCGAGCGCCTGCTGGCCGCCGACCCGTACGCCGACCATGTGGCCGACCGGGTTGCCGAGGTGTTGCGCGCTGCGGCCCACACCGCGGGGGCTGCGGTGTGGGCCGAACGAGCGCAACGGATCCGGCGCGACCTGGGGTTGTGAACGACTCCCCGATCAGCAGGCGACGGTCACTGGAGTGTCCATTGCCGCCAGGCGAAGCCATCCACCATGAACCTCAGGGCGTCACCGTCATTCGCCACCCAGTTCGCGGTGTAGGCCACCAGCACTGCTTGCGCCTTCTCGTCGAACAGCAACCAGACTCCACCGCTGATTGCCTTTCCGCCCTCGGTTCCCGACCAGCCGACGACCGATGACGGCAACGCGAACTGTGTGTCGTCCCACGAGGAGAGCGTCGCGCCGTACCGTTGCTGGACGGTGGCGCCGGCAGCCGCTTTGGCCGCGTCCATCGTCGCCACGCCGTCGATGCGGAGGAATGTGATGCGCGAGATGTCGTCCTCGACGTCCACCGCACCGCCCGCCGAGTTGGTGACCGAGAAGCCGGGTGCCAGCGCCACAGTGCAGTTGCAGCGGAACGGCAGTTCGACAGCGGGGCGGGCGTTGGGCGGTACCTCGGACCGTGCCTCGGCGAACTCACGCTCCTCGCCGACCGGAGGGGCTGCGGCGAGCGAGGCGACGAGGTCGTCGAACGTCGGTGAAAGTGGGCCTTCGACATCGGTGCCCCATGTGTCTCCCAGGAGGCTGAGCCCATCGTTGCGGACAATCGCCCACACCAGCCCGGTGATCGCCGGCGATCCGGGGGTGTAGATGGCGTAGTACACCGTGGAGAAACGCAGGTTCGCGTAGCCCTTGTACCCGGGGTCGTAGACGGCCGACAGCGAGTAGGTGACGTTCTCGTAGTCGCCGTCCCACGTGCCGATGTACTCCTGCAGCAGTGCGTTGGGGTCTTCGCTCCAGTCCCGGTTCAGCACCTGCAGGATCGACTTCACCTTCGAATCGTTGGCGAACGTGAACGGGCCGTCGCCGGTCACTTCCACTCCATCGACGGCGGGTACGTACACGCCGTAGCCGAGGTCGGTGGCCCCCTCGGGGATCTCGACCGTCACCACCGGGTCGGTGATCGGCGGGTCGATGACCTGCGGCGCAAGGGTGGTGGTCGACGCCGGCCCGGCGGGGACGGCGGTGGTGGTCGGCGCCACGATGATCGTGGTGCTGGTGGCGGGTGCCACCGCGGCGTTGTCGTCACCGCCGGTGGCCACGAGCACACCGCCCACGCCGAGCGCCGCCACCAGGGCTGCGCCACCGGCGATCATCGCAGTGCGCCGCGCCTTGGGGTTCGGGCCACCCGCCGACTGCGGCGGCGCGTACGCCGGCGGACCGGAGTAGCCCCCCTGGTTCGGGTAGCCCCCCTGGTTCGGGTAGCCGAGCGGGCCAGGGTTGCCGGGCTCGTTGGGCGGGGGCAGGGGCGGAGGTGTCAGGTTGCTCATGATGGGTCGCTTTCAGTGTCGAGGTTGAGGTGGGTGTCGGTGGGCTGGGGTGAGGTCTCCGCGAGGAGCACGCGCTCGAGGTCGGCCATGCTGCGGATCGGGTGCTCCTGGCCGCTGCGGACCACCTCGATCCGCCCGTTCACGGCCGAGGGGTCGCCATCGCCGGGGGTTCGGCCGAGGAGGCGGAGAACGAAGGTCAACGTCATGGCCGTACGATCCGCGCGGCCCGTACCAGTGCCGTACCAGCCCCCGTTGGTACGCGGCCGGTAGCCTCGGCCCATGGCGTTCCTTGCACCGGCCCCCGACCTCGACAAGCTGATCGCCGCCTGGGAGGAGTTCGAGCGCGGCGAGCAGGCCCCCGGGAAGGTGCTGGCCAACATGAAGACGGCCGGCCTGCCCCAGGTGCTGGCCCAGTTGAAGGCCGCCGGCTGGAGCCCCGCTGCCTGAGCAGCAGCGTCGCCCGGGCGGCCGCCAGCAGATTCCCCGCCCCGACGGCTGGCGCCACGGCGCGCCCGCCCCGTGGCCGCAACCAGCCCCACCGTTGAACGCTGCCGCCGTGGCAGGGGCCGTTGCGACGCTGGACGTCAGCCACGACGAGCCCGACTTCGAAGGCGCCAAGCCCTCCGCAGTGTTGGCCGTGTTGGCCGATGGCCCGGCCGGCGCCGAGGTGTTGCTGACCCGCCGGTCCATGGACCTCACCCACCACCGTGGGGAGATCAGCTTTCCCGGCGGCCGCCTGGACCCGGGAGAGACCTTCGAACAGGCGGCCCTGCGAGAAGCGGACGAGGAGGTCGGGCTGGACCCCGCGCTCGTCACCGTGGTCGGCCGGCTGCACCCGATCAGCACGTGGGTGAGCAAGAGCTGGATCGTGCCGGTGGTGGCCACAGCGGCTGCGCCCCAGGCACTCCAGGGGCGCACCACCGAGGTGGACCGGGTGCTGTGGGTGCCGTTGCACGACCTCACCCGGCCCGGCACGTTTCACGAGGAGTGGTGGCACACCGCCATCGGCGAGCGGGCGATCTACTTCTTCCAGCTCGACGACGAAACCGTGTGGGGCGCCACCGCTCGCATGCTGCACCAGTTGTTGCAGACCGCCTACGGCCCGCCGGCCACGCGCACCGCGAGGTAGAAGGTCCACGCCCAGTTGAAGCACTGGCCCTGGAGCAACAGGCTGCGGGTGCGGCAGTGGGCCTTCATGTCGGCGTAGAACCGGTCGTCCACCGCCTTGCGGTTGGTGCCGTTCCAGTAGGTGCGGCCGGTGCCGTACCGCCGTTCCAGAAGTTGCAGGTTGCGGTAGCCGAAGTCGTGCCGCCGACACGGCCAGCGGAAGTCGAACGACAACCCGGTGCTGCCCACCAACGGTGCCGAGCACCAGTCCGTCGACCAGTCGAACCAGCCGTCCGGGCTGTTGCGTGCCACGTTCGTGAACTCCGACAGGGGCACCTCGTGCACCATCCGCCGGACGTACGCCCAGTCGGTGGCAGCGGTGTGGGCGAGGCCGGCGCGTGCCGGCGAAGTGACGGTCAGGAAGCTCGTGACCGCGACGAGCACTGCGATGCGAAACCGCATTCTGTGCTCCTTGATCGCGCCCGAAGCGGGCGTGAAAGCGGAGTCAATCGGCAGCGTCGGCGAACCACAACCCGTGCCCGCCGCGTTGCCGAATCGCCTTCGCCCTGCGACGATGTTCCTTCATGTCCCGCTGGTGGAAGCCCCTCCTCGTCGTCGGTTTCGTCGCTGCTCCGTTGGTGTCGTGCGGTGGCGAGAACCCGTTCCAGGCGGCCTCCTCGGGCACCGTGGTGGACACCACCGTGCCCGGCGACGGCCTAGCGAACAACGACTTCCTGCCCGAGGGCGAGCAGCTCAGCTCCTGTGTCGGCGCGGTGGAGCGGCCGAACTGTGGCAGCAGCGCCAAGGGCGGCTGGCGTCAGTACCTCGTGTTGGGTGTGCTGCTGCTGGGGTTGACGTTCATCGGCTGGCGCATCCGCAAGGGTGTGAAGGAGCGCGACGCCGTGGTCAACGCGGTGTCAGCGGCCGCGGAGTAGGTCGCCGCAGAACGCCACCGTCCCGCTCACCAGCGCGTGGGGGGCTTCCCACGGCACGAAGTGGCCGCAGTCGCGCAGCAGGAACGGGCCGACATGGTCCGGGAACACCACTGCGGCCATGCGGTCGTAGGCCGGGTAGAGCACATGGTCGCTGGGGCCGAAGAGGATGAGCGTGCGGGTCCGTTCGTTGCGCGTCAGCCCGGCAGGCTCGCTGCGGGCTGCGGCGGAGAACGTGCTCTCGTACCCGCCGAAACTGGCGCGCAGGTGGGCGGCGTCGGCGAACGGCTCGGTGTGGAACTCCACCTCGCCCGGGCCGGCGAACGTGCCCGGGTGGGCCCAGAAGCGGCTCATGTAGAACGTGGCGATGTAGCGGCGTCGCTCCTCTGGCGTGCGGAGCTCGGCGGCCAGGCCGTCGGGGTCGGTGCCCTGGCGGAGGAAGTAGTCCGCGGCCTCACGCGGCGCCCGGGTGCCCTCGATGCCGGCCATCTCGTCCTTCAGGTACGGGAGCGGGCTGTTGAACAGCACCATCCGGTCCACCCAGTCCGGGTACCACACGGCGAGCTGTTGGATCACCGGCCCGCCGAGGTCGCCGCCGAGCAGCACCACCTTGTCGTGGCCGAGGTGGTCGTGCACCAGCGCGTACAGGTCCCGCGCGTGGGCCGCCACGTCGTGGAAGCCGTCCGGCCCGAGGTCGCTGTCGCCGAAGCCCCGCAGGTCGGGCACGATCACCTCGAACCCGGCTGCCGCGAGCGGCTCGACGACCTTCCAGTAGATGCGCTTGGTCTCCGGCCAGCCGTGCACGCACACCAACGGCACGCCGCCCGCGCCCTCGTGCACAAATGCCTGGCGAAACCCGCGAGGCACAGCGGTGTGGACGACGAACTGAGCGGGGTCGATGTGCGGCGGCGTCATGGACGGCACGGTAATTGGCGCCCCGTGCCGGGTCGTCGTCAGCCGGATCTGGGTTTTTCTTCCAGGAGTCTCGTGGTGTGATGACGGGTAATGCAGCACCGCACCGTCACCGTGTCCCCCCGCACCCAGATGGCGTTGGCCCTTGCCTCGCTCCTCAGTGCCCTCAGCGTCGTCGGCGCCAGCGTGCCGCCAGCGGCCGCAGCCCCGGGCCGGCAACCGGCCCTGCCGGCCGCTGCGGACATCACCGTGCCGTGCAGTGGCGCCGGGGGCAACGCAACGACGGCCGACCTTGTCGCGCTGCGCCAAGCCGTTGTTGCGGCCAACACCAACGCCGGGCCGGACGTCATCCGGCTGGCCGACAACTGCATCTACACGTTCACCGATGCGTACTCGGCGGGCGACGCCTACACGTCGTGGTTCGGGCCGGCGGCACTGCCGGCGATCGCCTCGGAGTTGACGATCGAAGGGCGCGGCTCGACCATCCAGCGCGACCCGAACGTGCTGGCCTCCTTCCGCCTGATCTTCGTGGGTGCCGACACCTCCAGCGGAGCGAACACCGGCCACTCCAGCCCCGGTGCCGGCCGGCTGGTGCTGCGCGACCTCACGCTGCGCAACGGTTATGCGCGTGGCGGGAACTCCAGCTTCTCCGGTGGCGGCGGCGCGGGGAGGGGAGCGGCGCGCTTCCCGGAAGGGCAACTGACCCTGGAGCGGGTCACGATCCGCGACAGCGTCGCCCGTGGCGGTAGCGGCAGTGGCCTGGCGCCGATCGGGACGACCGGCGGTGGCGGTGGCGTGGCGGCAGGGGCAAACACGGGTACCGGTGGCGGCTTCGGAGCCGGCTTCCCCGGTGGCGGCGCGCAGGGAGGTCCCGGTGGTGGCCGGATCGAACCGCAGGGCGGCGATGCGACCGGAGCCGGCGGCGGCGGCGGTGGATTCGGTGGCTCGGGAGCCTCCGGCACCTCGGGGGCGTGGCCGGGCAACGGCGGCAGGGGTGGCGGTTCGACCCTGCCAGGAACGGGTGGCCGTGGAGCTGCCTCGGGCGCGGCCGCGGGCGGCGTCAGCGGCGACGGCGCGGGCGGTGGCGGCGCAGCGCCAAGCCGCGTGAACACGTTCGGGTTCGGTTGGGGCGGCAACGGTGGCGACGGCGGCGGCTACGGCCGCGGTGGCGCAGGTGGTGGTGATGCGGCCGGAGGCGACTCGCCGTCTCCCGCCGGTGGTGGCGGCGGTGGTGGCGGCGTCGGTGGCGGCGGTGGCCCCGGCGGAACGGGGGCGACGGGAACGTCGCTCCAAGGCGGCCCCGGTGGTGCCGGTGGTGGCGGCGGCTTCGGCGGTGGCGGCGGGGCAGGCGGCAACCGCGGCAACGGCGCGTATGCCTACATCATCGGCAACCTCGGGTCCGGCGGCCCCGGTGGTACCGGTGGCAGCGGTGGCTTCGGCGGTGGCGGCGGTGGCGGTGGCCGTGGTGGAATCACGGGCGATGCCACTGGCACTCCGACGGGGCACGGCCCCGGTGGCGCCGGTGGCGCCGCAGGTTTCGGTGGCGGCCAGGGCAGCGCCGGCTTCTTCGATCTCTCCGGTGGCGGCGGTGGCGGCGCCGGCATGGGTGGCGCGATCTTCAACCATCAGGGACAGGTGACGATCCGCAGTTCCACGTTGTCGGCCAACATCGTCCGCGGCGGCGACAACGGCAAGTTCCTCGTCGCCGGCGGAGGCGGTGCCGGTCGCGGTCTCGGTGGTGCCATCTTCAACCTCAACGGTGTGCTCACGATCGACTCGTCGACGGTCGCGTTCAACAAGTCGCCCGAAGGCGGAGCGGGCATCTACAACCTCGGCTACTTCGGTGGCGACGGTGCTCTCTGCACGGCCTCGTCGTGCTTGCAGGACGCCACGGCGATCGTGACGAACTCGATCGTCACGAACTCGACCGACGAGTCCGGGATGGCGGTGGCCGACGTGGTGGCCGACGCGCCCGCCACGGTGGCCACGGGCGCCGCCAACTTCGCGGCCAGCACCGTCGACTTCGGCTCACCGGCCATCAACCTCGTCATGGGGAGGTCGGCAGTGGGAGCCGGCTCGCTCGTCGGCACGCCCTCCACCGCCGACCCGGTGCTCGACCGCACCCTGCGGGCCAACACGCCGACTCCGGCGGGTGCCTTCACCCCGCCGGCCACCCATGCGATCACGCGCTCCAGCCCGGCGTTCGACGCCGGCGTCACGGCCCTCACCTACGACCAGCGCGGTGTGCCGCGCCCGTCGCTGGCGCAGCCCGACGTCGGCGCCTTCGAGTTCAGTCTCGTCACCCCGACCCTCACGCTCGTCGCACTGCCGCCTACCGTTGGGCTCGGCAGCGCGGCCCGGGCTCAGGCCACGCTCAGCGGCGGCTCGCAGACCACTGGCACAGTCACGTTCAAGCTGTATCCGCCCGCCGACACGACGTGTGCCGGTACACCGTTGTTCACCTCCACCTCCTCGCTCGCGGGTGGTGAGGCACTGTCGGGGTACTCGCCGTCGCTGCTCACGTTCGGTCTCCATCGCTGGCAGGCGAGCTACAGCGGTGACCTCAACAACTACCCCGTCGTGGGGCCGTGTGCCGGCGCCACCGCGGACGTGGGCAAGGCCACCCCGTCGCTCTACGCCGGGGCCCTGCCGGCCGGAGTGGTACTCGGCGGTTCGGTCAGCGACGCCGCCGCACTGAACGGAGGGGCCACCCCTACGGGCACGATCACGTTCCGGCTGTACGCCCCGGGGGATACCACCTGCTCGGGAACTCCGGTGCACACGTCGGTCCGGCCCATCGTGTCGAGCCAGGCCCGAGCCGACGACTACACGCCCGCGGTGTCCGGCGTCTTCCGCTGGCAGGCCACCTACGACGGCGACGCCAACAACAAAGCCGTCATCGGGTTGTGCGGCGGTGCGTCGCAGACGTTGACGGTCGACTTCCAATCCGCGCTGGTGACCACCGCGGTCCCGTCGGCCACCGGCCTCGGCCAGGCGGTCCACGCCGAGGCGACGCTGGTCGGTGCGAACAACCCGACTGGGAACGTGACGTTCACGCTGTTCCGGCCGACGGACACGTCGTGCTACGACCCGATCTTCACGTCGGTCGTTCCGATCTCCTCCACGGGGACGGCAACATCCGAGTCGTTCGTCACCGTGTTCTCGCCGCTGTACGTCTCCCTTGGCACGTACTCGTGGAAGGCGTCCTACCCCGGAGATGCCAACAACGCTGCATCCGTCGTCCAGGCCTGCGGTGCTGCCGGGCAGACGGTCGCGGTGGGCAAGGCTCAGCCGGTGGTCACCGGCCAGGCCGACCCGAGCGAAGGCCGTGTCGGCAACTCGATCGGCGTCACCGCCACTGTCTCCGGCTCCGTCTACCTCTCCGCGCTGGCGATCTTCGAGCTCTTCCCGGCGAGCGACACCACCTGTTCCGGCGCACCCGTCGCGGCCGTCTCCAGGTCGTTGTCCGGCGGAGGCGTGGCGTCGCCGCGTGTTTCGGTCGGCGCTGGGACCTACCACTGGCGGATCTCCCTCGGCGGTGACGCCAACAATGAACCCTCGTCTTCGGGGTGTGGCGGCCCGACCCAGACGGTCACCGTTCTCCCCATCGTTCCCGTGTTGACGATCGACGCACTCAGCTCCAGCGAGGTCACCGTCGGTCAGCCGGTGCATGCCACGGCGACCCTCAGCGGTGGCGTCTACTCCGGCCGCGTCTACTTCGTGATCTACGGCCCCACGTCCGCCGCAGGCCCGTGCTCGACGAGTGCCAGCATTGCCGGCTTCCTCAACATCATCGACGGGAACGAGCCCGAAGACTCTGCCTACGTGTTGGGTGACGGCACGTACACCTCGGCGAACTTCACGCCGACGGTGCCCGGAACGTACTGGTGGCTGACGCACTACACCCCGACGAACACCCTCAACGGCCCGGCGGAGGAGTTCTGTGGACCACACGGAACGCTGACCGTGAC
>JBPOIX010000094.1:0-8985 GCA_052034175.1 Actinomycetota bacterium
TCCAACGAATCCTCCACCACACCCCCCGACCCCCCGGCAGCCAACGGCGGCGACCACACACCCAACAAACCAACCGCCAACACCACCGCCCCCCAGCGCCGAGCGGCCCTCACAACCAGGCCCCTACCCAGTGTGTGTGTGTGTGTGTGTGGCAACCACGGCAAACCCCCAAGAGAAACCGAGCAATTGCCCCGCACCATACGACCACAACGTCACGCGGTCAAGCGGTTGCACTCTGCGCTCACAGGTACGGGTCCGTGGCCGCGCCTGCTTCGTCCCACCACTCCTCGGGGGAGCCCTTCTCCTGCCACTCCGGGAAGGGGTAGATGCAGTTCACGGGGCAGGCGGGGAGGCACTTGTCGCAGCCGCTGCACAACTCGGGCACGATCACGACGTCCGGCCCGTGGTTGAAGATCGCGCCGAACTGCGGTGGGCAGTGACGCAGGCAGGCGTCGCAGTTGATGCACTCCAGCATCTCGATCCGCAGGGGCGGGTTCTTCCACTTCTCGTTGCGGCTGCGCTGTGAGATTCGCTCGGCCCGGGTGCCTGCCATACGCCGAGTGTAGGCGCCACCCCGCGCCGCCGGATTGACCCGGCGGTCAAGCCCTGCTGGACTGGTGCGGTGCCCGAGCCCCGCCTGCACACCGACCACGGCAATGAGCGCAAGCAGCAGCTCATCGACGCGGCCCAGCAGCTGTTCACCGAGCGCGGCTACGGCGCCACCCGCATCAGCGACATCTGCTCCGCCGCCGGGGTGGCCAAGGGTTTGTTCTACTGGTACTTCCCCACCAAGGAATCCCTCTTCGCCGAACTCGTCCGCACCATGCGCCAATCACTCCGGCGGGCCCAGGCTGCGGCCATGGACCCTGCCGCGGACCCCGTCCAGCGCATCCGCCAGGGCGCCGAGGCCAGCGTGCGTTTTATGGCCGAACACCAGACCTACTTCGCCTTGCTGGATGTGGAGCGCACCGACGACACCCTCGCAGGCGTGATGAAAGAAGGCAGCGACGTCTACGCGTCGGACGTGCAGCGGCTGGTTCGCGAGGCACAGGCGCTCGGCATGGTGGCCGACGGCGACCCTGCGTTCTGCACGGTGGGGGTGATGGGCGCGGTGTCATCGTTCAGCCACGCCCACCGGCGCGGACGGCTGACGATGCCGATCGATGAGCTGGCACATCTGGTGGGGCACTGGGTGGTGCAGGCCCTCACGGGCGCAGTTGCATCGCCAAGTCGGGCTCACGGCGCACCATCACCCTGACGAAGGCGTCCACCACCGTCGGGTCGAACTGCGAACCACGACCCGCGAGCACGAACTGCACCGCTTCTGCCGACGACCACGCCTGCTTGTAGGTGCGCTCGCCGATGAGCGCGTCGTAGACGTCGGCGATGCTGGCGATGCGCCCGGAGAGCGGGATGTCCGTCCCGCTGGACCGCATCGGGTACCCGGTCCCGTCCCACCGTTCATGGTGGGTGAGGGCCACCTCGGCGGCCAACGTCAACACCGGCGACGGGGTGCCGCGCAGCATGGCCGCGCCATGGTGCGTGTGCTGCTTGACGACCTCGAACTCCGGGCCGGTGAGCGGGCCGGCCTTCAGCAGGATGCTGTCCGGGGTGGCGATCTTGCCGACGTCGTGCAACGGCACCGCCATTCGCAGCTGTGCCACCCATGGCTCGGGCGAGCCCAGCTCGGCGGCGATCTCCGCGGCCAACGCACCGACCCGGCGCGGGTGATCCACCATGTCCGCGTTGCAGGCTTCGGCCATCGACGCCACCCGGTGCATGGCATCCACGAGGCTGCCTTCGAGGTCGGAGGTGCGCAGGTGCAGCAGCTGGTCGAGCTCCGTCGTGCGCAGGCGCAGGACCTCCCCCTGCAGCCGGGCAGTCTCGGTGTCGTGCTGGATCTGGAGGGTCTTGATCCGCAGCTCGGTGCCGCGGTTGAAGATCTCCTCGTTGATCTGGTAGCGGGCCTCCTGGTGGGCCAGGGCCTGCTCGAAGCGACCCATCTCCTTGTTCAGGCCGGCCAGCTTCTCCCGCAGCGTGAGGGCGACCTCGGTCATCCCGGCGTGGGTGGCCAGCTCCAGCGCATCACCCCACTCGCGCAACGCGTGATCGCGCAGACGCTGGGCCACGTACAGCTCGCCGCGGGCGATGCGCACGGTGACCACGCTGCCCGGCGACAGGGCAACTCGCCGGGCCGTGCGGTCGCGCAGGATGCCGTCCGCCTCGTCGAGACAGCTGGACGCACGGTCGAGCGCGGAGAGCGACACGTAGGCCATGCCCAACCGGGCGAGGATCTCCGGCACGAACTCGGCGGCGTGCTGCTTGGCCAGCTCGAGCGCGGACTCGCCGAGGCTCACGGCCAGCAGGTTCTCCTGCCGGTCGGCGCGCACCTTGGCCATGTTGGCCAGCGTGATCGCATCCAGGTCCGGCCGCTCCTGGCCCTTGTTGGCCATCAGCGCCGCTTCGTAGGTGACGATCGCCCGGTCGGTGTCCCGCAGGCTGTGCTGGATGACGGCCAGCGAGTTGAGCAGCATGCCCTCGCTGGTGCGTTCGCCGCTGGAGCGGTAGAGCTCCAGCGCGGCCAGCGCCGACGCCAGCGCTTCGGAGTAGTTCGCCGCGTGATACTGCACAGCGGCAATGAGGTTGAGTGCCGACACCTCGGTCTTGGCGGCGCCGCACTGGTGCGCCAGATCGCGGGCCTCCAGCGCCACGGCGAAGGCCTCGTTGCTCAGCCCGGAGGCGTAGGACAGCTCGGCCAGGCGGTACAGGGCCTCGGCTTCGCTGAACTGGTCCTGCTGGGTGCGGGCCAGCACACGCGCCTGCTGCACCAGGGAACGAGCGCGGGCAAGGTCGCTGTTCTCCGCCAGGCGCGCCAGTTCGAGGAGGTTGGCGATCTCGTCGCCACCGCCCGCCTGCCGGGTCTCCCATGCCGTCGTCGCCATCGCCTCACCTCCTTCCCGCCGTGGTCCGCCATGGCTCTCGCGAGCGTCCGCCCGTCGCCCGCCCGAACGCCGAGAGAGCAATCAGGCTAGTTATCGGTGCCCCAGGGCGCGGGCGATAGCGAATTCTCGCACTCGTCCGGCCGGGAGAGCCTGGCGTGCGCCATCAACTCGTATCGTTCCAGGCGTGGTGAGGGCACCGTCCAGCCGGCGCCGCCGTGGCGCCCACCGAACCGCCGATGTGTCGGCGGTGGCGGCCATCGCGCCTGTCCTGGCCGTGCTCCCGGTGGCCGTGCTGGCCCTGGCCGTGCTGTGGTGGCCGGTGCGCCTTGGCTGGAAGGTGCCGTTCTGGGCCTTCGCCGGCGGGTACTTGGCTGCGGTGGTCCTGCTCTTCCTGCGCCCGGTGCAGCAGTTCGTCCTCGCCCCCTTGCTCGGCGCCCGCCGGCCCAGCCGCGCGGAGCTGGCGTCGTTGCTGCCCGCGTGGCGGCCCGTGCTGCAGGCCAACGAGCTGCCGGCACGCCGCTATGTGCTGGCGGTGCTGCCGTCGGACGACCTCAACGCCTTCGCCTGCGGCGGGCATCTGGTGATCGTCACGTCCTATGCCGTGGAGGCCCTCCCCCGCGACGAGCTGAGCGGGGTGCTGGCCCATGAGCTCAGCCATCACCTGGGGTTGCACACCGTGGCCCTCACCGTGGCCCAATGGTTGAGCATTCCCGTCCTGCTGCTGGCCCGCATCGGCTTCTTCCTGCAGAACGTCGCCTCGGCCGCCACGTCCAGCTTCGCGTCCCACTCGTCCGCCCTCACGGCGGTCGGCCGCTTGGTGGCCGCCGTGCTCACCGGCGTGTCGTGGGTCTTCCTCGCGGGGCTCCTGCTCAGCAACTCGTTGGCCAATCGGGTCGGCCGCAACAGCGAGTTCCACGCCGACCGGCGGGCCGTGGAGATGGGCTTCGGACGCCCTCTGGCCACGGCGCTGCGGCGCTTCGTGGCCGACTTCGGCACGGATCGCCCCGTCGGCGCCCACGCCCGGCTGGCGGCCACCCATCCCCCGGCCCGGACGCGAGTGGCCCGCATCGACGCGATGGTCCGCAATCGGCGGGCAACCCTGTAACACCCCTCCGGTAACGTCCGGGGCCATGCCCTCCGATACGTCACCTCCCCCTGCAGGGGCAGCCGGCCCAGTGGCCGGCCCAGCCACTGCCGCCATCCTGGCCACCGGCCTGGCCCGCCGCTTCGGCGAGCAGGATGCCGTCGCCGGGGTGGACCTGCGGGTCGCCCACGGCGAGATCTACGGCTTCCTCGGGCCGAACGGCGCCGGCAAGAGCACCACGGTGCGCATGCTCACCACCCTGCTCGCACCCACCGGCGGCACGGCCAACGTGGCCGGCTTCGACGTCGTCGGCCAGGCGGAAGCGGTCCGGTTGCGAATCGGCGTGGCGTTGCAGGACGCCGCGCTGGACCCGAAGCAGACCGGGCGCGAACTGCTGGATCTCCAGGGCCGGCTGTACGGGTTGTCCTCGGCGGAGCGGGCCCGCCGGGTGGGCGAGCTGCTGGAACTGGTGGATATCGGCGAGGCCATCGACCGGCGCATCGGCACCTACTCGGGCGGCATGAAACGCCGGCTGGACCTTGCCGCAGCCCTGGTCCACCAGCCCGAGGTGCTGTTCCTGGACGAACCCACCACCGGGCTGGACCCCACGTCGCGTGCCGCCGTGTGGGCGGAGGTTCGCTACCTGAACGAGCAGCTGGGCATGACCATCTTCCTCACCACCCAGTATCTGGAGGAAGCGGATGCCCTGGCCGGGCGGGTCGGCATCATCGCCAACGGCAAGCTGGTGGCCGAAGGCACGCCCGCCGAGTTGAAGCGCAGCATCGGCAGCGACCTTGTCATCGCCAAGGTGGCCGCAGGTTCGGCCGCCGCCGCAGCCACGGCGGTCGGCGGCCTGGCGGACGTCACGGGCGTGGATGTCGCCGACGACGAGGTGGTGATGACGGTCAGCCACGGGGCGGCCGCGGTGTCGCCGGTGGCGGTGGCGCTGGCCGAGGCCGGCATCGCGGTGGAGGGGCTCACCCTGCGCACCCCCACCCTGGACGACGTGTTTCTCCACATCACCGGTGGCCGCTTGCAGGAGGACGCAGCATGAACCAGCGCACCCATGGCGAACGTGTTCACGCCCGCAGCGCCGGCTTCTGGGCGGATTGGCGCACCGTGGCCTTGCGAGCCCTGCGGCTCACCCTGCGCGACCCGGAGGCCTTCGGCCCCGCACTGGCCATCCCCCTCTTCTTCTTCGTGGTCAACGTCGGGGCGCTGCAGGCGTTCGTCGAGAGCGGGCCGGGCTTCCCCGAGGGTTTCGACTACAAGGCGTTCCAGCTGCCGGTGGCGGTGGTGTTCGCCGTCACCGGTGTCAGCCGGGCCCAGTCCCTGGTCACCGACATCCAGGGTGGCTATCTGGACCGGTTGCTGCTCACCCCTGTGAAGCGCGGCACCCTGCTCCTGGGCCTGATGACGGCCGATCTGGTGCTGATCCTGGCGCTCGCCACCCCGGTGATGATCCTCGGGCTGATCCTCGGCATCGACGTGGCCACCGGCATCGGCGGCATCCTGCTGTTCATCCTGCTCGCGGGCCTGTGGGGCCTGGCGTTCACCGGCTTCCCGTACGCCATCGCCCTGCGCACCGGCAACCCCACCGCGGTGAACAACGCCTTCCTGCTGTTCTTCCCGTTCGCCTTCCTCACCACGGCCTACCTGCCAGAGGAAGCAATGACCGGGTGGCTGGCCACCGCCGTGAAGTTCAACCCCGCCACCTACCTGCTGGAAGGAATGCGTGCCATCCTGCAGACCGGCTGGGAGTGGGGCTCCATCGGCAAGGGCCTGTTGGCGATCGCCGGCCTGATGGCCGCCAGCTTCACCCTCGCCTTCCGCGCCCTCGCCGGCCGCGTGAAACGCAACTAGGAACTCCATGGCAATCTTGTTATCTATCAATTTCGACCTGTATCGTTCTTGACATGCAACTGGATTGGGAGACCGTTCGCTTCGACGGATGCGATGTCACCGTGCGGCCGTTCGACCTCGTGGTCGGTGGCATCGTGGAGCCGGGCGATCTCGTCGGCCGAGAGAGAGAACTGGTGCTCGTCCAACAAGGCGTCACCACCGCGTTCGGCGTCGTGCTCGTCGGCGATCGCCGGATGGGCAAGACGTCCCTCCTCAGAGCGCTGGAACAGCAGTGGCAGCAGGCCGGGCACACGGTGGTGTTCGTGTCGGCTCAGACTCGCGACCCGCAGGTGTTGGGCGACCGGCTCCGGGAGCGGCTGGCCCCGACCACGTGGTTCACCCGCGAGCGAAAGCGCTGGAGTCTGAACGTCCGGGTCGGGGCGAAGGGCATCACCTTGGAGCGCCGTGGCGGCGCCGGCGAGCAGCCCGACGACGTCGACCTGCTGGCGTGGGCCGCCGAACAGAGCGCACCCAACCGGCTGATCGTGATGATCGACGAGTTGACCATCCTCCTCAAGTCGATGTGCGCCAACCCCGACGACGCCGGCGAGTTCCTCCACCACCTACGGCGGGCACGCCAGGAGCACGCGAACCTCACCATCGTGTTGGCGGGCTCGATCGGGCTGCATCACGTCATCCCCCCTGGCAGTGGGGCGGTGAACGACCTGCAACGCGTGATGGTCGGGGCCGTGTCGCCTTGCGCTGCGCTGGAACTCGCCGTCGGCCTCCTGGCGGGAGTCGGCATCGACAGCGCCGATCGAGGTGCGGCCGAGCACATCGCCCGCGCCGCGGCCGGGATCCCCTTCTACATCCACTGGCTGGTGCAACAGATCTCTCTGGACCACGACGTTCGACGGCCACCTCTCGATCGGCTCCGGGCGGCGGCGGCCGACCCGCTGGACCCGCTCGACTTCCGTCACTACCGGGACCGACTTCCCGAGTACTACGGCGCCGAGGCTCCACTCGCCGAGCGGATGCTGGACCATGTGGCGATGGAGGGCATCGTCGGGGTCGACTCGCTGCTGCACCTGCTCGCTGCGGACAGCTTCACCCGACGGCCGACCCGAGGTGAGGTCATCCTGTTGCTGGAGGGCCTGGAGCGCGACAACTACCTCCTGCGCACCGACGAGGGTGAGAATCGATTCGCCAGCGACGTGCTCGCCCTGGCCTGGCGCACGATCCAGCGGTTGTGATGGCGTCGCCCCGGGCCTTCACCCCGTCCCGCGAGGACCCAGCGCTGCTCGACGCCCGCACCGCCGGGCGTGGCCCGGTACTCGCGAGCCTGGCGCGGGCGTTGCGAACCACCGCCACCACACGGAATCGCCCGCACGTGTTGTTGATCGGCCCGCGGGGAGCAGGCAAGAGCCACGTCATCGAGGTGGCGCTGCACCGAATGAGCGCGGACGCCACAGTCGCCGATCGGCTGGCGGTGGTGCGCCTTCCGGAGGACGTCGTAGGCATCAGCTCCACCGCCGACATCCTCGTCGAGGTCGTCCGCCGCATCGGCACCGATCGGGCGAGCCTCGATGCTGCCGTGGCGGCACGCCGCAACCGCCAACTGGTCGACCTCGAGCAACTCGTGCACCGGATGCTCGATGGTCGGACGATGCTGCTGGTGATCGAGAACCTCGACCGTGTGATGGATGCGATCGGGCCTGCCGGCCAGGATGATCTCCGCGCCTGGGTGGAGCGTTCGGGCGACATCGCCGTGCTGGCGTCCGCCCCGCTGCTGTTCCATGCCGTGCAGGCCCGCGACGCCCCCTGGTTCGGGTCGTTCGAGATCATCCATCTCAGCCCCCTGTCGTTGGCGGAAGGCACGGCGCTCGTCGCATCGTTGGCGGGCGAGCGCGGGCACCACGACCTCGCTGCCTTCGTGCTCACTCCCCGGGGGCAGGCCCGACTCGCGGCCATCCACCACCTCGCCGGTGGTTCCCCCCGCATCTGGACCATCTTCGCCACGTGCGTGGACGTGACCCGGCTCGATGAGCTCGTGCCTGCGGCGGAGGCCCTGTTGGAAGAGCTCGTTCCTTACTACCAGCAACGCCTTTGGGAGCTTCCGGCCACCGAACAGAAGGTGCTCACGACCCTGGCCACGGGGCCGGCATCGTCCACGGTCGCCGATCTGGCCGACGCCGCCGGCATCCAGCGCGACACCGCCGCCAGCACACTCGGGCGCCTCGCCGAAGCTGGCTGGGTTCGGTCCCGCAAGGCACCGGGCACCGACCAGCGCACCTCGTGGTACGAGTTGGCCGAGCCGCTGCTACGCCACCATTTGCAGTACAGGGACAACCATGGCTCGGAGCTCACGCTGATCGTCGAGCTGCTCGGCGCCTGGTTCGACCAGACGCAACGGCGAACGCTTCTCGTCGACTCGCCCGTCGGCTCTCTCCGAGAGAGTTACCTTGCCGCCACACTTCGCACAGGCCCGGAACGCTTTGACTCCGCGTATGGGGACAGAGATATCACTGCCCTGGCGTCGGAGGCGCGGTTGTGGGCGCGGGGCGAGGGCAGCGGCCCCCTTGCGTCCAAGGCCCTGGGTCAAGTGATCGTCGAGATGCTGGCGCACCTTCCCGATGGCCTGCAGGTCCAGGAGCGCCAAGACTGGGTCGGCCATCGCCTCGATCAGCTCTCACCCGCCGAGGAGACCGACGCCACTCGCGCCGCCCTGATTGGGACATGTTGGAACGGTCACGAAAGTCCAAGCACCGCGGTCGATCGACTGCGTTCGCTTGCTGCACCGGGTCTTCCTGCTCAACTGGCGCTCGCTGTGAAGGACGAGGCCGCGTACTGGCTCGCGGAGTCGGGCGACATTCCCACCGCTCTCACCGAATACGAACAGGTCATCCACGACCGCACCGCCACCCTCGGCCCCACCCACCCCGACACCCTCATCAGCCGCCACAACCACGCCGACTGGCTCGCCCAAACCGGCGACATCGATACGGCACTGCAGGTCACCCGCAGAATCGTGGTTGACCTCGACGACGCAGGCGGGGGCGACCCGCTGCGATACGCGCTCACCGTCACAGCTCAGCTCGCCGTGAGGTGCGGGCTGCA
>JBPOIX010000393.1:0-1895 GCA_052034175.1 Actinomycetota bacterium
AGGTGATGAACGACCACCACCACCGGCGTGCACAACGGCTGTCGCACGCGTGGGAAGCCGTCAACGCCTGGACGCTGGAACCCGAGTACGCACGGCAACGACTGCAAGCCCTGCGACACGACTGAACGCACCCGCGTGCATCGGTTGCGCCGGCGGGGAACGCAGCGACCGTCCAGCCTGGCGCGTCGCTTCACGTATAGTTCGGGGCCGAACGAATGCAGCGACACGCCGCTGCACCGCGCACCAGAGGAGACCCATGGCCGACATCAGAAGGATCTTGCTCGACGGGTACCCAACTGTCATGGTGCGCCAAGAGGTCGGTGGCGTCGACACGCTGGTCGCACGCGACGGGCGCAGCATCGCCGTCGAGGAGGCCGTGCACCTCTCCCCGGTGGAGCCGACCAAGATCATCTGCGTCCACCTCAACTACGTCAGCCGGGTCACCGAGTTCGGCGTCACCCTGCCGCCGGCGCCGACCTACTTCCACAAGCCGGTCAGCGCGCTCAACAGCCACAAGGCGGGCGTGGTACGCCCGAGCAACTGCAAGTGGCTGAACTACGAAGGCGAGATCGCGATCGTCATCGGCCGCACCTGCCGCAACGTGTCGTACGCCGAGGCGGGCGACTACATCGCCGGCTACACGGTGGCCAACGACTACGGCCTGCACGACTTCCGCGACACCGACAGCGGCAGCATGCTGCGCGTCAAGGGCGCCGACACCCTGTGCCCGCTCGGGCCCGGCCTGATCACCGACTGGGACTTCCACAACAAGCGGATCCGCACGATCGTCAACGGCGAGGTGAAGCAGGAGGACAACACCGACACGATGGCGTGGGACATGCACTATCTCGTCGCCGACATCGCCCGCCTGATCACGCTCGTGCCCGGCGACGTCATCCTCTCCGGCACGCCCGCCATCAGCCGCACCGTCTACCCCGGCGATGTCGTCACGGTCGAGGTCGAAGGCCTCGGCGCGCTGACCAACACCATCGTCGACGGCCCGGTGCCGGTGAGCGACGAAGTGGGCGCACAGATGACCGAGACCGACGAAGTCCTCTCCACGGCGATGGGTGGCGACTGGCCCCCGCGAGGCACCCGCCGCCCCGGCCCCACGCCACGCGAGGCCCTGCCCATCCCGCGCATCCGCCCCAACGCCCCCGGCTACTGACATGCCCTCCAGCCCGGACACACCCACCCCTCTCCCCCAAGTTGGCGCTGGCACCGCAGCCGGTGCCGTCCTACCGCCAACTTGGGTTCAGGGTCCGGCAAGTTGGCGGTCACACCGCACCCCGTGCCGTCCTACCGCCAACTTGGAATGCAGGGGCGGGAGGTGAGCGGCAGCCCGTTCACCGGGGGTACCCGGGTCGACGTCGGTGGGGTGGCCGTCGGCACCGACCACTACATCGGCGGGCAGCGGGTCAGCTCGCCGTTCACGTTCGAGGACCGCTCCCCCCTCGACTGGTCGATCAAGCTGGCCGACGTGTCCCGCGGCGACGCGGACGCAGCAGCCGCCGCAGTCAGCGCCGCCGTGGACGCCTTCCCCGCGTGGGCGGCGCTTGGCCCCAAGGGCCGCGGGGACATCATGCGCCGGGTGGCCGACCTCATCGACGCCCACGTGCCACAACTGGCCGCCGTCGAGTGCCTCGACATGGCGATGCTCGAGGAGAGCCTGCGCCTGCGGGTGCTGGCCCGCGGCGCCCGCAACTTCCGCGCCTACGCCGACCTGGCGGAGGCATACGACGAGCGTGTGTGGTCCTCCAACGGCACCGCCAACCGCGTGATGCGCATGCCGGCCGGCCCCACCGTGGTGATCACGCCGTGGAACGCGCCGTTCATGCTGAGCACCTGGAAGTGCGCCCCGGCGCTGGCCGCGGGGAACACGGTGGTCCTCAAGC
>JBPOIX010000394.1:0-4437 GCA_052034175.1 Actinomycetota bacterium
GGCATCGCCCTCTCCACCACCGTCAGCTTGCTCGTGGAGGAAGGCCGCCGCGACCGGGCGAACGGGATGATCGGCACGGTGATGGGCGTCTCGATGGCGTTCACCACCGTGCTCAGTGGTCTCGTCATCGGCCGCCTCGGGATGGGGTGGGCAGTTGCTGCGACCTTGGTGGCGCTCGCGGGGGCGCTCGTGCATCTGGTCGCTGTCCGTGTCGAGGAGGAGCAGCCCGCGCCGCCCGCGCCGCACGCCCGGGCCGTGGACTTCGCCGGTGCGCTGGCGGCGATCCGCCAGGTGCCGGGCCTCGGTGCGCTGATCGCCTTCGCCGCGTTCAACAACCTCATCGGTGGCATCTACATGGCCTTGCTCGACGCCTACGGCCTGGAGCTCGTCTCGGTGGAGACGTGGGGCGTGCTGTGGGCGTGCGTCAGCTTCGCGCTGATCGCCGGCGGGCTGGTGGTGTCCCGCCGTGGCCTCGGGCCGCGCCCGTTGCGCGTGCTGCTGATGGGCAACCTCATCAGCTGGGTCGTCTGCTGCGTGTTCGCGCTGCAGTCGTCGATCGCGCTCCTGGTGGCCGGCATGGTCGTGTGGATGTTCCTCATGCCGATGATCGAAGCCGCCGAGCAGACGGTGCTGCAGAAGGTCGTGCCGTTCGAGCAGCAGGGGCGGGTGTTCGGTTTCGGCCAGACCGTGGAAGGCGCGGCCTCGCCGATGACCGCCTTTCTCATCGGCCCGCTCGCCGAGGCGTTCTTCATCCCGACGATGACCGACGGGAAGGGAGCGGACTGGATCGGCGACTGGTTCGGCCGCGGCCCCGAGCGCGGGATGGCGCTCGTGTTCACCCTGGCGGGCGTGGTCGGGGTGTTGGGCACGCTGGTGTTGCGGGCATCGCCGCGGTTTCACCGGCTGGAAGTGGTTGCCCACGAGCCCTCCGCCGCCGGCTGAGCGTCACACCCGCGGTCAGCGCGCTGCGGCCCGGCCTGCGGCGTGGCGACCGGCCCGGCGGCCCCACCAGGAGCCCGGCCCGAGGCTCATCCCGCTCGCGTACTCGTGGCCGTTCTGCGGGAAGTGGGCGGCGCAGGCACCGACTGCGTACAGGCCGTCCACCACGCCGTCGTCGGCCCGCAGCACCCGGCCGTCGAGGTCGGTCGCCAGGCCACCGAGCGCGATGTAGTGGTAGTCGCTGCTGGTGACCGAGATGTCGAACACCACGAACGGTGGGTGCAGCGCCGTGAGCCAGTCGTGGTACTTGTGGAAGGCGCGGTCCTCGCCAGCGGCGACGCCGCGGTTGTAGTCCTCCAGGGTTGCGGCCAGGGCACCCTGGGGCATACCGAGTGCCGCTTCCATCTCGGCGACGGTCTCGAAGCCGTCCACCATCCGGTGCGAACCCTTCTCCGGGTAGGCGAAGATCTCCTCGTCCACGATGAGGTATGCCTGGTGGCCCGGCTGGCGCTCGACGAAGTGTGCGAGGCGGCCGTGGTAGGCGTCCTCCGGCACGAAGCGGCGGCCGAGGTTGTTCACCACGATGCCCTTGATGAGCTGGGCGGGCGGGTAGATCGATGCCGTGGCGATCACCCCGTCCATCGCCCGGGTGACTCCTCCGACGGACTCGCCGAGTTGGATGCCGGCGCCGTCGTTGGTGTCGATGCCGAGCGGTGTGCCGTAGCGGGCGAAGGTCGGGAAGCTCGCTGCGGTCATCTCGGCGTTGAGGTTGAAGCTGCCGGTGGCGAGTACCACGCCGCTACGGGCACGCACCCACACGTCCGTGCCGTGCTGCCGGGCGTGCACGCCCACGACGCCATCGTCGTCGCCCACCAGGCCCACGACGCCGGTGTCGTACATCGCGGCCACGCCCTCGCGCTCGAACGTGGCGAGCAGGGCGCGCATGGCCGGGGCGCCGCCTCGCTCGGCCTCGCTGCCCTCCGCCTGGTGACCGCGGGCGGCGGGCACAGCCTGCTCGCGGAACGGCCAGACCTTCTCGTTGCCGGTGGTGAGCAGGCCGGCGCCGGTGCGCACGGCGACCGCCTTGCCGGTGAACAGGGCACGCTCGAAGCGCACGCCCTGGGCCTCCAGCCAGTCGAAGTGCTCGCCGGCCTCGTCGCAGAACTGGCGCAGCACGTCGTCGTCGGGGGTGGACGTGACGGCACGCATGAAGGCGTACATGTTGGCCGGAGAGTCCTCCACGCCGAGGTCTCGTTGCAGCGTGGTGCCGCCGCCGAGATAGAAGATGCCTTCGCTGGCCGCGCTGGCGCCACCACCCCCGCTGGCCCGTTCCAGCACGAGCACTCCGGCGCCGGCACGGTGTGCCTCCAGCGCTGCGCTCACGCCGGCGGCGCCGAGCCCGACGACGACCACGTCGACCTCACGGTCCCAGGCGGGCACGGCGCCCGCCTGCACTGCTGCTTCCACGATCCCCACGGCGGTCATCGTGCCATGTGGAGTTCGTCTCAAGAAAGTGCGGGGTAGGGCGGATTCCGTCGGTGCCACTCGACGCCACCCTCCGCCGAGCGATAAGAATGCGGCCGGCGGGCGAGGGGCCCGCCAGCCTGAGGGGGTTTCTTGACATGGCCGACAACGACCGGTGGTTCTGCGACTCGACGCCCGGGGAGCGCTTCCCGGCCTGGACGCGTGGCAACGCCGCCGACGTCTTCCCCGACCCCTTCAGCCCCCTCGGCAAGGACTACATCCTGCTGCGTTCGATGAGTCGCGGCCTGCGCGACGCCTACATCCGCATGGGTGCGCTGGACTGGGAGGAGTTCGAGAACCCCGAGGCGCCCGACCTGTTCCAGATGTACGGCGGCTACCCGTACAACCCGCTGTCGCTCACCCGCCTGCTCGGTGCGCGCATGCCCGGCGCCTCCCCAGAAGCCATCGACAAGGCGTTCTTCGACGAGCGCGACGAGGTGCCGCAGTACGTCGAGGAGCCGTGGCACGTGTCGCCCAAGCACGAGGCGGCGCTCGGCGCCACCATGGGCTGGACGATGAGCACCGACGGCCTGCCGTTCCTCGAGGCGGACAAAGCTCGGGCGGAGGCGCTGCGCGACTCGCGCCCAGACCTCACGACGTTGGAGGAAGGCGCGCTGATCGCCCGGGCGAAGTCGATGCTGCCGCACATCCAGCAGATGTTCGAGAGCGCGATGGTGGTGTCGTCCATGGGGTCGCTCGGCCCGGGCGCCCTCGGCGCGATCTGCGAGGCCGTGGGCAAGCCGGAGCTCTCCATCGGCCTGCTCGCCGGCATCGACGTGGACTCAGCGGCCCCGTCGCACGCGATGTGGGCGCTGTCCCGCACGGCCCGCGCCTCGGCGGAACTCACTGCCGCGTTCGAGGCCGGCCTCGACGGCCTCATCGAGCGGCTGGAGGCATCGGCGTCCGCCGAGTCCACCGCCTACGCCGCCGAACTGCGCACGTTCATCCGCACGTACGGCTCACGTGGCCCGAACGAGTACGACATCCTCTCGGCCACCTGGGAGGTCAAGCCCAGGGTGGCCCTGGCAGCGATCGACCTGATGCGCAAGTCGGACGACCAGCAGGCACCCGCCGTGCGCCATGCCACGTCGGTGGCGGAGAAGGAGCGCGCCGCGGCGGAGATCCGTGCCCTCGTGGCCGGCGATGCGGAGACGGCGGGCACGTTCGAGGCCGCCCTGCAGTCGGCGGGTCTGTTCCTGGCCGGCCGCGAGCGGGCCAAGACCAACGCGATCATGGTGATCGGCGAGGTGCGTATGGCGATCCGCGAACTCGCCCGCAGGTGGGTGGAGCGCGGCCTGCTGCCCTCGGTGGAGCACATCTTCATGCTCACCGGCGACGAGATGGAGCACTTCCGGCACGACCCGTCGCAGTTGCAGCCCGTCGTGGCACAGCGCTGGACCCAGTTCCGCAGCCTGTTCGACTACGAGCCGGTGTTCGTGGTGAACGGTCGCGTCCCCGGCCTCAGCGAGATGACCAAGCGCACGGAGAAGAACCTGCCCAAGGCCACCAGCGGCACCGTGCTCAAGGGTGCGGCCGGGTCCGGGGGCAGCGCCACGGGCCGCGCCCGTGTCGTGCTCGATCCGGGCGACCCGGAGGGGCTGGAGCCCGGCGACGTGCTCATCGCCCCGCAGACCGACCCCTCGTGGGTGCCGCTGTTCGTGCCCGCCGCAGCAGTGGTGGTGAACGTCGGCGCGATGGGCAGCCACGCGATGATCGTGTCCCGCGAGTTGGGCATCCCGTGCGTGGCCTCCGTGGCCGACGCCACCCACCTCATCCCCGACGGGGCCATGGTCACGGTGGACGGCGCCACCGGCACCGTCACCGTTCACTGAACCCGGAGAACGCCTTCAGCGCCTTGGCGTCCGCCGTGCGCTCACCGTGCTCGTCGCGCAAGGTGAGCGTGCGGTCGGTGCACATGGCCAGGTCGCCCGCGGCCGCGGGGCGGAGAGTCCAGCCGGAGAACAGCGGCGGCCT
>JBPOIX010000279.1:0-4846 GCA_052034175.1 Actinomycetota bacterium
ATGAAGACGATGGCCGCGCTGTTGCGCGACCCGTACCCGATCCACTGGGACCCTGCCGCCGTGCGCGCCGCGGGGTACGGCGACAGGCCGGTGAACCAGGGCCCCCTCAACCTCGGCTACGTCGCCAACATGCTGATGGCCTGGGCGGGCGACGGGGCGATCCGCCGCCTCACCGTGGCCTTCCACGGGCGAGTGTTCGCCGGCGACAGCGTGGTGGCCGCGGGCACAGTCGACGGGGTCGCCGGCGGCGCGGCGCACGACGTCGTCGAGGTGGAGGGCGAGCACCGGCGGCACTGCTCGGTGTGGCTGGACCGTGGCGCGGACCGGCTGTTGTCCGGTACCGCCGAGGTAGCCATCCCGGCCTGACATCCCGGCCTGACAACCCGGCCTGACAACCCGGCCTGACGGCCGACGCCGCCCCGCGAGCTAGGGCACCCAGATCTGGTGCAGCTCCACCACTTCCCCATCGCGCACGGTGACGAGGTAGGGGAACGGCACGTAGGTGTAGTCGCCCGGGGCCGCTGCCGCGGGCGCGTCGCCGGCCAGCAGGCGGGCCAGTTCGTCGGCGAACACCACATAGTTCTGCATGCTGTCCGCGGTGACGGTGATCGGGGTGTCCGCGGCGAGGGCGACGGTCAGCTCACGGGTCGGTTCGGGGAGCACCGAGTAGTCGTTGGCGCATTCCTCCGCGCCCAGTTCCTCCACACAGGCCTCACCGAACAGCGCCTGCATCAGGGTGAAGGTGAACCTGCCGTCGGCCACCGTGACGGCTTCGGCCCAGTAGTCGCCGTCGGCCAGGTCCGTGGCGACAGCGGCCGTGCGCTCCGGCACGGCTGGCACGGGAGCCCTGGCGTAAAGGGTGGCGGACTCCGGCTCCTCCGTGGGGATGATCATCCCGATCACCACGAGCAGAGCGATCACCGCCACCAGCCCACCGAGGCCGTACTTGACGTACTTCATCGAGGTCGACGTCGCCATCAGGCTTCGCGGCCCGTCACAGGCGGCGCAGCGCCACGGAGGCGACGCGATGGTCGGCACCCTTGCGCAGCAGCAGGCTGGCGCGCTCGCGGGTGGGGAGGATGTTCTCCCGCAGGTTCTTGCCGTTGATCTCGCGCCAGATGAAGCGGGCGGTCTCCTCCGCTTCGTCCTGGGTGAGCTCGGCGTAGTGACGGAAGAAGCTGTCCGGGTTCTGGAAGACGGAATCCCGCAGCGCCAAGAAGCGCTGCACGTACCACTTCTCGATGTCGGCCACCTCGGCGTCGATGTAGATGCTGAAGTCGAAGTAGTCGCTGACGAACTCGCTCGGCAGGCCCTCCGCCAGCGAGCCGATCTGCAGCACGTTCAGCCCCTCGATGATGAGGATGTCCGGCTGGTGCACCGTGACCTCCTCGCCGTCGACGATGTCGTACACCACATGGCTGTAGACCGGCGCCTGGACGGCCGCCGCGCCACTCTTCAGTTCGCGCAGGAACTGCAGCAGGCGCTTGGTGTCGTAGCTCTCGGGGAAGCCCTTGCGGTTCATGATGCCGCGCTCCTCCAGCACCCGGTTGGGGTGGAGGAAGCCGTCGGTGGTGACGAGGTCCACCTTCGGGTGGTCGGGCCAGCGGGCCAGCAGGGCCTGCAGGATGCGGGCGAAGGTGCTCTTGCCGACGGCCACGCTGCCGGCCACCCCGATGACGTACGGCACCTTCGGGGCCAGCGTGCCGAGGAACGCTGCCGACGCCTTGTGCAGCTGCTGGGTGGCGGCCACGTACAGGTTGAGCAGGCGGGTGAGCGGCAGGTAGACGGCCACCACTTCGTCCAGGTCGATGCGGTCGTTGATGCCGCGCAGCGAGCGCAGGTCCTGCTCGTGCAGGGTGAGCGGGGTGGCGGCTCGCATCTCAGCCCACTCGTCCCGAGTGAAGGTGAGGTAGCGGTCCACAGTGCCGTCGGTCGAGGCCGTCACAGGCGGACACCCTACGCTGACGGCGTGACTCGGCCCCAACGTGAGCCGCGCGCCGCGGCGCCACCCACCCGCAAGCAGCTCGGGGCGTGGTACACCCCGCCCGAACTGGTGGCCGCGGTGGTGGCCGAGGCCGTGTTCCCGGGGGCCCGCTCCGCGCTCGACCCGGCGTGCGGCGACGGCCGGTTCCTGCAGGCCACCGGCCTGGCAGACCAGACCGGGGTGGACATCGACCCCGCCACCCCATTCATCCACGACGACTCGCTGCTTCGGGACTGGCACGGCCGCCAGTTCGATGTGGTGATCGGCAACCCACCGTTCCTCAACCAGCTGGCGCGGGCCACCAGCCGCGGCGGGCGCTCGCGGTACGGCGGCGGGCCCTACGCCGACGCCGCCGCCGAGTTCCTGGCGCTCAGCATGAGGCTGGCGCGCCCGGGTGGCCGGGTGGGGCTGGTGCTTCCCCAGTCGCTGTTGGCGGCACGGGACGCGGCACCGATCCGCACACTGGTGGACGGGATGGCCGCGCTCCGGTGGATGTGGTGGAGCGACCAGCTGCACTTCGACGCCAACGTGCGCGTGTGGGCCGGTGTGTGGGAGGTCGGCGGAACGCCCGGCCCGGTTCGCCGGGCATTCGGCCCGGCGTTCGAGGAGCGGCCGCCGATGCCGATGCCACGCCATTGGTCCAGCCTGATGACGGGCGGAGCCGAACCTGACGCCGACGCCACCGCCGGGCCCACCGTGGGCGACATCGCCACCTTCACCAGCGACTTTCGCGACCAGTACTACGGGCTCGTCGGCGCCGTGGGCGACGACCTCGACGGCCCGCCGTTGATCACCAGCGGCCTCATCGACCCGCGCCGCTGCCATTGGGGCGAACGGTCGGTGCGCTTCGCCAAGCAGCGCTACGACGCGCCACGCGTGGCGCGGGATCGGCTGAGCCCGGCGCTGCAGAAGTGGGCCCGGGCGCGCCTGGTCCCGAAGATCCTCGTGGCCAACCAGACCCGGGTGATCGAGGCGGTGCACGACACCGCGGGCGTGTGGCTGCCGGCCGTTCCGGTGATCACCTGCGTCACGGCGGAGCCGGAACGCGTGATGGACACCCTGTGCAGCCCCGCGGCCACCCGATTCGTGCACGACCGCGTCGCAGGCAGCGGGTTGGCGGCAGGAACGGTCCGCCTCAGCCCGCGCCTGCTGGCCACGGTGCCACTCCTCAGCTGAGCACGACCTCGCCCCCGGCGGTGAGGTCCACGCCGTACAGCTCTGCCACCAGGTTGAAGTCGCAGTCCTGGGCCAGCACGTCGTACACCGTGGCGACCTCGTTGATCACGATCGAGGTGCCGGGCTCCAGGGTTTGATCGATGGTCAACTCGTCCGGCCCCCACGCTTGTGCCGACGGCGGCGACAGGCGCACGTAGCAGACCTTGGTCTGTGTGGCGTTGGTGACCGTGATGTCGACCTGGGTGTAGTTGCCGATGAACACCGTGTTCGAGGTGATCGACTCTCCCATGACGTACAGCGTCAGTTCGTACACCCCGTCGGGCAGGGGGTCGGTGCCGTTCGCGGCGCACACCCACCAGTTCGCTCCGTTCGGGCCACCGATCCACTCCTGGTTGAGCAGGCTGAGGTTCTCGTCGACCGCGCCCTCCACGCTCCACACGCTGTCCCACGCCACACCGTCCACCATGCCCTCGTAGTCGAAGAAGGCGCACACGCGGGCGGTGCCGCTGGGGAAGGCCTCGGCCGGGCCGATGGGCGTGTTGTCGTCGACGTTGACGTCGCCGGCGAAGCTGATCGGCCCGAGGAGCACCTCGTCGAGGTTGATCTCGCCGCCCTGCTCCCCGGGGTTGGTCGGCACGATCTGGCCGTCCTGGGCCTGTTCGATCAACGGCAAGGCCAGGTTCACCGGGCGCAGGCCGTTGATGAACCCGCCGAGCGGGATGCAGGTGTCGTTCTCGTCGATGACGTTGTCGCCGTTGGTGTCCTGCAGGACGCGGCAGTCGGCGAACTCACCGTCGCCGGTGTCGAGGTTGGTGGGAATGGCGATCAACTGGCCTGCGGCGTTGAGGGCCGTCCCGCCGCTGTTGCCACCGGCGATCGTGGCGTCCGTCTTGATCCAGGCGCGCTCGCCGACGCCGGCCTCGGCCGCGAAACCACTGACCGAACCGGTCGTGAGGGTGATCGTGCCGCCGCCGATGGAGGGGAAGCCGAGCAGGCGAACACCGTCGCCGAGGTGGACGGTGTCCGAGTCGCCGATCGGCAGGGCCTGCAGGGCCAGGCCGGACACCGGGTTGCCGTCGATGTCGGTGGAGATCTTGATCACGGCCAGGTCGACGTCGGGCCCGAATGCCACCACGTCGGCGCGATAGCTGGGCAGCGGCAGGGCGTCCGCACTGCCGGTGATGGAGACGGCGAGGTGGTCGTAGAAGACCGGATTGCCGTTGTTCTCCACCACATGGGCGTTGGTGAGGATCAGGCCCTCGGTGGAGATGATCGTGCCGGAGCCGGTCCAGATCGCGGGGCCGTCCGCCATCTCGGCGGTGATCTGGACCACGGAGTGGGCGATGGAGTCCAGGTCGGCCGGAGGCGGCGCGATCGTGGTGGTGGCCTCCTCGACGCTGGTGGTGGTGTCGGCCTGCACCGGGGTGCTGGGCTGGGCCACGGTGGTGGTCGGCTGGGTGGTGGGTTTGTCGTCCCCTCCGGTGACCACCACGATCCCCACGGTGGCGGCGGCCACCGCGGCCAGGGCGCCGCCGATGAGGGCGCCCTTCTTCTTGCCACCGGGGCGGCCGCTGGGCGCGGCGGCGACGGGCGGCATGGCCATCGTGGGTGGCCCGGCCGCGTAGGGGGGCATGGCCACGGTCGGCGGCCCGGCCGCATACGGCGGCTGGCTGGGCGGCTGGCTGG
>JBPOIX010000396.1:0-7894 GCA_052034175.1 Actinomycetota bacterium
CACTGGCGGGGCCGTCACCGGTGGTGCCGTCTCTCGCTCGCAAGCGCGGCGTCACCGCCAAGGGCGACTGGATCGGCGCCATCGGGCTCGCGGTGGCTCTCGTGGTGTGGCTGGTGTCGCCGTTGGCGCCCACCGGCACGGATGCCACGGGGCAGACGCTGCGCATCGCCGTCGTCCAGGGTGGCGGGCCGCAGGGCACCCACGCCATCGACACCCCCTCGTCGTGCGTGCTGCAGCGTGACCTGGAAGCGCCGCGCACGATCGAGCCCGGCACCGTGGACATGGTGCTGTGGGCGGAGAACGGGGTCGATGTGGTTTACATGCCGTTCGACGGCAGCCCGGAGCACCTGGCCGTCGCCGCCGAGGCGGAGCGGCTCGGGGTGCCGTTCGTGGTGGGCATCACGGAGGACACGCCGGACGGCGCGAACTTCGTCAACGCCCAGGTGGTCATCGGCCCCGACGGTGAGGTGGTCAGCCGCTACGAGAAGGTCCGCCGCGTGCCCTTCGGTGAGTACATGCCGATGCGCGGCCTGCTCAAGGCGCTCGGCGCGCCCACCGACCTCGTGCCGCGGGACGCCGTGGCCGGCACGGACCCTGCCGTGCTCACCCTGCCGGACGGCACTCCGTTCGGTGTCGTGATCTCTTGGGAGGTGTTCTTCGGCGGGCGGGCCAACGAGGGCATCGAGGCCGGTGGCGCGTTCATCGTCAACCCCACCAACGGCAGCAGCTACACCTGGACCGTGTTGCAGACCCAGCAGGTGGCGTCGTCGCGGTTGAGGGCCATCGAGCAGGACCGCTGGGTGGTGCAGGCTGCGCCCACCGGGTTCTCGGCGTTCGTCTCCCCCAGCGGCGAGGTGTTCCAGCGCACCTCGATCAGCGAGCAGGCCGTGCTCGTGCACGAGATCGGCCTGCGGTCCGGCCGCACCTGGTACTCCCGGCTGGGCAACATCCCGTGGGTGGTGCTGGCCGCCGCCGTGCTGGCGCTGGCTACGGCAAAGTCAGGCGCACGCTTCAGACTTCGATGAGCACGCTGACGGGGCCGTCGTTGTGGATCTCCACCAGCATCTCGGTGCGGAAGCGGCCGGTGGCGACGGTGGCGCCAAGGGCGCGCAGGTGATCCACCACCGCCTGCACCAACGGTTCGGCGTGCTCCGGGCGGGCCGCGTTGATCCAGCTCGGGCGGCGGCCGGCGCCGGTGTCGCCGTACAACGTGAACTGGCTGACCACCAACACTTCCCTCGTCGTGTCGGCCACACTGCGGTTCATCACGCCGGCCTCGTCGTCCATCACCCGTAGGTGCCACACCTTGTCCGCCAGCTTGCGCGCCTGCTCCGGCCGGTCGGTGTGGGTGACCCCCACCAGTACGCACAGCCCGGGCCCGACCTCGCCCACCACCTCACCGTCGACGGTGACCTTCGCTTGTCGCACCCGCTGCACCAGCCCTCGCATGTGCCACATGGTAGAGAGAACCCGATGATCGAGCTGGAAGCTGGGCACGGCAGGCGCACCGTGTGGATGACCGTCCACCCCGCCAGTGGCGGCAGGGTGGGCAACCTGGAGGTCGATGGCACCCCCGTGCTCCGCGCCGACCCGACGGTGGGCGCCCTGATGTGGGGCATCTACCCGATGGTGCCGTGGGCGGGGCGACTGCGCCACGGCGAGTTCATGTTCGACGACCGCTGGCGGCGGGTGCCGCTCAACCTGCCGCCCCATGCCATCCATGGCACCACCTTCGAGGCCGAATGGGAGGTGCTGGACATCGGGCGCGACTACTGCGAGATGCGTTGCCCGCTCACCTGGGAGTTCGGTGGCACGGCGCACCAGCACATCCATCTGCACGAGGACGGGGCCACGTTCGTGCTCACCGCCGCGGCCGCCGGCCAGGCGATGCCGGCCGTCATCGGCTGGCACCCCTGCTTCCAGAAGCCGACCACGGCCGACCTCGGCTTCACCCGGATGTACGAGCGGGACGACGATGGGGTGGCGGTGCGCCGCCTGCTGCCCCCCGCACCTCACCCGTGGGACGACTGCTTCACCGGGCCGACCGCACCTCTGCGCCTGCACGTTGGGCCGCTGCACGTCACGATTGCCAGCGACTGCGACCACTGGGTGGTCTACGACGAACCTGCGGATGCCACCTGCGTGGAGCCCCAGAGCGGCCCGCCGGACGCGTTCAACATCGGGGGCGCCACGCGCCTGGAGCCGGGCGACATCCTGCAGCGGACGATGACGCTCACGTGGCGGCAGGCGCCCAGCGAATAACGTCGCGAAAAGCGAAAGGACGGCCCCCCGCCGCGCTCTGGACGAGCGAGGAGGAGGACCATGCGCCATGCCCGACCTGCGAACCGATGCCCAACTGGTAGCCGCGTATCTCGGCGGCGACCGTGGCGCGTTGGCGGGGATCTACGACCGCTACGGCGCCGGCCTGTACGACACCGCGGCAGCCATGCTGCGCGACCGTCACGAGGCTGCGGATTGTGCACAGGACGTGTTCCTGGTGGCCGCCGAACGGCTGGGGCAGTTGCGCGAGGCGGAGCGGTTGAAGCCGTGGCTCTACGCCATCCTGCGCAACGAGGTGTACCGCCGCACCAAGCGCCGCGGGCGAACTCTGCCCACCGACTTCTCCGCCATGGGGGCACCTGAGATGGCCGCCCCGATGGCCCCCGATGCCGAGGGCGAGATGATCGCCGCCGGTGAACTGGCCGAACTCGTGCGCAGTGCCGCGTGCGGGCTGGACGAACGCGACCAGCTGGTGCTGGAGCTCAGTGTGCGCCAGGGCCTGCAGGGTGCGGACCTGGCCGCGGCGCTGGGCGTGACCCCCGAGCAGAGCTACACCCTGGTGCACCGCATGCGCGACCGGGTGGAGCGCAGCCTCGGTGCCGTGGTGGTGGCCAAGGCCGGCCGGAAGGATTGCGCCGACCTGGCGGACATCCTCAAGGGCTGGGACGGCGAGTTCACCGTGCTGCTGCGCAAGCGCGTCGCCCGCCACATCGAGGCCTGCGCCACCTGCGAGCGCACCCGCAAGAAGGCCGCTCCGCTCGTGCTGCTGGGTGCGGCCCCGGCCTTCGCTGCTCCGCCGTCGCTGCGGGACACCATCATGGGCAAGGTCGGCTCGGCGCCCACCACCCCGTACCAGTTCGATGCCGATGGCGGCTTCCCCCGCGTGCTGCGTCGCCTGCGCCTGCCGGCGGTGCTCAGCGTGGCCGCCAGTGCCCTCCTGCTCGGCGTGGGCGGTGGCGCCATCGCCGCCACCGCACTGAACGACGACCCACCAGCGGTCGCGGCACCGGCAGATTCCGTGGCCACCTCGGTCGCCGAACCGGGCAGCACCGTGCCGTCCACTCCCCTGCCCTCCACGTCCTCCACGGACGCCGCGAGCACCACTACTTCCACCAACCCCTCCACCACCGTGGCCCCCACCCCTGGCGCCCTTGCGCTCTCCGTCACGGTCGTCGACCTCGGCGCGGACCTCGCCTCGGCGCCGGTGGAGGTACGCAACACCGGCGGCCAGGCCCTCGCCTGGTCGGCGGGCGGCGACCTCGCGCCGTTCACGCTGGTGGGCAACGGGGGCACTGTGGAGCCCGGCGCAGCCCAGGTGCTGACCATCACCCTCAACCGCACCCCGCTGGCGGAGGGCACCATCCAGCGCACCGTCACCGTCGTCGACGGTGCAGGCGGCAGCGCTCAGGTCGTGGTGAAGGCCCGCGTCGAGCGGCCACCGCTGTTGGAGGTCGACGGGCCGGAGGGCGACTTCCCGTCGTGCCAGTGGAGCCCGTTCCCCGGGGTGTACGTCAACTGGAGCGACGAGAGCGGCGTCACCGAACTGCTGACCGTGGAATGGACCGGCCCGCAACAGGGCTCCAGCGAGCTGGAGGTCACCGAGCCGGGCTTCAGCGAAGGCCAGATCCTGGTGCGCAAGCCCAGCCTGGGTGTCTACGACTATGTGGTCACAGCGGTGGACACCAGGGGAAATGTGGCCACATGGGACGGCCAATTCGAGATCACCCCCTGCCCCGGGTGAGCTCCGGTTGTTGTCACACCGTATGACAACCGCGTGACACGCTTACCGGCCGGTAACTACCGAGCGGTAGCCTCGAACGCCATGTCCGCAGAGTCCTCGGTCGCCAGGGTCCTCGACCCCGATGCACCGCTGAAGATCGCCTATCTCACCTACCGCGGCAAGCCGCACGTGGGTGGCCAGGGCGTCTACACCCGCCATCTCACCAAGGCGCTGTGCGACCTCGGCCACACGATCGAAGTGTTCGGTGGGCAGCCGTACCCGGTGCTCGACGACCGCATCGAGTTGCACAAGTTGCCCAGCCTGGACCTGTGGAACGACCAGTACCCGGGCCGCATGCCCGCCTATTGGGAAGTGAAGACCAAGGGCGACGTGGTGGAGACGCTCAGCCACCTCAAGGGCACGTTCGGCGAACCACTCGGGTTCAGCGTGCGGGTACGGGACGCGTTGAAGAAGCGCCAGCGGGACTTCGACCTCGTGCACGACAACCAGTGCCTCGGCTACGGCATCCTCGGCGTGGAGAAGATGATCCCCACGATCGTCACCCTGCATCACCCCATCACCCGCGACCGTGCGTTGGAGATGGAGCACCAGAAGACCTGGTGGAAGAAGCAGAGCATCGGCCGCTGGTACGCGTTCGTGAAGATGCAGGGCCGTGTGGCCAGCCGCATGCCGCGCATCGTGGTGGTCAGCGAGAACAGCATCAAGGACATCCACAACGACATGGGGGTGGACTACGACCGCATGCGCCTGGTGCCGGTGGGCGTGGACCCCGAGCTGTTCATGCCCAAGCCGGAGGTCGCCCGCCAGCCGGGTCGGCTGATCACCACCGCCAGCGCCGACGTGGCGTTGAAGGGCCTCAGCTACCTGCTGGAGGCGATGGCCAAGCTGCGCACCGAACGCGACGACATCCGCCTCACGATCATCGGCAAGCCGCGCGAGGGCGCCAGCGCCGACCTCATCGACAAGCTCGGCCTGCGCCCGCACATCGACTTCGTATCCGGCGTGCCCGACGAGCGCATCGTGGAGCTCTACGCCGAGGCCGAACTGGCCGTCGTGCCCAGCCTCTACGAAGGTTTCAGCCTGCCGGCCATCGAGGCCATGAGCACCGGCATCTGCCTGGTGGCCACCGACGGCGGCGCCCTGCCCGAGGTCACCGGCAAGGACGGCGAGACCGTGCTGCAGTGCAAGGCCGGCGACGCCGAGGGCCTGGCCGCCACCATCCGCAAGGGGCTGGAGGACGCCGAGCTGCGCGCCCGCATCGGTGCCGCCGGGCGTCAGCGAGTGGTGGAGCGCTGGAGTTGGAAGCACTGCGCCCAGCTCACGGTGGACCAGTACCGCGAGGTGTTGGCCATGCCGCACAACATCGAGAAGCTGCGCCGCAACGGCCGGCTCTGAGCCCAGGCTGCTCCCGTCATGCTCACGATCCGCTTCGACCGCCTCGGCGTGCAACCCGGCGACCTCATCCTCGACGCCGGGGCCGGTTTCGGGCGCCACGCCTTCGAACTCGCCCGCCTCGGCGCCAACGTCGTCGCGCTGGACTATTCGGCCGAGGAAGTCATCACCACACGCGGCACGTTCGGGGCGATGGTGGAGGCCGGGGAGATACCCGAGGCTCGCTATGTGGCCGCGCTGCAGGGCGACGCCACCCGCCTCCCCTTCGCCGACGGCTCGTTCGACCGGGTGATCACCAGCGAGGTGCTGGAGCACATCCAGGACGACGTGGCGGCGATCAGCGAACTGGTGCGGGTGCTCCGCCCCGGCGGCACGTTCGCCTGCACCGTGCCCACCTGGTTCCCCGAGAAGATCAACTGGCTGCTCAGCGACGAGTACCACGCACCCAAGAGCATCGGCGGCCATGTGCGCATCTACAGCACCACCGAGCTGAAGGCCAAGCTGCGGACCGCCGGCCTGCAGGTGTACGGCAGCCACAAGGCCCATGCCCTGCACTCGCCGTACTGGTGGCTGAAGTGCGCCGTCGGCCCGCGGCGGGAGGACCAGCCGCTCGTGGCGAAATACCGCCACATGCTGGAGTGGGAGATCACCGAGCAGCCCGGTTCGATGAAGGTCGTGGAGAAGGTGCTGGCGCCGGCGCTCGGCAAGAGCACCATCCTCTACGGCCGCAAGCCCGCCAAGGTCGGCTCGTGAGCATCCCGGACATCGAGGGCGTGCTCAGCGCCGACGAGGTCGTGCAGACTGCGGAGCGCATCGTGGCGCTGCAGCTGGACACGGGCATGATCCCGTGGTTCCCCGGCGGCCACTGCGACCCGTGGAACCATGTCGAGACGGCGATGGCCCTGGACGTGGCCGGCTTCCACGGCCCGGCCGAGCGGGCCTACGAATGGCTGGTGGACATCCAACTCCCCGACGGCAGCTGGTGGAACTACTACCTGCCGGACGGCACCGTCGAGGAGGCCAAGCTCGACACCAATGTGTGTGCCTACATCGCCACGGGCGTGTGGCATCACTGGCTGTGCACGTGGGACCGCGGCTTCGTCGACCATCTGTGGCCCACCGTGCAGCGCTCGCTGGACTGGGTGCTCTCCATGCGGCGCGCCGACGGAACCGTCCTGTGGGCCCGCACGGAGAACGACACCCCGTGGGGCTATGCGCTGCTCACCGGCTCGTCCTCGATCGCTCACGCGCTGCGCTGCGGCGCCAAGCTGGCGGAACTGTGCAACGTGCCCCGGCCGGACTGGGCCGACGCCGCCGGGTTGATGGCGCGCATGGTCACCACATCGCCCGAGGTGTTCGAACCGAAGGAACGCTGGGCGATGGACTGGTACTACCCCGTCCTCACCGGCTGCCTGGTGGGCGACGCGGCCAAGGCCCGCCTGGCCGACGGCTGGCCGGTGTTCGCGATGGAGGGCAAGGGCATCCGTTGCGTCAGCGACGAGCCGTGGGTCACGGCCAGCGAGACCGCCGAGGCGTCGATCGCCCACGCCGTGGCCGGCGACGTGGCCCGCGCCACCGACCTGCTGGCCTGGACCCGCCCCCACCGCATCGACGACGGCAGCTACCTCACGGGCATCGTCTACCCCTCGCTCGAGACGTTTCCCCCGCTGGAGACCAGCGCCTACACCGACGCTGCCGTCATCCTCGCCGCCGACGCCATCACCGGCGCCAGCCCCGCGGCCGGCATCTTCGTCCCCCGCTGCACCGAGTAACCCGCCCCGGCATCCACCCAAGTTGGCGGTAGGACGGTGTCGGCTGCGGCCGCAGCGCCAACTTGGGGGGCTACACCTCGGCGACGAGCTTGGCCACCCAGCGGTGGAGGTTCTGGTTGCCCATCTCGTTGCGGCCGAAGCGCATCACATCGCCGGCCTCGGCCATCACCTGCATCCGCCGGCCGATGGCCATCACGGTGACGAAGTCCTCTTCGTAGGTGACCTGTTCGTACGTCTTCCGCTTCGTCTCGGCGTCGGCCAGCTTCTCCGGCGTGTCGAGGGGCTCACGGAAGTACTGGTACTGCACCACACTGCACTCGCCCACCTTCGGGCCCGGGAACATGCGGCTCACCATCAGGCTGCGGTCGGGATGGCCGGAGATCGAGATGTTCGGGAACAGGTAGTGCACCAGGCTGAACGCCGAGTACTTGTCCCACTCCTCCACCGGCGTGTCGCGCAGGTCGAGGATCGGATTGTTGGCGATGCCTATGCGATCGTGCGGGCCGAAGAGGTCGTACGTGTTGCGGTTGGTGATGCTCTTGCCTCCTATGGTGTTCCGGTGCAGGTAGACGTGGTGGTAGCCGTCGAGGTAGCCATCCGCGGTGGCCTTCCAGTTGCCGCTCGGCAGCTTGGTCTCCACGTCGTAACGGTGCAGTTCGTGCAGGCGCAGCATCGCCAGGCAGTCGGCCATATCGCCCAGCCAGGCCTC
>JBPOIX010000299.1:0-7623 GCA_052034175.1 Actinomycetota bacterium
CCACCTGGCCGCAGTTTTCGACGCCGCCGACGCACGATGGCTGGCGGAGGAGCTCGACGCCGCGGCCTTCGCCGCGTCGTGGGAGGACAGCGACGAGCGGTTCCAACGCGGGCGGGCAGCCGTGGCCGCGTGTGAGCAGATGGCGGCGGCCGGGAACTAACAGCACCCGGCGAACGACCTACCTCACCATGCGTTCGCGAATCCTCACTGCTTCCTGCGCGCTCGTCCTTCTCGCCGCCTGCGGCGAGGACAAGGACGACGCCGCCACCACCACGCCCGTCACCGAGGCTGTCGACACGACCGCCGCCCCGGAGACCACCGTGGCGGACACCGCCGCCCCGGACACGATGGCCCCGGACACCACGGAAATGGCGCACGACCACGGCGGCGAGGCCACGGAGTACCCGCTCACCATCGACAACTGCGGCCGCGAGGTCACCTTCGAGCAAGCCCCGGAGAAGGTGCTGATCCTCAACGGCACCTCGGTGGCCGAGGTCGAGAGCTTCATCGCCCTCGGCATCGAGGATCACATCCTGGCCAATAGCCAGATGTACGGCACCTCGGACGTCGAGGGCCTGATGGAGCAGGTGATGGCCATCCCCAACGGCGGCCTCACCCTCAACGAGAACTACGACGTGCCCAAGGAGCAGGTGCTGGCGCTGCAGCCCGACCTGGTGATCAGCACCTGGGCCGGCGGGTTCGCCTCCGAGATGGGCATGGCCACCCGCGACGAGCTGGCCGAGGCCGGCATCAACAGCTATGTCACCCCGGTGAACTGCGCCAACGGCGACCCCAACGCTCGCCCCGAGGACGTCGACAAGAACACCAACCAGACCTATGAAGCATCGTTCGAGCTGCTCGAGGAGCTCGGCCTGATCTTCGACGTGCAGCACGACGCGGAGCATGTGATCGAGCACGCCCGTGAGGACATCGACGCCATCGAGCCGCCCGCCACCGATGAGCCGGTGCACGTGCTGCTGGCCTACCCCGGCATGTCGATGATGGACCAGACCGGCGTGCCCGGCGTGTTCGCCGGCCCGTTCACCGACTCGATCATCGAGGCCGCCGGCGGCATGAACGCGTTCCCCGACTTCGCCACGTTCAACGACTCGTCGAACATCAGCGCCGAGGCCCTCGCCGCCGCCGACGTGGACGTGCTGGTGATCGGCCTGTTCATGGAAGGCGAGGACCCCGCCGCCTACGCCGCGGCGATCTTCGCGATGTACCCGCAGTGGGACGCCGCCAAGACCGGCACGTACACGGTGGTGGCCGAGAGCGCCTACCTTGGGCCGCACAACGCGATCGCGATCCAGAAGATCGCCGACGCCATCGCCACACTTGCCTGACGCAACCGCCGTCGCGTCAGGCCGGAAGCCCTTCCTCGTTGCGGGGAAGGGCTTCCGCGCGCTGGTCGTCGTGCTCGCGCTGGCGCTGGCGTGCAGCCTGCTGATCGGAATCTCCTTCGGCACCGTCACCCTCCCCCTCGGCACGGTGTGGCGGGTTGTGTTCGCTCACCTCGGCGCGGGCGAGCCGACGCCGGGCGGTACCGACCAGATCATCTGGCAGTTCCGCACGCCCCGCGTGCTGCTGGCGGCCGTGGTGGGTGCTGCCCTCGCCGTCGCCGGAACGGCGTTGCAGGTGTTGGCTCGCAACCCGCTGGCGGACCCGTATGTGCTCGGCGTGTCCTCCGGCGCGTCGTTCGGGGCAGTGCTGGCGGTACTGGTCGGGTCGGCGGCGCTCGGTGGCCTAGGTGTCAGCGGTGCCGCCTTCGCCGGGGCGGTGCTCACGCTGGTGTTGGTCTTCACCCTCGCCCAGCGCGCCGGCAGAATCGGGCCCAGCCGCCTGGTGCTCGCCGGTGTGGCGGTCAGCTACCTCACGACGGCGCTCACGTCGCTGGTGCAGTTGCAGGTCAACCCGCTGGAGCTGCGCGGCACGATGTTCTGGATGCTCGGCAGCTTCGCCGGGGCGGACTGGGACGACCTGCAGATCCCCACCGTGGTGATGATCCTCACCACCGGCTGGCTGATGCTGCGCGGCCGATGGATGAACGTGATGACGACGGGCGACGACACCGCCAGCGGCCTCGGGGTGAACACCAACCGCTTCCGCATCGAGCTGCTGGTGGCCTCGTCGCTGCTCACCGCCACCGCCGTCGCCGTGGCGGGCGGCATCGGCTTCGTCGGCCTGGTGGTGCCCCACGTGGCCCGCCTGGTGGTGGGGCCGGATCATCGCCGCGTGCTCCCCGTGTGCGCCCTCGGCGGGGCGTCGTTCATGGTCCTGGTGGACCTCGTCAGCCGCACCTTCGACCGCCCCAACGAATACCCCGTGGGCATCTTCACCGCGGTGCTCGGCGCGCCGTTCTTCCTGTTCCTCATGCGCCGGGCAGCCAAGGGCAGCGCATGAAGGTCTCGGTGCTCGGTGTGCGCGTCGCCATCGACGGTGTCACCATCGTCGCCGACACCACGGTGGACGTGGCATCGGGCGAGGTGCATGGCCTGGTCGGCCCGAACGGCTCCGGCAAGAGCACCCTGCTGCGCTGCATGTACCGCTCGCTGAAGCCGGCGGCCGGGGCGGTGCTGCTCGGCGGCGACGACCTGTGGCGCGGCATCACCGCCCGCGAAGCCGCCCTGCGCCGCGCCGTGGTCACCCAGGACTCGGCGCTGGACCTGGACTTCACGGCTCGCGACGCCGTGGCCATGGGCCGCGCACCCCACGCCGGCTGGCTGGGCCGCGACGGCGAACGGGACCGCACCCTGGTGGCCGAGGCGTTGGAGGCAGTGGGGATGGCCTGGGCGGCGGGCCGGTTGGTCGGCACGCTCTCCGGTGGCGAACGCCAGCGGGTGTACCTGGCCCGGGCCATCGCCCAGCAGGCACCGATCCTGCTGCTCGACGAGCCGACCAACCATCTGGACGTGCACGCCCAACTGGAGTTGTTGGAGCTGGTGCGCGCCTTGAAGCTGACGACCGTCGTGGCCTTGCACGACCTGGACCACGCGGCATCGTTCTGCGACCGGGTGACGGTGATGAACCGGGGCACCGCCGTGGCCAGCGGGCCGCCACAGCAGGTGCTCACACCTGACATGATCGCCGCGGTGTTCCGCGTGCACGCCCATGTGGGCACCCACCCGCTCACCGGGCGGCTGCACCTGACCTTCGCTCCACTCGCACCAACCACACCCGAGGACCCCCGATGAAGACTGCCATCCTGCTCTACGACGGCTTCACCCCACTCGACGCGATCGGGCCGTACCACGCCATCGGTGGCCTGCCGGGTTTCGAGTTCTCCTTCGTGGCCGAGCACCGCGGCCCCGTCAGCAACGGCGGCAACTTCACGATGGAGGCCCAGCAGAGCATCGACGAGATCGATGCGCTGGACGTGCTGCTGGTGCCCGGTGGCGTGGCGGCCATCACCATGGCGCCGGCGGGCGGCCCGCTGGTGGAGTGGATCCGCGCCATTCACCCGACCACCACCTGGACCACCTCGGTGTGCACCGGCTCGCTGCTGCTCGGGGCGGCCGGCGTGCTGCAGGGCATTCCCGCGACCACCCACTGGTACTGCCTGGACGACCTGGCCGCGTACGGGGCGATCCCGGTGAGCGAGCGGGTGGTGGAGCACGGCAAGGTGATGACCGCCGCCGGGGTGTCCGCCGGCATCGACATGGGGTTGCGGTTGGCGGAACGCATCGCCGGCACGAGCTATGCGCAGGCGGTGCAGCTGGACATGGAGTACGACCCCGACCCGCCGTTCCAGAGTGGCCATCCGCGCTGTGCGCCACCCGAGGTGACCGCCTTCGTGAAGGGCATGTACGACGGCATGTTGGGCCGCTGAAAGAATTTTCCGCCAGCCGGGAACTTTTCCCCGCACGGTGACGACTCCTAGAACAACTGAATGAAAACGGGTGGCGACTCCTTGACCGGTCCCATCGCCCCCAGGCCGGCTCCGAGCTCACGAACACACGGAGCCGGCCCTTTCAGCTTTTCGGCCTCGGGGCAGAGGCACCGCCAGCCGGGGCTGCTCCGGTCCTCCGACCTTGCGGACCGGGCCAACATGCCCTATCGACCGTCGGCTGTGGATGGTGCGATGTCCGCATGACCTCCTGCACCGTGCTCCCTGTGGCCTCCGGCCTGCACGGCGCTGACGCCATCGCCGCCCTGCTGGAACGGATGGAGCCGCTGCTGCGGGCCGCCGGGGCCGCCATCGCCGAGCGTGTCGAGACGGCGGACACGGAGCAACCGCTGGCAGTGCTGCTGCTCACCGGTGGCAGCGAGGCCGCGGCGATGGCCGCGTGGCGAGCCCGCCAGCAGCTGGTGCCGGGCGAGCCGTTGCTCCTGCTGGCCCACGCGGCGCACAACTCGCTGCCAGCGGCACTGGAGACGTTGGCCCGCCTGCGCCGCGACGGCGCCCGCGGGCGGATCCTCATCCTGCGCCCGGAAGCCAACGGGGTGGCCGCCAAGGAGTTGCGCAACGCCATCCACGACGCGGCCGTCTGGCATGCGCTGCACCGCGCCCGGGTCGGCATCCTCGGTGAGCCGAGCGAGTGGTTGCTGGCCTCCGTGCCCGACCCCACGGCCGTGTTGCGCCGGTGGGGCACGCGCATCGTGCCCCTCCCGATCGACCCGGCGATGGACCGCTTCGACGACAACATCGACGCCCCGATCGCCGAGCCTGTGCGCCTGCGCGCCCGCCGCACTGCGGGTGAACCGCACGCCGCCGACGTGGAGACCGCCGGCAGGTTCGAGCCGGTGCTGCGCGAGGTGGCCGAGCAGCACCAGCTGGACGCGATCACCGTGCGTTGCTTCGACCTCGTCACCTCGGCCCACACCTCGGGCTGCCTGGCGTTGGCCGCGCTCAACGATCGTGGGCTGGTGGCCGGGTGTGAAGGCGACGTCTGCGCCACGATGACCATGCTGTGGGCACGCCAGCTCACCGGCCACATCGGCTGGATGGCCAACCCGGCGATGATCAATCTCGACAGTGGCGTGGTCGAACTTGCCCACTGCACGGTGCCGCTGTCCCTGGTGGACAGCTACGAGTTGCGCACCCACTTCGAAAGTGGCCTGGGGGTCGGCATCGCCGGCGCCCTTCCCGCCGGGCCGGTCACGGTGCTACGCCTCGGCGGCGACGAGCTGGAGAAGCTGTGGGTCGCGGACGGGGAGGCACTGCCGACGCCCTCGCGGCCCGGGCGCTGCCGCACCCAGCTCGATGTCCGGATTGAACCCGCCGCGGCAGCGAGCCTGCTGGCGGACCCGCTCGGCAACCACCTGGTGATGATCGCCGGCCACCACGCGCAGGAGTGCACCCGCTGGTGGAAGGAACTGATCGCCGACTGACGGCCGACCGACGACCGACGGCCGACCGACGGCCGACCGACGGCCGGCTGACGGCCGGTGGACGGTCAGCCTCGCCGCCTCAGCCGAGGCGCAGGGTCTCCAGTGGTTCCAGGCGGGCGGCGCGCACGGCCGGGGAGAGCCCGGCGATCACCGAGATCACCACGGCCAGGATCACGCCACCGGGCACCAGGATCGGCTGAAGGGTGAACACCCAGCCGGCCATCGCCACCCCCACCCCGATCGCGGCCACACCGACGGCCACACCGAGCAGGCCACCGAGGACACCGACGACGATGGCCTCGAAGATGAACTGCACGGCGATCGTGCCCCGGGTGTGGCCCAGGGCGCGGCGGATGCCGATCTCGCTCGATCGCTGGATGACCGAGATCGACATCACGTTGGCGATGCCGATACCGCCGACGATGATCGCCAGCAGGCCCATGGCCACCACGATCAGCTGCAGCTGCCGGTCGCTCTGCGAGGCCAGTTCCAACGCTTCGGACTTCAGCTCGGTCTGCACCTCCGTCGGGCCACCCAACCCCACCGCCACCTTCAGCGCTTCGGAGGTGTCGTTCTCGGTGCCTTCGGTGGCGCGCACGTACAGCTTGTTGGGAAAGGTCTCGTCACCGACGAAGTCGTCCTCCGCCGCGGTGAACGGGATGAACACCGCGTTGTCGAAACCGGGCTCGAGCTCGACTTCGGAGAGCACGCCGACCACGGCGTACTCCACATCGTCGAGCAGGATCGACCTCACCTCGCCCGGCAGGTAGTCGAACTCCCGCGCCAGGCCCATGCCGATCACTGCGGTGCGCGACCGCTCCCCCTCGTCGAAGGGGTCGAGCCAACGGCCGCTCACCAGCGGCACCTGCAGCACGGCAGGCAGGTCGGCGTCGGCGGCCAGCACGGGGATGGGCACGGTCTCGAACTTCTCGCGGGCTTCTTCGTACGGGGTGACCACGATGTCGCTCAGCTCCCGCACCGCGGACACCATCTCCACCGTGCGCACGGTGCGCGCCCTGTCCACCGCGTCCTCCGGCAGCACAGGGTCCTGCGCACCGAAGGCGCTGGCGGCCGAGGCCTCGATGAGGTTGGTGCCGAGCTCCTCCACCTTGCGCTTGAGGTCGCCTTTGGCGCTGTCGGTGAGGCCGACGGCGGCGATGATGGCCGCCACGCCGATCGTCGGGCCGAGCAGGAGCAACGCGGTGCGCACCTTGCGGGCGAACAGGCCGACCATGGCCACGCCGATGATCTCTCCCAGGCGCCTCATGCCGGCACCCGTTCGTCGGCCACGATCTCGCCGTCGCGCATCCGCACCCGGCGGCTGGCTGCGGCGCCCACGCCGGGGTCGTGCGTCACGAGCACGACGGCGCGTTCGGGCGACTGCAACGACGCCAGGATCTCCATCACGTTCTCGGCGTTCTTGGAGTCCAGCGCGCCGGTGGGCTCGTCGCCGAGCAGGATGCGCGGCTCGGTGACCAGGGCTCTGGCCAGGGCCACCCGCTGCTGCTCGCCACCGCTGAGCTGCACCGGGCGATGGTCGTGGCGGTGCGCCAGGCCCACCCTGTCCAGCGCGGCGATGGCGCGCTCGCGCCGCTCCTTGGCCTTCAACCCGCGGTACAGGAGCGCCGTCTCCACGTTGCCCCGCGCGTCGAGGTGCGGGATGAGGTGGAACTGTTGGAAGACGAAACCGATCTCCTTGCCGCGGACCCGGCTGCGTTCGGCATCGTCCATCGCCGTGACCTCGTGGCCGCCGATGCGAATCGTGCCGGACGTGGGCAGGTCGAGGCAGCCGAGCAGGCCGAGCATCGTCGACTTGCCGGACCCTGACGGCCCCATGATCGAGAGGAAGTCGCCAGGGAGGATGCGCAGCGACACTTCGCGCAGTGCGGTCACCAGCGCCTCCCCTTCGCCGTAGGTGCGCGACACGCCCTCGAGCTCGAGGACCGGCTCCGGCCCGCCGACGGGCTGATCAGCCACCCGCGGCCTGCTCCGCGCCGGGGTCGATGTCGACCACCACCAGTTCGTCACCGCGCAGGCCGTCGACGATCTCCACCCACTCGCCGTCGATCAGCCCGATCGTCACCGGCACCCTGGTGATCGTGCCGTCGTCCGCAATGACCCGCACCTCGTCGCCGCCGGCGGCGCGCAGCACGGCGGCCACGGGCACCACCAACACGCCGATCCGTTCGTCGAGGGTGACGTCGATGGTGACCCTGGCCCCGTCCACCGCGTCGAAGTCTCCGGTGACCTGCACCGTGCCCTCGTAGGTCTCGGCGCCGGCCTGATCGACCG
>JBPOIX010000108.1:0-18214 GCA_052034175.1 Actinomycetota bacterium
CACGTGCTGGGTGCCGTCGTCGGCCATCGCCCCACCGACGATCCACTGGCAGTGCTGGGTGCCACTTCCCCACATCCACCTGCCGTCGACCCGCCAGGGGTCGCCCTCGCTGACGGCCCGCCCGTTCGGGGCGAACACGCCGCCGGTGACCACGGGCGGGTCGGAGAAGATCGGCCCCGCCCACTCGGGCGGGAGGAACATCGAGAGCGAGGCCGTGGTGGTGGCGATCATCGAGCACCAGCCGGCTGCGCCGTCGGCGCGGGCCACTTCCTCCATGCAGGCCATCATCGTCAGCGGGTCGGCCTCCGGGCCGCGGTACACGGCGGGCACGGCCATGCGCAGCAGTTCCGCGTCCTGCAGTGCCTCCACGACCGGGGCGGGAAGGCGGCGCAACTCCTCGCCCTCGGCCGCGTGGGCGCGGGCCACCTCGCCCACCGCGCGGGCCCGTGCCAACAGTTGGGTGTTACTCATGCCCGACCTCCCTGCACGCGCTGCGCCTCGGCCCAGCTCATCCCGCGGGTGGCATCTGGTTCGCGGGGCAGACCCAGCACCAGTTCGCCGATGATGTTGCGCTGCACGGCGAACGTGCCGCCGCCGATGGTGAGCGCCTGGCTGAAGCAGAAGCCGTCGTACCAGCCGGGGTGGTACAGCCCGCCGTCCGGCTTCTCCGGCCCGAGCCCCTTGGTGTCCGTGCCCGGCACGAACACCTCCGAGCCGTCGCCCCCGGTCAGCATCGCCGACGCACCCAGCATGTCCCGTGCCAGCGTCATCACGTGCTGGCCGTGCTCGTCGGCGAGGAGCTTGCGAATGCTGGCCTCGGGCCCGGGCTGCTCGCCCTTCAGGGCCGCAGTGAGTGTGCGCAGGCGGATCAGGTCGAGCAGGGTGTGCTCGATGTACACCTGCGCCACCCGCTGGCGCAGCAGCGGGTCGGTGACCGGGCCGAGCTCGCGGACGCTGTCGATCATCTCCAGCGCCGTCGGCCCGTTGCCCCACAGCACACCGCCCGTGGAGAGGGACACGCGCTCGTTGCCGAGCGTCACCTTCGCCAGCCGCCAGCCGTCGTTGAGCTCGCCCACGAGGTTCGCCGCGGGGATGCGCACGTCGGTGAAGAACACCTCGTTGAACGTGTGGCCGCCGGTCATCTCGGTGATCGGGCGGATCTCGATGCCCGGCGCATCCATCGGGCAGACGAAGTAGCTGACGCCCTTGTGCTTCGGGGCGTCCGGGGCGGTGCGGGCGATGAGGATGCCGTACTTGGCGTACTGGGCGCCGCTGGTCCAGATCTTCTGGCCGTTCACCACGAACTCGTCGCCGTCGAGCACGGCGCGGGTGCCGAGGTTGGCGAGGTCGCTACCGGCGCCGGGCTCGCTGAACAACTGGCACCAGAACTCCTCCCCCGACAGCAGGCCGGGGAGGTACGCGGCGTGCTGCTCCGCGGTGCCGGCGTAGAGGATGGTGGGGCCGGCCCAGCCGATGCCGATCGGGTTCACCGGCCGGCGCACCTTCGCCCGGGTGAGCTCGTCGTCGATGATCAGCTGGTGGATCGGGTCGGCGTCCAGCCCCCACGGCGCCGGCCAGTGGGGCGCGACGAAACCGGCTTCGGCCAGTTCCTTGCCGCTCGGGTTGGGGTGTTCGGCCAGCCACGCGCGTACGGCCAGGCGGCGCGGATCGTCCTCTGCGGGCAACTCGAAGTCCATGCCCGCGACCCTATTCCCGCGGCCCCCACCCCGCAGCACGGGCCGCCGCCCCGTCTCACCGCCCCGACCCGCCCCGACCAGCCCCCGACCCGCCCCGGAACACCCGGTCTTGTCGCACGCTGACCACCAACGCTGCAGGCCAGGCTGCGCCAAGTCCGCCCCGATCCCCTCACCCCCGGCCACCCACCCTCCCGGACCCTCCCGGACTTGTCGCACGCTGACCCCCCACGCTGCCGGCCAGGCTGCGACAAGTCCGGGGGGCCGATGGTTAGCCTCCGGGCCATGAGCACCGTTCGCGCCTTCACCGTCGGCCGCACCGAAGCGGGTTGGGCCCGCACCGTCACCGAGGTGGAGCACGCGTCGCTCGGCCCGGGCGACACCGTCATCGCCGTCGAGTACTCGTGCATCAACTACAAGGACGGGCTGGCGTCCTCCGAGGCCGGCCGGGTGGCGCGCATCGACCCGCTGATCCCCGGCGTCGACCTGGCCGGCACGGTCGTCGAGTCCGCCGACCCCACGCTGGCAGCCGGGACGAAGGTGCTCGTCAACGGCTACGACCTGGGCGTCGCCCACCACGGCGGTTACGCCACTCGTGCCGTGGTGCCCGCGGACTGGGTGGTGCGCCTTCCCGACGGCCTCACCACGCGCACGGCGATGATGGTCGGCACCGCGGGCTACACCGCCGCGCTGTCCGTGGATGCGCTGGAGCGTGCGGGGCTGCAGCCGGGCGACGGGCCGGTGCTGGTCACCGGTGCCACCGGCGGCGTCGGCTCGTTCGCCGTCGGCATGCTCGCCGCTCGCGGCTACGAGGTCGTCGCCTCGACCGGCAAGGACGCCGAGGCCGAGTGGTTGCGGTCGATCGGCGCGTCGGCCGTCATCAACCGCGCCGAACTCACCCCGGAGAAGATCCGCCCGCTGGAAGGCGAGCGCTGGGCCGGCGCGGTGGACTGCGTGGGCGGGCAGACGCTGGCGTACGTGCTGGCCACCATGCGCTACGGCGCCTCGGTGGCGGCGAGCGGCCTCACCGGCGGCAACGGCCTGCCGACGACAGTGCTGCCGTTCATCCTGCGCGGCGTGAACCTCCTCGGCATCGAGAGCGTGCAGACGCCCATCGAGCCGCGGCGGGCCATGTGGCAGCGCATCGGCACCGACCTCAAGCCGACCTGGCTGGACACTGAGGCATGGGACGTCATCGGCCTCGATGCCCTCCCCGAGGCGCTGGACCGCATCCTCGCCGGCGGCATGCGCGGCCGCACCCTCGTCGACCCCTCCCGCTGACCCGGTGCCCGGCTACCGTCGTCCGGCGTGACCGACGTGACGACCGCTGGCTGGAACCTCGCCGACATCTGGGAGCGCAACGCCGACCGCTTCCCCGATGCCCTGGCCCAACTGCAGGGCGACCGCACGTTCTCCTGGGCGGAGTTCGACCGTCGAGCCGACGGCATCGCCGCCACGCTCCTGGCAGGTGGCGCGCACCAGAACGACAAGGTGGCGCACTACCTCTACAACTGCCCCGAGTACCTCGAGAGCATGTTCGGCATGTTCAAGGTGGGGCTGGTGCCGGTGAACACCAACTCCCGCTACACCGACGACGAGCTCGAGTACCTGTGGAACAACGCCGACGCCGTGGCCGTCGTGTTCCACGGCACGTTCACCGAGCGCTGCGCGGCCATGCGGGCCAAGGTGCCGGCGGTGCACACCTGGATCTGGGTGGACGACGGCAGCGAACCCTGCCCCGAATGGGCGGTGCCGTACGAGACTGCGGCGGCCTCGGCGCCGGGGCGTGTCGAGGCGCCGTGGGGCCGCTCGCCCGACGACCTGTACATCCTGTTCACGGGCGGCACCACCGGCATGCCCAAGGGCGTGATGTGGCGCCAGGACGACATCGTCGGCAGCCTCGACGCGCCCTCGAAGCGGCCCCTCCCCACCGTGCCCGGCTGGGCCGAGTTCGACGAGCGGATGGCCAAGCCCGGCCCGCGCAACCTGCCGGCCGCGCCACTGATGCACGGCACCGGCGCGTTCAACGCGATGTGGAACCTCGTGCTCGCCGGCTCCGTGGTCACCCTGCCCGGCCGCCACTTCGACCCCGTAGAACTGCTCGACTGCATCGAGCGCGACAAGGTGAACAGCATCTCCATCGTCGGCGATGCGTTTGCCAAGCCGATCCTGCGGGCGCTCGACGCCGAGCCCGGCCGATGGGACATCTCCTCGTTGAGGGTGATGATCTCCAGCGGGGTCATCTGGGCGGCAGAGACGAAGGCCGGCCTGCTGCGCCACAACGCCCGGCTGATCATGATCGACAGCCTCGGCTCCAGCGAGGCCATCGGCATGGCCAGCAACACCACGACCGCCGAGTCCGCCCCGTCCACCACCACTGCCAAGTTCGGCCTCGGCCCGAACACCAAGGTGCTCACGGAGGACGGCCGCGAGGTGCTGCCGGGCAGCGGCGAGCGCGGCCGGGTGGCACTGCGCGGCCGCACGCCGATCGGCTACTACAAGGACGAGGCGAAGAGCGCCGCGACGTTCGTGGTGCACGACGGTGTGCGCTGGAGCATCCCCGGAGACTGGGCCGAGGTGGAGGCCGATGGCACGCTGAAGCTCTACGGCCGCGGCAGCCAGTGCATCAACACCGGTGGCGAGAAGGTCTACCCGGAGGAGGTCGAGGAGGCGTTGAAGACCCATCCGTCGGTCGCCGACGCAGCCGTGGTGGGCGTGCCCGACGAACGCTTCGGCGAGGCCATCACCGCGCTCGTGGAGCCGCACGACGGCTTCGAGGTCGACGAAGCGGCGCTCATCGCCCATGTCCGCGAGCATCACGCGGCCTACAAGTCGCCCAAGCGGGTCCTGCCGATCGTCACCATCGGCCGCGCCGCCAACGGCAAGCTCGACTACAAGCGCCTCAAGGCCGAGGCCATGGCCCGCCTCGGCCTCTCCTGACCCCCGCCACCCCCGCCCCACACCACTTTACGTAAACGCTGTCGGCGGCTGACCTGGGGTGACGCGCCCGGACGTTTTACGTAAAGCGGGGGGCGGCCAGTACCGTTTCCGCCCATGAGCGAGAACCTCGGGTACGACGGCAAGGTAGTGATCATCACGGGCGCAGGCGGCGGCCTGGGCCGGCAGCACGCGCTGCTGATGGCGTCACGCGGCGCGCTGTTGGTCATCAACGACCTCGGTGGCGCGGTGGACGGCAGTGGCAGCGACAAGGGCGCCGCCGAGCGCGTGGTGGACGAGATCAAGGCCCTCGGTGGCGACGCCGTGGCGGACACCAACTCGGTGGCCACCCCCGAAGGCGGCAAGGCCATCGTGCAGACGGCGCTGGACGCCTACGGCACGGTCGACGTGGTGGTCAACAACGCTGGCATCCTGCGCGACAAGGCCTTCCACAACATGGAGCCGGACCTGATGAACCCGGTCTTCGACGTGCACCTCAAGGGCGCCTTCCATGTCACCCAGCCGGCGTGGGTGGTCATGCGCGAGAAGGGTTACGGCCGCATCGTCAGCACGTCGTCCGCCGCCGGCATCTTCGGCAACTTCGGTCAGACGAACTACGGCGCGGCGAAGATGGGCCTCGTCGGCTTCACCCGCGTGCTCGCCGTCGAAGGCGCGCGCTTCAACATCAAGGCCAACGCCATCGCCCCGCTGGCCCTCACCCGCATGACCGAGACGATCATGGGTGCCCTGGGCGACAAGCTCGATCCGGGCCTGGTGTCGCCTCTCGTGGCATTCCTCGCGCACGAGGACTGCCCGGTGAGCGGCGAGGTGTTCAGCGTGGGCGGCGGCCGCGTGGCCCAGGTGTTCCTCGGCGAGACCAAGGGCTACTTCAAGGCCGACCTCGGCCTGGAGGACGTGCGGGACAACTGGGGCACGATCACCGACCAGACCGGCTACGCCACCCCGCACAACCTCGCTGAAGAGACGGCGCTGTTCCTGCCGTTCTTCGCCTGACCTGCGAGGTACCCGTTCTACATCCGCCCAACCTTCACCCCTCGACGTCATTCTGACTCGGCGGGAACCGCCGAAATCGGGTGACACCGAGCCCGGATCGGCGGCGCCGGCCTGACGCAGCGAGCGGCCCGATTGATTCCGGGCGGCTATCGTCCCGACGATGCGTCGTCTCGTCGGGCTGGGTGCTGCGGTGCTGCTCCTGACGGGATGCGCAGGCGCTTCCATCTGCGACTGCGGGCCTGCTGAAGATCCTGTCGAGTTCACGGGCCGGCTGGTGGAGCTGGACCTCGGTGACGCCGATGGCGCGGATGGAAGCGACGTGGCCGTCTACGAGGTGGTCAGCTGGCGCTCGGGCACGCCCGAGGTGGCGAAGGGCGCCGAGATCACCGTGACCTACTGGGAGACCGGGCACCTGCTGGAGGTCGGCGAGACATACCTGGTCGGGGCCAGCCTGCTGCACGACGGCAAGCTCTATTCGGGCATCCCGACCGTCGAGCACTGCGAGTGCAGCCTCCTCACCCGCCGGGCCGACGGCTCGCCGGTGGACCACGGCCTCCTCGAACGTTTCCACCACCTGTGCCCCTGGTGGGCCATCTGGCTGGTCGGTCCTGCCACCGCAGTGGCCGCGGCGCTCGCATGGCGGCGACGCGGCCCGCTGCGGGTGGCCGCGGCATCGGCGTTGGCGGGCGCGGCGGGGGCGCTGGCCGTTGCTGCGCTGTGGATCCTCCGGCTCGGCCGGGAGGAGATCCTCGGACTGGCGGTGCTCGCCATCGCGGTCGCCGCAGGCTGCCTCGCCGCCCTCGTCCTCCGCGGCCGCCCTCGGCGTCATGCGGCAGCGACACCTTCCGCCGAAAACGGATGACACCGAAGCGCCCGGGCACGCCCTGCGAGGGGCATCTCCGGCCCTCGGTGCGAGGCGCGAAACGCTCCGCCGCTACGGTCGACCGACGATGATCTCCGTCGACGAGTTCCAGGCCGAAGCCCGCGAGTGGATCGCCGCCAACCGGGCGCACGCACCGCGCGACTACGGCGCGATCTGCCCTCCCGACCTGGTGGACCAGGGGCTGGAGTGGCACCGCCGCCTCCATGCCGCCGGCTACGCCGGCATCCACTGGCCCGAGGAGTTCGGCGGCCGAGGCCTCACCGCCGACCACAACGCGGCCTGGGGGTACGAGTGTGCCCTGGCAGGCGTGCCGAGCATCTTCAACATGGTCGGGCTGGTGCTCAGCGGCCAGGCCGTGCAGAAGTTCGGCACACCCGAGCAGAAGGCGCTGCATCTGCGGGCCACGCTCGACACCACGCACGTGTGGTGCCAGCTGTTCAGCGAGCCCGGCGCCGGCAGCGACCTCGGCGGGCTCAGCACGAAAGCCGAACGAGACGGCGACCACTTCGTGGTCAACGGCCAGAAGGTGTGGTGCAGCGGCGGGCGCTACAGCAACTGGGGCATCCTCATGGCCCGCACCAACCCGGACGCCAAGAAGCACGACGGCATCTCGTTCTTCCTCTGCCCCATGGACCTGCCCGGCATCGAGGTCCGCCCGCTGAAGCAGATGACCGGCGAGGCAGAGTTCGACGAGGTGTTCTTCACCGACGTGCAGCTGCCGGCGGACTGCCTGCTCGGGCCGCTGCACGGCGGATGGGGCGTGGGGATGGCCGTGCTCACCAACGAGCGCGGCCACATCGGCACCAGCGTGATCGGCCTGGAGCGACGGCTGGAGAGCATGTCCAAGTTGGCCGAGGGGCGCGAGCTCACCGCCCAGCAGCGCCAGCGGCTGGTGCAGCTGATCAGCAAGGGGACGGCGTACAAGGCGATGGCGCAACGGCAGGGGCCGATCGCCTCCACCGCCGCCAGCCTGCTGAAGCTGGGCATCACCGAGATGATGTTCGAGAGCGCGATGCTGCGCGCCGACATCGCCGGGCCGGGCGCGATGCTCGATGGGCCGGAGGCGTTCGGGATGCTGCAGGCGCCGGGCGGCCGCATCGCAGGCGGCACGAGCCAGGTGCAACGCAATATCATCGGTGAACGACTGCTCGGCTTGCCGAGAGAACCCAAGGGCTGAACGCCAAGGAGGCTCCCATGGAACCGATGCGCAACAACGAGACCAACGCCGCAAGCGGGCGCAGTGGCCCGAACCTCATGCTGATCATCATCGGCGTGCTGGTGGCCCTGTTCGTGGTGTTCTTCTTACAGAACGGCGAACGGACGTCGATCGACTTCCTCGTGTTCGAGAAGATCACCACGATCCGCTGGTCGCTGCTGATGGCCATGGTGCTCGGGGTGGTCATCGACCGCTTGTTCTCCATCTGGTGGCGCCGCCGCGGCAAGCGCAAGAACGACACCGACTGAGGCTGGCCCACTTCCGATGACCGATACCCCCTTCACCGTCGCGTCCACAGACGGTGTGCAACTGGCCGTGCACGACCTCGGCGGCAGCGGTTCACCCCTGCTGGTCTCTCACGCCACCGGCTTTCACGGCCGCTGCTACCTGCCGGTGGCGCACGCCCTGGCGCCGCTGCACCACAGCACCGCATTCGACTACCGCGGCCACGGCGACACGGCTCGGCCCGACGGCCCGGTGAAGTGGGAGCGCTACGGCGACGACGCGGTGGCGATGGCGGAATGGCTGGCGGGGCAGGCGGGCGGGCCGATCGACGCCTTCGGCCACTCGATGGGTGGCGCATGCCTGCTGATGGCGGCTCACCGCCGGCCGGAGCTCTTCCGCCGGCTGGTGGTGTTCGAGCCGATCGTGTTCCCACCGCAGGGCATCCGGCCCGGCGTCCCGGACGACGAGAGCCCGATGGTCACGGGTGCCCGCCGGCGCCGCAGCACGTTCCACACCTTCGAGGCCGCATACGAGAACTTCGCTGCCAAGCCGCCGATGAACTGCTTCGCCCCGGAGGCCCTGCACGCCTACGTGTATCACGGCTTCGCCCGCGACCCGCACGGGGTGCACCTCAAGTGCCGTCCGGAGACAGAAGCGGACACGTTCGCCACCGGCGCCGGGCACGGCACGTGGGACGTGCTGCCGGAGATCGCCACCGAGGTGTTGGTCATCGCCGGGCAGGTGCAGCCGATGCAGCCGTCGATGATCGCCGAGCAGGTGGCCGAGCGCCTCCCGAATGCCCGCTACCTGCAGCTGGATTCGATGAACCATTTCGGCCCGATGGCCGAGCCTGCGCAGATCGCGGCGATCATCGCTGCAGCCCTGGCGCGCTGACACCCGCCACCTCGAACGCGTCGAACGCGTCAGAGGTTGCCAGTGGCCAGCCGCAGGCCGAGGACCACAGGGATCGCCACCGCGGCCACGATGCCGAGGGTGGCCATCCAGCGCCCCTTCAGCGACGGGTCGAGGGAGGTGGCCCGCCGACCGATCAACCCGAACCCGACACCGAGCACGGCCAGGAACGGCGAGGCCACGGGGAACCACAGGGCCGCCACGCCGATCACGCCGAATGCCAGTGCGGCGATGCACCACGAGTCCCACCGTGGTGTCGGCACCGGGGCCGACGCGCTGCCGCGATAGCCCTCGGGGCCGTCGAAGGGCATGGTGCGCCAGTCTTCCACCTCACTCCCCTCGGGCCGGCGGGCCGTGCCAGGCAAGTGCACCGGGGCGGGCGCCGCGGCCGGCTCGGGCCGTGTGGGAAGCGGCGGCCAGTGGGCCCCGTCCGGCGGCAGCATGCCCGAGCGCGACGTCAGCGGCGGCAGTTCGTCGTCGGTGGCGGACCCCATGGTCACACTCTCGCGCACCCCTTCTCTACGATGACGTCATGTACCCGGTCCCCACGAGCCTTTCGCCCAGCCGAGTCGAGGCGTTCATCTCGTGCCCGATGGCATTCCGCTTCGCCAGCATCGAGAAGCTGCCGGAGCCTCCGAGCGTGCACACCACCAAGGGCTCGCTCGTGCATCGCGTCCTGGAGATCCTGTTCACCCGCCCCGCCGCGGAGCGCACCCCTGCGGCCGCCGTGCCGGCCTTCGAACAGGCCGTGGCGGAGTACCGGCTGGACCCGGAGTTCACCCAGCTGACGCTGGACGATGCGGCGGCGGAGAAGTTCTTCGCCGACGCATGGTCGCTGGTGGAGGCCTACTTCGCGATGGAAGACCCCGGCGCGGTGCGCGAGATCGGCCTGGAGTTGCGCCTGGAGGCCCAGGTGGGTTCGCTCACCCTGCGCGGCATCATCGACCGGCTGGAGCTGGACGCCGACGGCAACCTCGTGGTCACGGACTACAAGACCGGCCGTGCCCCCGGCCTGCGCTACGAGCAGAACCGTCTGGCCGGCGTGCACTTCTACTCCTTCCTGTGCGAGGAAGTCCTGGGCCGCCGGCCGGCCGCCATCCGCCTGATGTACCTGCGCAGCGGGGAGACCATCACGGCCACCCCCTCCGCCCAGTCCGTCCGTTTCCTCACCACCCGCACCACCGCCGTTTGGAAGGCCGTGGAGAAGGCCTGCCTGGAGGAAGACTTCCGCCCGCGCCCCGGCGCCCTGTGCCCATCGTGCGCGTTCCAGCCGTGGTGCCCGTCCTTCGGGGGGGACCCGTCGCTGGCTGCCACCGAGGCGCCGTTGAAGTTCGGCACGCTCACGGCAGCCTGACGGCATGCAGTTGTTCGAACCGTTCGACGAGTGGGCCGATGCCCAGCTGGAACGCCTGCGTGGGCACCCCGTGGCCGATGCGGTGTTCACCACCGCCAGCGAGGCGGGCGACTTCAGCATGATCTGGCACCTGGTGGGCGCCGCCCGCGGCCTCACCAGCAACACCCGTGCCGACCAGGCGTTCGTGCTGTCGGCGCTGCTGGGCGTGGAGAGCCTGGTCGTCAACCAGGGCATCAAGCGCCTCTTCCGCCGCACCCGCCCCACCGAGGCCGGCGACCCGCGGTACCCCGTGCGCAAGCCGTCCACGAGCGCCTTCCCCAGCGGGCACGCGTCATCGGCGTTCTTCGCCGCCACCGTGCTCACTGCCTGGAGTGGCAAGCGGATGGCCCCCGTGTGGTTCGGCCTTGCCGGCGTGGTGGCAACGAGCCGCGCCTATGTGCGCATCCACCACCCGAGCGACGTGGTCGGCGGCGCGGCCGTCGGCCGCGCCCTCGGCGCCGCCGCCAACGCCGCGGTGAAGGCCCTCACGAAGTAACAGCGAGGCCAACCCCCACGCGCGCCCGCGGTAGCCTCGCCCTCATGCCGAGCGTGCCGCACTTCGACCGCAAGATGTCCGACGCGGAAGGCCTGATGTGGCGACTGGAGAAGGACCCTCACCTCAGCAGCACGTTCGCCAACGTCACCGTGCTGGACAAGGCTCCGGACTTCGATCGGCTGTTGCGCCGCCTGGAGCGCGCCACCTACGCCGTGCCACGCCTGCGCCAGCGTGTGCAGCCGATGCCGGCCAACCTCTCCGCCCCGATGTGGGTGGAGGACCCCAACTTCGATCTCCGCTACCACGTGCGCCATCTCGCCCTCCCGAAGCCGGGCACGATGCGTCAGCTGCTCGAGTTCGCCAGCCTGATGGCCTGCGATGCCTTCGACCGCACCCGCCCCCTGTGGCAGTTCGTGGTGGTGGACGGGCTGAAGGGCGGCAAGAGCGCACTCATCCAGAAGATGCACCACACGATCGTCGACGGCGAGGGTGGGGTGCAGCTGAGCCTGCAGTTCCTCGACTTCGAGCGCGAGGCCCCCGAACCCGAACCGCTCGACCCCGACCTGATCGCGGCCGCGGCCGCTGCCCAGCCAGAGGGCCCCAGCCCCGACCTGCTGCGCGACCTGTTGGCCGGCAGCCTGCGGATGCCGCTCGGCTTCCTGCGCCAGGTGAAGGAGCTGCTGGCCGACCCCGCCGGCATTCCCGAGGCCGGTTCCGCCGCGGCGGACACCGTGCGCGGCCTGATGCAGCAGCTCGGCGACACCGAGGCCGCCCATTCACCGCTGTGGACCAAGCGCAGCCTGCAGCGGCGGATGGAGGTTCTGCGCGCCCCGTTCGCCGCCACTCGTGAAGCCGCCAAGCGCCACGGCGGCACGTTGAACACCGCCTTCCTCGCTGCTGCGGCGGACGCCGCCGGCCGGTACCACCGCGAGCTCGGCGCCCCGGTGGAGACCCTGCGAGCCAGCATGGCCGTCAGCACCCGCACCGCGGACAGCGGCGCCAACGCCTTCTCGTTGGTGCGGATGATGGTGCCCACCACGGACATGCCCGTCGGTGAGCGTTTCGCCGCGATTCACGAGGCCACCGCAGGTGCCAAAGCCGGCACGGGTGGCGCCTCGCTGGACACGCTGGCCGCGGTGGCTGCCACCCTGCCCACGAGCATGATCACCCGGCTCGCCCGCCAGCAGGCGCACACGGTGGACTTCGCCACCAGCAATGTGCGCGGCGCACCAATGGCGCTGTTCCTCGCTGGGGCGCAGATCTTGGAGAACTACCCGGTCGGCCCGCTCGGAGGCGTGGCGTTCAACCTCACCCTGCTCAGCTACGCGGGCAGCCTGGACATGGGCGTGAACATCGACACCGCCGCGGTGACGGAACCGGACCTGCTACGCCACAGCTTGCAGCGCGCGTTCGCCGACCTGATCGACGCCTGAGTTCACGGCGCGTGGGGCCGGCGCACCGGCCTAGAGCGTGGCGCCCACCGCAGCCGGCGCCTTGGCCGGCATGGTGAGCAGTGTGCGCACGTCCAGCAGGACGTCCGTGATCTCGCCGGAGGAGACCAGTTCGCGGCGCATCATCTGGGCGAGCGCCTTGTCGATGACGCTCAGTGCCTCGTTGATGACGGCTTCGTTGGTCTCGGTCATCGTGTGCTCCTTGTCCGTCGGAACTTGGTGCGACCGTACCGCGCACCGCAGGTCCTGTCGCGCATGGTATCGGCGCCGAACGCTGTCCCAACCGCGGCAGCGCCTGGCGCCTACGATGCCCGCATGGAGTTGAGCGGGAAGCACGTGGTGGTGACGGGTGCGGCCGGCGGGATCGGCGCCGCGCTGGCCGCCCGCTTTCACGCCGAAGGTGCCCGCGTGGTGGTCAGCGACGTGGCCGCCGATGGCGCACGCGCCGTCGCTGCCGCGCTGAACAGCACTCGCCCTGCGTCCGCCGTCGCCGTGCCGGCGGACGTGAGCACGGAGGCCGGCAACCGGGAACTGATCGAGGCTGCGGAGGCTGCGTTCGGCCCGATCGATCTGTTCTTCGCCAACGCCGGCGTCGGCATCGGCAGGGACCCCATGAGTGCCGAGGCGGAGTGGCAGTTGGCGTTCGACGTGAACGTGCACGCCCACCGCTGGGCCGCCAAGTACCTGCTGCCCGGCTGGCTGGCTCGAGGCGAGGGCTACTTCTGCAGCACGGCGTCCGCTGCCGGCCTGCTCAGCCAGATCGGCTCGGCCCCGTACACGCTCACCAAGCACGCCGCGGTGGCCTTCGCGGAGTGGCTGAGCATCACCTACGGCGACCGCGGGGTGAAGGTCAGCTGCCTGTGCCCGCAGGGTGTGAACACGGCCATGTTGCGTGCGGGCGACGACCCCACCGCGGGCATCTCCAGCGCCGTGGTCCGCTCCGCCGGCACCGTGCTGGAGCCCGCGGATGTGGCCGAGGTGGCGTTGGCCACCATCCAGGCGGAGACGTTCTTCATCCTCCCCCACCCCGAGGTGCTGGGCTACCTGCAGCGCAAGGCCGCCGACCCCGACCGTTGGCTGGCCGGCATGCGCAAGCTGCAGGCACGGATGGCGCCACCTGCATGATCGACACGTCCACTCTGCAACGGCTCGGTCTGCGGGCCGGCGAACCGGTTCGCTTCCGCAAGGGGGACACCGGCCGCTGGTTCAACGGCCGCATGCAGGGCGTGGCGGTGGACGGCAGCATCACCGTGTTCGATGCCAATGGTGCGGCGCGCACGATCCGGCCCGAGCGGGTGGAAGTGCGTCGGCCAGGTGGCCGCGGCCGCATGTGTTGGCAGACCGTCAGCGATGTGGCCATCACCTGGGAGCAATTGCAGCTCTGGTGAGGCGGGCGGGGTTCAGCCCGGGGCGCCCTTGGCCTTCGCCAGGGCCCGGTTGAGCACGACATCGAGCAAGCTGAGCACGGTCTCCTTCACGGCCGACCGCCCGCGGGCATCCGTGCTCACCACCGGCACGTGTTGCGAGATCGAGAGTGCCTCGCGGATCTCGTCCAGGGTGTGGAACATCTGCCCGCCGAAGCGGTTCACCGCCACCACGAACGGCACGCTGCGGCTCTCGAAGTAGTCGAGCGCCGGGAAGGAGTCCTCGATGCGGCGGCTGTCCACCAGCACGACCGCGCCGAGTGCGCCCTGGATGAGGTCGTTCCACATGAACCCGAAGCGATCCTGCCCGGGAGTGCCGAACAGGTAGAGGACGATCGCATCGTCCACGGCAACGCGCCCGAAGTCCATGGCCACCGTCGTGGTGGTCTTGGTGTGCACGTCGCCGCGGTTGTCCACGCCCTCGCTGAGGTCGGTCATCGCCGCCTCGGTGGTCAACGGCTTGATGTCGGAGATGGCTCCGACGAACGTGGTCTTGCCGACGCCGAAGCCGCCGGCTACGACGATCTTCACCGGAATCGGCCCGGTGGCCACGGGGCGGGTAGGGGTTTCAGAGAGCACGGACACCGGCAATCAACCTCGTGATCAGGAGCACGTCGTCGGCGACGTTTTCGCTCGGCTGGAACGCTTCCAAGAGGCCCTCCGACAACAGGTCGGCAGCCACCACCCGCACCACCCCGATGGGGACCTGGAGGCGGGCGGACAATTCGGCGACGGACAACGGTTCGGCCCGCGCCATGTGGATGATGTCGGCCCGCTCGAACATCATCGCGGTCAGCGATTCACGTCCGGCTGCGGTGGCCTGGAGCATCGTCTCGAACTCGAGGTGCACGGTGGCATGAGCCCGGCCACCCGTCATCGCATACGCCCGCACACCCGTGAGCGACACGGTGTCGTCGTCGGCGTGGGCCGGCTTCAGTGGCCTGCGGTGGTCGAGGAACGGCCGCACCATGGAGACATGCGGCTCGTCCCCACTGAAGGAGTTCATGGTCACACCGCCACGAGGGCGTTCTTCAGCTCGGAGATCAGCGAGGGGGTCAGTTGCGACCCGACACGCTCCACGAGCAGTGTGATCTCGTAGCCGACCAGGCCCAGGTCGCTGTCCCGCGCTGCCACCACACCGAGCGTCGAGCCGCCGGAGATGGCGCTGACGAACAGGTAGGCGTTGGACATCTCGATCAAGACCTGCAGGACCTGCCCCTTGGCCAGCTCATTCGCCGCGCCGTGGGAGAGAGCCCGGATGCCGGTGATGATCGCCGCCAGCTTGTCTGCCGCCGCACGTTCCAGGTGGGAGCTGAGTGCGATCAACAGGCCGTCGGAGGAGACGGCAACAGCCTGCTCCACCCCGGGCGTGCTGCGCACGAAGTTCGCCATCAGCCAGTTGACGTTGTTCGCCTTGTCGGAAAGGGCCATGTCCATTCTCCTTCAGGGTCGCCGTGGCGTTCAGTCGTCCGTGCCGCGCTGGCGGCCGAGGTCGAGACCACGCTGCAGGCTGGCAAGCGTGCTGCGCACTTCGTCGGCCGGGCGGGCCGCACCGGTGTCGGGTTGAGCCGTGCCGAGGTCCGGCATCTGGGCGCCGCGTACCCGCTTGGCCAGCCCGGAGGACGTGACCGCGTGTTCCGCCGTGCTGGCCGGCGCCGTCGGGGCAGCCGGCTCGGGCGTCGCCGGCTTGGCGAGCGACTCGATCGACGGTGTCTCCGCCACGGGGCTCGGCTCGCCGATCGGCTGGAGCGACTGCAGCGACTGCAGCGGCTGGATGGTCGGCACCGTGGACGCCTGCGGCGCGGACGCCTGGGGGATGGCGGCCTGCGGGGCGGCGGGCTGCGGGGCGGCCGACACCAAGGGGGCCAAGGCCGATGCCACCGAGTCCGCGGGATGGGACCCGTTGACCTGCAGTGCCTTGTTGGCCTCCGCCTGGTGCATCGAAGCCCACAGCGCCTCGTCGGTCATCTCCGTCGGTCGCGGCTCGGCCACCAGGGCCACCGCGGCCGGGGCCGGGGTGGCTGCCGGGGCGGGGGTCAGCGGTGCCGACAAACGCTCCGAGGCGGCGTCGAACCCTGCCACCGGCGCTGCGGCGGCAGCACCGACCACTTCCAGGATCGCCTTCGGCAGGCGCACGATCGCCGTCACACCGGTGCCACCGGGGGTCGTGGTGAGCATCACCTTGATGTCGTGGCGAGCGGCCAGGCGGGCGACCACCTGGAAGCCGAGCATCTTGTTGCTCTCACGGTCGAACGCGGCCACCTGGTTCAAGCGACGGTTGGCGTCCGCCAGGTCGTCGGGCGCCATGCCCAGGCCGTAGTCGAAGATGGCCAGCTGGTGGCCGTCCGGCACGGCACGCCCCACCACGGTGACGGGGCTGTTCGGCGGCGAGAAGCTGGTGGCGTTCTCCAGCAGCTCTGCCAACAGGTGAGCCACTTCACCGGCCACTGCGCCCTGCAGGCCGATGTCGCCGAGGTCGGCCAACTCGACCTGGCCGTAGTTCTCCACTTCGGAGAGGGCGGCGCGTACCACATCGCCGATCGGCACTGGCGGCGACCACAGGCGGGTCGGCTCGGCGCCGGCCAGCACCAGCAGCGACTGGGCGTTCCGTCGCATACGGGTGGTGAGGTGGTCCAGGCGGAAGAGGTTGTCCAGTGCTTCGGGGTCTCGCTCGCCCTGTTCCAGGGTGGAGATGAAGCCCAGGGTTCGGCCGAGGAGGTTCTGGTTCCGGCGGGCGATGTTCACCAGGTTCTCGGACACGATGCGACGTGCCATGGCCTGCTCGGAAGCGAGGTCCACCGCGGCGTCCTGCACCGAGTTGAAGCTGGCACCCAGTTCGGCCAGCTCGTCGTTGGTGTCCACCTCGAAGGCGGGCAGGTGAGGCGTGCCGGCGTTGGCCGGGAGGTCCTGCACGGCCTGCACGGTCTCCGGCAGGTCGTGGGTGGCGACGGCCTTCGCCTGTGCCGCCAGCGCACGGATCGGGCGGACGATGGAGCGGCGCACCCGCACCGACAGCAAGAAGGTCAGCAACAGCAGCCCGAGGGTGGCGGCGCCGGCAACCATGATCACGGTGCCCACGTAGTTGTCGGTGCTCTGCTCACGCTCGGTCACTTCGGCATCGGCGAAGGCGAGGGCGCGTTGCACGCCGGTCTGCTGGATGTCGTAGCGCCATTCGAGCGAACGGATGGCAGCCAGCAGTGCAGTGGTGTCCTGCGCCGCAATCGCCGGCTTCAGCTGGCCTTCGATGTCGAGGAAGAACTTGGTGCCAAGGTCGCCACCGATGTCGAGCAGGCGGTCGTCCACCCGCTGATCCAGGTTCTGGCCCCGCCAGTACGCCATCGACTCCTCGAAGGCGAGGCGAGCATCCTCGACGACACCAAGGTGGAAGTTGACCTCGGAGAGGGTGTCGGCCGACCAGCCATCGGACGAGATGATCACGCCGATGTGGTTCACGTTCGCCCACGCCTCGAGCAGGTTGGCCGGCGGAGGAATGGTGTCGGCGCGGAGGTCCTGCGCCATCTTCAGCGCCTTGTACTCGTCGCCGCGCACACTTGCACGCTCAAGCGCCACGTACCCCACGGCGGCGAACACGAGCAGTGCGAGCAGCGGGACCGCGATGAGTAGGTTCACCCGGCCGCCGATCTTCAGTCGTCGAAGCATCGCTCCGTCCTTCTCTCGAATCCGCAGGGTCGCCCCTGGCCGCGCCCACCCGTTGGAGTCAGCGGCGACGTGTCATCGGTTGTGTGCGTGGGCAACTTGAGACTTCCTTGGAAATTTCCTCAAGGCTTCCGCCGCTTCCGCCGACATCACCTGCAAGGCGATCCTCGGGAGGTCTCTAGCGGTGCGCACACAGTTGCAGTCATATGGCGGGAGCGATCCCATCTGGGGGTTCGTGACCCAGCTCCGGACGGAGCGGTTCACCGGTTCGGCCCATGTCGGGAGTGAGCCGCGGCTTCGACTCTTCGCGGTCGACGGGCGGATCTACTTCGCAGAGCGTGAGGGCGACTCCCCGCTCGGCACACGCCTGGTGAACTTCGGGGTGCTGTCCGCCACACAGCTGGAGCGGGGCTCGGTGCACATCGGCGACCTCGTCTCGTTGGCGCGACTGTTCCACCGCGACCCGACGATCGACCGCGACGCGGTCGAGCTGACGATCGAGATGGCCACGGAGAAGCTGCTGGAGAACCTGGCCTTGCAGCCGGTCGGCACGGTGGCCCTCTATCCCCTGCGCCACCACCCGACCGGCATCCACCTGTGGGTGCGCGATCTGCCGAGCCCCGCGTACGACGCCATCGAGCCGGAGCCCGCCCAGGGGCCGGAGACTGCTCAGGAGCCGGAGGCTGCCATCGAGCAGGCCGCGGAGCTGGAGCCCATCGCCTTCGCCGAACCGGTGACCGATGAGGCTCCCGAGCCGGACTTCGAGCCGGTGGCCGTCGTCGAGGCTCCCGCCGCCATCGAGCCGGTCGCCATCCTTGAGGCCCCTGCCCTCGTCGAGTCGCCCGCCGTCATCGAAGCGCCCGCCGTCATCGAGCCAGTCGCTGGCATCGAGGCGCCCGCCGTCATCGAGCC
>JBPOIX010000288.1:0-5314 GCA_052034175.1 Actinomycetota bacterium
GCCGAGCCAGGCCCCGGCGGTGAGCCCGGGCGCGCTCCCCCCCCCCACCCCCACCCGCGGCGCGCCGCGGCGTGGGGGGCCCCCGGCGCCGCACGGGGCCCCCGAGCGCCCGCGGCCCGTAGGGCTACGCCAGCTCGAGTTCCTCGCCGAGGTACAGCTCGCGGCACTCGGCCCGCTGGAGCTTGCCGCTCGACGTCTTCGGCAGGGTGCCGGGGCGCACCAGCATCACGTCGCGCGGCGGCAGGCCGCACACGTCGAGGGCTCGGTGGTGGATGGCGTGGCTGACGGCCTCAGCGTCGCCGGACTCGTCGTCGAACCGCACCTCGGCCACGACCACGACGGATTCCTTGCCCTTGTAGCCCTCCACCCCGAAGGCGCTGACATTGCCGGCACGCACACCGGGCAGCACGCCAACGGCCCGCTCGATGTCCTCCGGGAAGACGTTGCGCCCGCCGACGATGATGACGTCCTTGATCCGCCCGCAGAGCACCAGCTCCCCGTCCACCAGGTAGGCGAGGTCGCCCGTGCACAGCCAGCCGTCGTGGAACAGCGCCGTGGTGGCGTCCGGCCGCTTGTAGTAGCCGGGGGTGACCGACGTGCCACGCAGCAGCAGCTCGCCCACATGGCGCTCGGGTACCTCCTCGTAGGTGTCCGGGTTGACGACCTTCATCTCCAGCCCGGGCACGGCCTTGCCGAGCAGGGGCAGGCGACGGACGTCGATCTCCTCCTCGGCATCGGCCACGTCGAGCGGCTTGGCGACTCGTTCACGTTCCAGCGTGATCCGATCGACGGAGTCCGTCACCATGCCGCGGTGGCGCGTCGGGAAGGCACCGCCAATGGCGACCTCGGCCATTCCGAAGGCCGGGAAGACGCTGCCGGGAGAGAACCTGAACGGCTCGGCGGCGCGCACGAAGGCCTCCACCGCGGACGGGTCCACGGGCTCGGCGCCGCTCAGGGCCAGCGTCAGCGACGACAGGTCGAGATCCTTCATCCGCCCGAGCGCCCGCGTGGCCAGGACCCAAGCGAAGTTCGGGCCGGCCGTCGCGGTGCCCTTCCAGTCGCTGATCCACTGCATCCAGTTGCCCGGCTTGGCCAGGAAGTCCTGCGGCGCGGCTTGAATCAGCTGCACGCCGGTGGTCATCGGGATCGACAGGAACCCGACCAGCCCCATGTCGTGGTAGAGCGGCAGCCAGGACACCATCACCTCGGACGGGCCGAGCTCGGCGGCCTCGCACGAGGCGTCGATGTTCGCCCGCAGCACCCGGTCGGGGATCATCACCCCCTTGGGCTCGCTCGTGGACCCGCTGGTGTATTGCAGGATCACCAGGCGCTCGGGGTCGTCAACTGGACGCTCCCACCGCTCGGCGCTTGGGGCGCCAGGGGCCCCGGGCAGGACGGCGGCCATCGGCTCGATGGGCGGGTCGCCGGGTGCGGACTCGTAGAACGCGGCGAGCATGTCGTCGATGAGGATCAGCTTGGCGTCGCCATGGCGGATGCGTGAACGAGTGCTCTCGACGAACGCCTCCAGCGACCCCATGCGCATCGGCAGCGGCAGGACCATGCTGGCGCAGCCGGCCAGCCAGCAGCCGCGGATGATCGTCATCAGCGAGCGCGACGTGGGCCCGAGGATGGCCACATGGTCCCCCGGCACCAGGCCACGCGCCTGCAAGCTGGCCGCCACCACCAGCGCCTCGTCGTGCACCTGCCGCCACGGCACGAAGGAGTCTCCCTCGGCCGGCTGCACGCTCTGGCCGACGAAGCGCACGCCCGTCGGCCGGTCGGCCGCAGCGATCAGACGGGAGACGATCGAATCCGGTTCCGGCATGGCAGTTGACGTTAGTCCGGTGCTGCCGCGCCAGCGATGCCCGCCCGACCGCGGGCGCCGCCGCGCGCTGCCGGCAGCGTGACCTACGCGAAGATCTTCACGTCGTGTCGTCCTGAGGAGGTGCGTCGTGCGTGTTGTAGGCGTGCAGGCAGCCAGTCTCGTGGTCCGACCCGCCGGAGAAGTCGTGCCGGCAGCGGACTTCGACGACTTCTACCGGCGCCACTGGGTACAGGTGTGGCGCGTGGCCGCGGCCATCACCGGCGATCTGGAGACCGGCGCCGAGGTCGCCCAGGAGGCGTTCCTCACCACCAGGGACCGGTGGCGCACCGTTGCCGATCTCGATCGGCCGGACCTGTGGGTGCGCCGTGTCGCCGTCAACCGGGCGCGTTCGATCCGCCGGCGCACGGGTGCCGAGTTGCGCAGCCTCGGGCGGCTGAGCCGGCTGCGGCCCGCTCGAGGCGCCGACGCCGCGTCACTTGGCGATGCCGACCTGTGGGCCGAGGTCCGCCGGCTGCCGCATCGCCAGCGGGCGGTCGTCGCCCTGCACCTGGTCGACGATCTCCCGCTCGACGAAGTCGCCGCCCTGCTCTCGATCAGCCCCTCCACTGCCAAGACCCACCTCGCACGGGCGAAGGCCACGTTGGCCGAGCGCCTGACGAAAGGACCGACCGATGTCTGACGACCGCCTCCACGCCGCGATTGAAGGCCTCCGCGACCGCACCTCCGGGGAGCCACCGGCCCTGCCGGCCGGGCCGAGCGGCTTTCCTCGTTCCCTTGCCATCGTTGCAGTGGTGGCCGCCGGAGCGCTGACCTTTGCGATGTGGCCGGGCGGAGGGTCAACCCGGTCGGTGGCCCCCGCCGCGTCCACCACGGACTCGCCGGCCCCCACATCGGAATCACCGGACGACGCGCGGGCGACGGGCACGGACCCAGAACCCGCTGCGAAGCCCGTCGACACCGGGGCAGCCCCCACGTTGCCCGTCGGCACCCTGGCACCGCCGGCCGACGAACCGACCACCTCCGCCCACCAACCCTCCCCACCGGCACCGTCGACCACCCTGCCCGCCACCACGAGCACCGTCGCCGACGACCCCTGCGCTGCGTCGCCCCAACGACTGGTCCTCGGGATCATGTCGTACCTTCGCGTCGCCTGTGAGACCGACACTCGCCTCTACATCTGGGACAGCGGTGGCGGGTACCTCGTCCAGCGCTGGACGGACGGCCAGTGGGTCACCCTCTACGACAACAGCTACTACGTGTTCAACCTGGCCGAGTGCCAGGCGCTCGTGGCACCTGCGCCGTGGATCGCCTCACGGATCGACCCGTATCTGTGCCCGAACCCTCAGACACCTCGAGGTGCGTGCTCGAACGCCTCGGTGTTGCTCGACCTCCCCACGATCGACGTCGGCCAGATCAGCTGCATCGGCGACATCGCGTCGATGTACCTCATGGGGCACCCGACCGTCACCCTGCTTCGCCTGGTGGACGGGACGTGGGTGGTGGACAACGACATCCCCTGCGACGAACTACCCCCCGAGTTCGCCGTGGGAACGGGGCGCTGCGAGGAGGCCCTGGTGGACGAGACACCGCCCACCGACGTGGGCTGACGGACCGCGACGAAACGATCTGCGGCCGGGGCGGGCGCCCCTCGTAGACTGCTCGGCGCTATGAGTGCCACCGCCACCCCCGACTCTGCCGACACGCCCGCCCACCGTTACACGGGCGCGCTTGCGCAGCAGATCGAAGCCCGCTGGCAGGACCGGTGGGAGGCTGAGGGCACGTTCGACACGCCGAACCCGGTGGGCCCGCTGGCCGGGCCGGCGGCGGCGGACAAGCCGAAGACGTTCATCCTCGACATGTTCCCGTCCCCCAGTGGCGCGGGCCTGCACATGGGGCACCCGTTGGGGTTCACGGCGACGGACATGTACGCCCGCTACCAGCGGATGGCCGGTCGCAACGTGCTGTACACGATGGGGTTCGACGCCTTCGGCCTGCCGGCGGAGCAGTACGCCGTGCAGACCGGGCAGCACCCGGCGATCACCACGAACCAGAACATCGCCAACATCCGTGCACAGCTGCGGCGTCTGGGGCTGAGCCACGACAACCGGCGCAGCATCTCCACCACCGACCCCGGCTACTACCGCTGGACGCAGTGGATCTTCCGCGAGATCTTCAACGCCTGGTGCGACCCGGAGACGAAAAAGGCCCGCCGCATCGACGAGTTGGTGGCGGAACTGGATGCTGGCACCCGCGCCGCGAAGACGGGCGACTGGGCCTCGATGTCGCAGGCGGATCGCCGCCGAGAGCTGGACCAGTGGCGCCTGGCGTACGTGAGCGACGCCCCGGTGAACTGGTGCCCCGGCCTGGGCACCGTGGTGGCCAACGAGGAGGTCACCGCGGACGGGCGCAGCGACCGCGGCAACTTCCCGGTGTTCAAGCGCAACATGCGCCAGTGGATGATGCGCATCACGGCCTACGCCGACCGGCTGATCGACGACCTGGACATGCTGGACTGGACCGACGCGATCAAGGCGATGCAGCGCAACTGGATCGGCCGCAGCGAGGGCGCCACGGTGCACTTCCCGGTCGCGGGGCACGACGGCGAGCGGATCACGGTGTTCACCACCCGGCCGGACACCCTGTTCGGCGCGACATTCATGGTGCTGGCCCCGGAGCACCCGTTGGTGGACACGCTCACCACCCCCGAGCACGCCGATGCGGTCAGTACCTACCGCCGCGCCGCCGAGGCGAAGAAGGACATCGACCGCCAGGACGAGACCCGTGAGAAGACGGGCGTGTTCACCGGCGCCTACGCCGTGAACCCGCTGAACGGCGAGCAGATCCCGGTGTGGATCGCCGACTACGTCCTGATGGGCTACGGCTACGGGGCGATCATGGCGGTGCCGTGCGGCGACCAGCGGGACTTCGAGTTCGCCCGCACCTTCGGGCTGCGCATCGTGGCCATCCAGGAGCCCACCGATGGCCGCGGCACCGACTGCGCCACATGGGCCGATGCCTTCGTCGGCGACGCCCCGTACGTCAACAGCAGCAACGAGTCGCTCAGCCTGAACGGCCTGGCCACCAAGGCCGAGGGTGTCAGCACCACCAACGCCTGGCTGGAGGCCCACGGCCACGGCCACGCCACCATCACCTACAAGCTGCGGGACTGGCTGTTCAGCCGCCAGCGCTACTGGGGCGAGCCCTTCCCGGTGGTCTACGACGCCGACGGCAACCCGCACACCCTGCCGGCCGAGATGCTGCCCGTGCTGCTGCCCGACACCGACCAGTTCTCCCCGCGCACATTCGACCCCGACGACGCGATGAGCAACCCGGAGAGCCCGCTGGACCGGCTGGGCGACTGGGTCGAGGTCACCCTCGACCTGGGCGACGGCCCGCAGACCTACCGCCGGGACACCAACGTCATGCCCCAGTGGGCCGGCTCCTGCTGGTACGAGCTGCGCTACTGCGACCCCACCAACGAGAACTCGT
>JBPOIX010000359.1:0-4960 GCA_052034175.1 Actinomycetota bacterium
CGTCGCGCCGGGTGACGGTGGCCGCCAGCAAGACTCGGTGCTTGAAGTACCAGGTGCTGACCCCGGGCGAGATGGTGGTGCGCATGCGGGCGGACACCTGCCACGGGGACACGATGCCGAGGCCTTCGGCCCGCCACCACACCAGGGGGGAGTACGGATAGTGCTTGCGGGCCCAGGCGTAGTGCCAGCCGAGGTGCTTGGCCAACCGGCGGATCTGGCTGCGGCGCACCTCCTGCAGGCCCGCCACGTCGAGCGCATGCTCGCTCAGCACTGCGCTGATGGCGGCGAGGTCCGGGTCCTTGGCCCCGAGGATGTTCCAGCTCATCACCCGCCACTCGCTCATCGCCGCCCAGTCTCCCCCAAAGTTGGCGTTGGGAGGGGACTGGATGCCGTCCTACCGCCAACTTCGGGGATGGTGGCTCAAAGTTGGCGTTGAGAAGGGACTGGGTGCCGTGCTACCGCCAACATGGTGGTCGGGGAAAGGTTGGCGTTGGGAGGGGACTGGATGCCGTCCTACCGCCGACTTTGGGGATGGTGGCTGCAAGTTGGCGTTGAGAAGGGACTGGGCGCGGTCCTACCGCCAACTTGGGGAGGCGCGCTACCGTGGCGGGCCTATGAGTCGTCTTGCAGGCAAGGTTGCCGTCATCACTGGTGCATCGTCGGGTCTCGGGCGGGTGGGCGCAGAGCGCTTCGCCGCCGAAGGGGCAAAGGTGGTCATCGCCGACATCGTCGACGGCGACGAGGCCGTCGATGCCATCGCCGCTGCGGGTGGCGAGGCCAGCTTCGTGGCCTGCGACGTGACGAACGAGGACTCCGTGAAGAACGCCATACAATTCGCGGTCGAGACCTACGGCGGCCTGCACGTGCTCTACAACAACGCCGGCGTGATGCTCGGCGACGACGACAACCCGGTCACCACCAGCGTGGCCACGTACCAGAAGACGATGGACATCAATGTCCTCGGCACGCTCCTCGGGTGCAAGTACGCCATTCCCGCAATGCAAGCCACCCGGGAGAAGGACGGCAGCACCGGCAGCGTCGTCAACGTCGCCTCGTTCGTGGCGCACATGGGCGCCGCCACCCCGCAGGTGGCCTACACCGCGTCGAAGGGTGCAGTGCTGGCGATGACCCGCGAGATGGCCGTGATCTACGCCCGCCAGGGCATCCGCTTCAACGCCTTGTGCCCCGGGCCGATCATGACCCCGCTGCTGGCCAAGTTCCTCAGCGACGACGCCAAGCGCAACCGCCGCCTCGTGCACATCCCGATGGGCCGCTTCGGTGAGCCGGTGGAGATCGCCAACGGCGCACTCTTCCTGGCCAGCAACGAGAGCAGCTGGATGACCGGCCAGTCGCTGATCATCGACGGCGGCATCACCGCGGCCTACGTCACCCCCGAGTGACATGACCCTGCACGGCGCCGGGCACTCGGCGGGCGACGTCGAGGCCCGGGCGCTGGCGTTCATCCGTCACCGCGTGACGCACGACCCCGGCGTGGGCCGGGTGGGCCACGCTCGTGAACTGGAGACGGCCCTCGACGGGGCGATCACCGACGCCGGCCTTGGCCCCGACGCAGCCTGGGCGCGCTTCGCCGACGTGGTGGCGCCCGCCAACCTGTCGCTGGACTCCTCCCGGTTCCTCGCGTTCATCCCCGTCTCGCCGTCGGTGGCAGGCGTGTGGATGGACGCCGTGGTCGGCGCGGCGAACTTCTCCGCCGAGAGCTGGCTCGAGGCGGCAGGCGCGATCGCCGCGGAGACGCAGGTGCTCGAGTTCCTTGCCCGGACCTTCGGCCTGCCCGAGGGCGCGGGAGGCTGCTTCATGACCGGTGGCAGCGTCGGCAATCTTTCTGCCCTCGCTGTGGCGCGGGATCAGGCGGGCGGCCGCCGGACGGTGATCGTGGCGGACACGGCCCACGCGTCGAACGCGACAGCACTGCACCTGCTCGGGATGGAGACGGCGGTTGCTGCCACAGGGCCGGACTGCCGTCTCACCGGCGAGGCCGTGCGGGCGGCGGCGAGGGGCCGCGAACACGACGTCGCCGCGGTCGTCGCCTCCGCCGGGTCGACGAATGCCGGGGTGGTCGACGACCTTTGGGGGTGCGCCGATGCGGCGGAGGGCCTCGGCGCCTGGCTGCACGTGGATGGCGCCTACGGTCTGGCTGCGGCCCTCCTGCCCGAGTGCCGCCATCTGTTCGCCGGCATCGAGCGGGCGGACAGCCTGATCGTCGACCCGCACAAGTGGCTGTTCGCACCCGCGGGCTCCTGCGCGCTGTTGTACCGCCGACCGGAGCTGGCTGCGGCCACACACACTCAGCACGGCCCGTACATCGACGTGTTCCGCGACGTCGAGGGCTGGAACCCCAGCGACCTCGGCTTCCAGCTCACCCGTCGCGCCAGCGGCCTGCCGATCTGGTTCGCGCTGGCGCTCCACGGCGTCGAGGCCCACCGCGAAGCCATCCGCGCCGGCATTGCGCTCGCCCACGCCTTCGCCGCGGCGCTACGCGCAAGTGGGGTGGCCGAACCCGTGCTCGACCCTCAGCTCGGCGTGGTGCTGTTCCGGCGGCCAGGCTGGGGGAGCGCGGAGTGGCAAGAGTGGGGACGCCGCTGCATCGACGAGGGGGTCGCTGTGGTTGCCCCCACCACCTACCGGGGCGAACCAGTCGGCCGCGTGGTGTTCATGCACCCATTGACGCCGGTGTCGATCATCGACGAACTCCTCGCCACCCTGGGGTGATCCGCTCGGGCCCGCAGGGCGGTTTCACGTTTCTCCGATTCCGGCGCACCCGAGCAGCGCGAGCACCGGCTCGACACCGGTGAACTCGGCGGCGTCGAGCCACGGTGGCCGTGCCGCGGTCCACCGCTGCGCCGACAGCGACAGCACATGCTTGGCGTGATGCGCGCCGCCGAACTCCTGTTGTTCCGTCGCGACGAACTCGTAGCCGAGCTTCTGCGAGACCCGTTGCGACGCCAGGTTGTCCACCATGTGCCCGGTCACCATCGTGTGCGCTCCGAGCTGCGCGATGCAGAACTCGACGACCAGTGCTCTCATTGCGGTGCCCACGCCACGGGAACGGGCTGACGCGGCAAGGAACGAGCCGGTGCGAACGGTGCGGCTGACGGGGAAGTCGTCCGCATGGATCGCCTGCATGCCAACCACGTTGCCGTCGATCACCACGGCGAAGGGGATGGTCCAGTTCTCGGCGCAGAGCTCGGAACGGTTGGCCCATGTCCGCTGCAGGAACGAGCGCGCGGTGACCTCCTGCGTGGGCCCGCGGCGACTGCTGAGGCCGGGGGTGAAGTGCCGTTCGTGGGGTGGCAGCAGGTCGTGCGCAAGCCAGCCCATCGCTGCCGCGTCCGTATCCGAAGCCGGACGGAGCTCCATCTGTCCGGTGGGCAGGGGCAGGGGTATGGGCAGGGGTATGGGCATGGGCAGGCGCAGGCGAAGTGCGCCGAGTGGCCATACCAGCGGGAGTTCGTCGCTCACCGGCGCATGTTCGCAGCAGTGGCCGCGCCGCTCCACCCGATTTCGGCCGCGACTACAGGCTGGCGCGCCCGCCCGGGGTGTCGAACGACGCCGCCAGGCCAGCCTCACCCTCGACGACCTCGATCCGGTCGTCGTGGCCCACCGCCGTCAGCGCGGCCCGCAACAGACCCGGCTGGGGGTGGGAGAGGCGCAGCACCCTCAGATGCGCACCCTCCGCCAGGCTTTCGGTCGGATGCGGCGACTCCAGCCAGTCGATCAGGAACGGCACGGTGCCGTGGTGCGGGTGGCCGAGCAGCGGGAACGTCAGCTTCCACTCCAACAGCACCCCATCGGGCCGGCGGCGGGACATCGCTGCCACCGGGCCGGCCGTGATGCCGAGCACGGAGAAGTCGGCGAGGATCTCGGGAATCGGCCGCGTCGGGCGGGCGCACCAGGCCACCAGACGCGGTTCGTGCAACTCGTCGACACCGAACGGCCGCGGCTGCGACGGCGCGGGCTGCGCGGAATCCGGGCCGACGACCTCGAGGTAGGTGCCGCCACCGAGCCCGGTGAGCTCGTTGCGTGTGCCGAGGCCGACATGCTGGCCGCCGGCCGACAACTCGATGCCCCAGTGCTGGCGCAGGGTGGCGGCGCTGGCTGCGACGTCCGGGGTGGCCAGCACGAGATGGTCGATCACACCTGCAACGTAGCGCCGCGACGCCGTGGTCCGTTCGTGCTGTCGTGAACGGCAAGACTAGGGAGATGAGCAATGTCGCCTTCCTCGGGCTGGGCGTGATGGGTGCGCCGATGGCACGTCATCTCGCGGCCAACGGCCACAAGGTCACCGTCTACAACCGCACCCCGGAGAAGGCGCTGGCCTGGGTGGCGCTCTACGGCAACAGGGCTGCGCCCACCCCTCGTGAGGCTGCCGAAGGTGCCGAATTCGTGTTCATGTGCGTCGGCAACGACAACGATGTACGCGAGGTCGTCTACGGCCCGGACGGGGCACTGAGCGGCGCCGAAGCAGGCGCTGTTCTCGTGGATCACACCACGGCGTCCGCCGAAGTGGCGCGGGAGTTGGCCGAGGCGTGCGCCGAGTTCGGTGTCGGGTTCGTCGACGCCCCTGTCTCGGGCGGGCAGGCGGGGGCGGAGAACGGCCAGCTGACGATCATGTGCGGCGCCGACGACGACGCGTTCTACCGCCTGGCGCAGCCGGTGATGGCCAGCTACGCCAAGGCCAGCGCGCTGATGGGTCCGGCCGGTGCAGGGCAACTGACGAAGATGGTGAACCAGATCCTCATCGCCGGCATCGTGCAGGGCCTGGCGGAGGGGCTGAACTTCGCCGTCAAGGCCGGCCTCAACGCCGACCAGGTGATCGAGGTCGTCAAGTACGGCGCGGCGCAGAGCTGGCAGCTGGAGAACCGCGGCCCCACGATGGTGCGCGACGAGTTCGACTTCGGCTTTGCCGTGGAGTGGATGCGCAAGGACCTCGGCATCGTGC
>JBPOIX010000346.1:0-5089 GCA_052034175.1 Actinomycetota bacterium
CCGCCCGCGAGGTACAGGTCGGCGAAGCCGTTGTCGTCGCAGTCCAGGCTCGCCAGCCCGCCGCCTTCGAAGAACTCGGCGCCGCCTTCGTAGCGGTGGTCGAGCCCCGAGGCCACGGTGTCGTCGACGAAGCGTGGCACCGCGACCGACGAGTTGCCCCCATCATCGGGCTGCAGCAGCCATACGATGGCACCGGCAGCCGCGACCACCACGGCCACGCCCGCGGCGACCAGCCCCCTGGTGCGGCGGCGCACGCGGCTCAGGCTCCGACCGGTAGCTCAGCCACCGTGAGCCAGCGATCACCCGTGGCGCGGCGCACCGCGAACGTGGTGGCGAAGGGCTCCGTGCGTGTCGATTGCAGGGTGCCGTCGGCGAATGTCTGCACCACGACGGTGCCGCGGGATTCCATGCCGAGGCTGAGCCCGTCCTGACGGCCGAACGGCACGAGCAGGGTGACGTGGACGGTGTCGATGCGGTAGGTGCGGATCTCCAGCCGCCCCGTGGCGGCCGCCTCTGCGAGTTGGGTGCGCATCGCGTCGAGGCGCTCGCCGTGGTCCACCACCGAGAGCAGCGGCTCGTTGGCCGAGCGCAAAGCCTCCGCCTCGAGCGCGAGGTTCTCCACCAGGGTGAGGACGATGCGCTGGGCGCCGTCGGCGGTGATCTCGTGGTTCCACTCCATCACTGCCTGGTCGACGGTGACCGTCGGCAGGGTGCTCGGGTCGATCCGCGACGGGTCGCGGCCGAGCACGTCGTGCAGCGTGGGCGTGGGGGTGGCGCGTGCCGGCACGCCGGCCGCGACGACAGCCGTCGGCACCACCAGGGCCACCACGAGGGCGAGTGCCAGGCGGGGGGCACGACGGCGGGTGCCCGAGGTGCCGCGCAGCACGCGGCCGGCGAAGCGAACCAGTCGGTCGTCCGTGCTGCCCCGGGCAGGGACGACCCGTTCGATGAGCGGGCGGAGCACGCACATCACCGTCAGCCCGCCGAGGAGCCCGACCTTGCTCCAGTACTCCGTGGACTGGGGGGCCATCAGCAGGACGCACGTGATGCCGACGAGCACGCAGAACGTGACATGACCGACCCGGCCGCGGGGCACGGTCTTCGGATCGGTGATCATGAAGAACATGAAGATCAGCACCTCGGGTGAGGTGACGATCGCCCACCAGTAGTCGAACCCGCACACCGGTGCGAAGGCCCAGCGGGCGGTGATGCAGTGGCCGAAGGCGGCCACGAGCGCGGTGCCGGCGGCGAGCGTGAACCAGAAGGCGATGGCGCCGGCGAGGAGCCGCAGGTGGCTGGTGATGAGTGCGCCGCCCACGACGATGATGGCGTAGGCGGCGATCATCCACGCGTTCGGCGGTGCCCACCAGAAGTCGAGGGGTTCCACCCGGGTGGTGCCGAGCACCACGAAGGCCAACACGAGCGCCACGTTCGACGGGTTGAACACGGGCGCACCGCGGTAGCGCACGAGGTTCTTGGTGAGCACCGCGAAGGCGGTGAGCCCGGCGTAGACGTACCACTGGTGGAACGTCCAGTGATCGCCGCGCGGGGTGGTGGGCAGGCGCAGGATGAGCGCGATGCCGCTGGCCGTGAGCAGGGCGCTTGCCGGCCACACGAACGCCCGTTGGTTGCGGAACGTGAGCGCCACCTCGATGACGGCAGCGGTGAGCATCGCCGACAGGAGCTGCGGCACGCTGAGCTGGAAGTGCAGGCCGAGCTGGCCGAGCGTGTGCACCGACAGGGTGACCCCAGCCACCCACAGGCGCGGGTCGCGGAGCCGGGGGAGCTGCACCGGGTACGTGGTGCCGCGCAGGGTGATCGACCGGCCAGGTACGGCTGGAACGGCTGGGTCGGTGGCCTGCCCGCCGGCCTCTTGCTCGCCGCCGGATGATTGCCCGCCGGAAGGCTCGGGGGTGGGGTGGTCAGGTTCCTGCGGTGGGCCGGGAGGGAGGTCGAGCACCGAGGACATCGAGGCACACGTTACCCAGCGCTCGTGGCTGGGTGCCTGCCGGCTCGCCGTGTCAGTCGGCGAACCAGTTGGCGTGGAAGCCGATCGGCACCCGGGCCGCCATCTTCACGCGGGCCACGGGTGCGGCCGACATGTCGCGGGCGTCGAGGATGACGAGCTCGCTCTTCATCGTGGCCCGGTCGGTGACGAAGCTGAGCAGCCAGCCGTCGTCTTCCGAGGTGCCGTTCGGGTTGGCGGCGAAGACGTGCTCGCCGCACACCTCGCTGTCGCGGTAGTAGTGCGCGGAGACGGAGCCGGTCTCGAAGTCGTGCTTGATCACGCCCTCGAAGTCGAACTCGAACTCCCACGAGCGCTGCGGGCAGGCGTAGCCGAAGCGGGTGCGGTGCGCCGCCAGCAGGTCGTCCACCCGCGGGAACTCGCACGGCAGGTCGCTGAACTGGGAGTCCGTGACCGTGCCGGTGGTGAGGTCGATCGTCCACTTCCAGGGCATCGGCTCGCGGGCCGCACCCGGGTTGTCGAACTGGAAACCGCCCGGCATGTCCGGCATGCGCGGGGCGTAGAGCTCGATGGTGTTGCCGTTCTCCCAGGCGTTGAAGAAGTGCACGACGTAGCAGTTGTCGATCTCGAACCAGCGGATGTCGGCGTTGCTGCCGCCACGGGGGAGCACGCCGAGGCGGGTGCCGTTGTCCGGCTTCCAGCTCATCGGGTCGCCGCCGTTGAGCATCACCCCCAGGTCGAACACGGCGGGGGCGTCGAGGAAGATCGCGTAGTGCTCGGTGACCACGAAGTCGTGCATCATCACCGGCGCGGGGATGTCGATCTCGGTGCTGTTCACCAGCTCGCCGGCGGCGTTGACCTCGGAGTAGCGAAGGTACGGGGCCATCGGGCTGTAGCCGAAGAACAGCATGTCGCCGCTGACGGGGTCCACCTTCGGGTGCGCGGTGAACGGGCCCTCCAGCTTGCCGTCGAAGGTCCACTCGCCGAGGGTGTTCAGGTCGCGGTCGAACTGGGTGGGCGGACCGGCCTCCAGCATGCTGAACATCTTCCCGGCGTGGCGCACGGTGGCGGTGTTGGCGGTGTTCTTCAACATGCCACCCTCGGCCAGCACGTCGGCCGACGGGATCTGGAAGTTGCTCATCCCGCCGTAGCAGGCATGCCCGCGGGCGCGCTCGGCCAGCAGCCCCTTGGACTCGATCCAGCGGTTGCGGTAGCGGGCCGTGCCGTCGCCCTCGAAGTAGACGGCGTGCAGCATGCCGTCGCCGTCGAACGGGTGGTAGGCGCCGAGCGGCGCGAACTGTGGGTTCGGCCCGGTGCGCACGAACATGCCGCGCAGACCGGCGGGGATCTCCCCCTCGACTTCCAGGTTGCGGTCGTCGCGCTCTTCGCGCACGGGGGCCAGCAGCCCCTGCAGGAACGGCGTCTGCCAGGTGTCGGTTGCGGTCATCGGTGAACCCCCCAGTCCAGGTGACGGGCGCAGCAAGCGCGCCGTCCTGCCGAAACGTACTAGCGGTACGTTAATTTGGCAAGGGGTGGCGCGACGCGTTGGCCGCGGTGGGGTGGAAGCGCCACGCCGTGGCGGTGGCTTCCACCCTGCCGAGTGGGGCGACGGGGAAGTGGGTTCCGGCCACCACGCAGCCCTCGTGGGCCCAATGGTCGAAGCATGCGGCGCGGGTGACGCGGGCCTGGGCGGTGTTGACGTCGCCGACCTCGTCGATGCCGGAGTTGGCGAACTGCAGCGGGTGGTGCAGCAGGTCGCCGCTCACCACCAGGTTCTCCGCACCGGTGGTGACGATCAGCGAGGCGTGGCCGGGGGTGTGCCCCGGGGTGGATTGCAGGCGCAGGCCGGGGAGCAGTTCGGCGTCGGCCGTCACCACGTCGGCCAGGCCGGCGGCGAAGATGGGGGCCACGGAGTCGCCGTACGGGTTCTGCCCGGGCTCGCTGCGGTGGGAGGCCCAGTCGTGCTCGGCGTCGACGTAGATGTGGCGGGCGTTGGTGAACGTAGGCGTCCACACCCCGTCCGCCAGCTGGGTGTCCCACCCGATGTGGTCTTCATGGAGGTGGGTGTGCACCACCATGTCGATGGCGCTCTCGCTGAAGCCGGCGGCGTGGAAGCGGTCCAGCCACGGGGTGTGCAGCTCGTTCCAGAACGGCATCGAGCGCTGCTTGCCGTTGCCCACGCACGGGTCCACGAGCACGGTGCGGCCGCCGGCTTCGATGACGAATGCCTGCACCCGGAAGGCGATGGTGCCGTCGGCGGCGGCAGCCCCGGGGATGTCGCCCAGCCAGTCGACGCCGGCGATGTCGTCGATGGTGGCGTTGGGGAAGAACAGCTGGGCGGGAATGCCCGCGGTCTCGGCTTCGACCAGAGCGGTCAGGGTGGTGTCGCCGATGGTCCAGCGCATCGTCTCTTCGCTCATGGGTGTTCACGCTCCGCTCGGGTGGGGCAGGGGTCGGCCGGTTCGGTGGGTCACAGTAGGCCTGCGGGTCGGGGGTGTGGGCGCGGCGCGGCGCCGCGGGCGACGCGTGACAACCTTGGGGTATGTCGTCCGCCGTCACGGTTCCGCAGAGCCACCTGGACCTGCTGGAGCAACCGAACTTCGTCCACCTGTCCACCGTCCGGCCCGACGGTTCGCCGCAGGGCAGCGTGATGTGGTTCGAGTGGAACGGCACGCATGTGCTGTTCACCCACACCTCGGGGCGCCAGAAGATGCGCAACCTGCAGCGCGAGCCGCGGGTATCGGTGCTGATCACCGACCCGGCGGACCCGTATCGCACATTGGAGATCCGCGGGGTGGTGGAGTCGATCGAGCCCGACCCAGGCGCAGCCTTCTACCAACGGCTGCAGCAGCGCTACGGCCGCGAGCGGCCCGTGTATGACGCCGACCAGCGGGTGGTCGTCTCCGTGCGGCCCAGCCAGGTGGTGACGGTGGACGGCGGGCTCACGGCGGCCGAGCAGGTGGTGCGCCGCCAGCTGATCGCCGACCTGTCCGCGAGGGTTAGCGCGGTGGTGGGCGGCGAGCTGTAGGAGGCGTGATGAGCCGGACCGTTAAGGTGTCGTTCGATGCGCACGACCCGGGCTGGTTGGCGCTGTTGTGGCGCGACGTGTTGGTGTATGTGTTC
>JBPOIX010000267.1:0-4175 GCA_052034175.1 Actinomycetota bacterium
CCGGCGTGATGGTGGCGGCAGGGGTGGTGATGTGGAAGCGCAGCCGGCCCTGCCCGGATTGCGCGCCCGAGGTGACGCGCCCCTTGCACGCCGACGCCCCGACCGTGCTCAAGGTGCTGCTGGCCGGGTCGTTCGTCGGCCTGCTCACCGGCTTCTTCGGGGTTGGCGGCGGTTTCGTCATCGTCCCGATGCTGGTGCTCGCGCTCGGCTTCTCGATGCCCGATGCTGCGGGGACGTCGTTGATCGTGATCATCATCAACTCGGTGGTGGCCCTCGGCACGCGCCTGCAGGCCGGCAACGTCGAGTGGAAGGTGGTCATCCCGTTCGTGGTGGCCAGCCTGGCGGGCGTGATCTCGGGAAGTCGCCTGGCCGGCCGGCGGGACTCGCGGCAGTTGCAGCGTTGGTTCGTCGGCCTGCTCGCCGTGGTGGCGGTCTACACAGCCGTGCGGTCGGCGGTGGCCTTGGCCTAGCCTGGCGCGCTATGCCGAGCCGTCGTCGCCATCGTTCCGAGCCCAGCGCTGCTCCCGTCGCGGCCCGCCCTGCCACGGGCGGCGGCGCCAACGACCCGATGGAGGCCGCGGCGCGCTTTGCCGCTGCCGTCAAGGAGACCGAGAAGCGCGACAAGGCCGAGCGCGAGCGCAAGGCCACGGCGAAGGCCGAAGCCGAGCGCAAGGCGGCGGAAGCCGCAGCCCACGCCGACGCGTTGAAGGCGGCGCAGCGCGAGTTGGAGCGCGCGATCGCCGGTGTTCGTTCAGCGAAGGCGGCCGGGCGCGGGACCGTGGACGCGGATGCCCGCTGGAAGGCGGCGAAGGCCACCCTGATCGAGCTGGAAACGGGTGTGCGGCCCGCATGGGCGCCCAAGCCGCCGGAGGCCATTGCCGCGGATGAGCAGGCCGGCGATGCCGCGGCGGACGGCGACGCGGTCGGCGATGCCGCAGCCGACGGCGACGGGGCCGGGCCCACCGCCGACTAGCCGTCGCCGGGTTCGATCTCCGGCTGAACGTCGATGGCGCTCAAACGGTGCGCATCGACGGAAAGGGCATCTTCTGCTCGGCTTCGACGTCGAGGGTCGCAAGAGTGGCCCGGGCGCGTCTGATGCGGCTCGCTTCGGGCATCGCGGCGGCGACCACGATGGCGTCGGCGAAGGTGCCGAGCACGGTGCGGGTCACGGCGTCGCGAATGGTGCCGTCGTCGGTGAAGCGGGTGCGTGGCGCGTCGATCCCGAGCTGGGCCAGCACAAAGCCGCCCTGGTAGGCCACGGTACGGGCCAGCGCCTGGCGCGCCCAGCCGCCCCCGGTGGAGGCCACGGTCAGCACGGCGACTGCCCGTTGGCTCAGTTCGCCGGAACCGACGAGCCAGTCGAGGCCGTTCTTCAGCAGGCCTGAGGGGCCGCCGGCGTACTCGGGGCTGGCGAGCACCACGATGTCGGCGTCGGCAACCTGCTGGCGAAACGCGGTGACCGGTGCGGGCGGGTCGTCGACGAACTCCGGGTCGAACGGAGGCACGACCCCGAGGGAGATGCCCTCGATCAGCTCCATCCGCTCGAGGAGCAGCTCCTCGAGGGCGTGGAGGGCAGCCCGGTTGTACGAGCGGGGCCTGAGGCTGCCGCAGATGGTGAGCACATTCACGAGGTCACCAGGCGATCGGTAGCCGATCGCCGAAGAGGCCACCCGTCGGGCCGTCGTCGGGAAGGGTGGCCAGCCACACCGGTGTGTCGGCGCCTTCCTCCACCGTCAACTCGGCGTTGTCGCCACCCATCCGGGTGCGGACCCACCCGGGGCAGCAGGCGTTCACGAGGATGCCGGTGCCGGCCAGTTCCTTGGCCAACTGGAACGTCAGCATGTTCAAGGCGGCCTTCGATACGCCGTAGGCGGGTGCGGTGCCCCAGGTGGCGGCGAACGTGCCGGAGCGGCTGGAGACGTTGACGATCCGCCCCCACCCTTGCCGGTGCAGGTGCGGGAGTGCGGCCCGGATGACGCGCAGGGGGCCGATGGTGTTGATCTCGAAGGCGTCGATGAGGTCGGCGTCAGCAACGGCGGACATCACCACGCCGTCGTCGTAGTGGCCGCCTGCGTTGTTGACCACGATCTCGATGCGCCCCGCACGAGCGACCACGGCATCGACGGCAGCCCGGACGGAGGCGTCGTCGGTGACGTCGAGTTGCACGGGGAAGGCACGGGGGCCGAGTGCTGCTGCGGCTTCGTGGGCATCGGCCAGGTGGCGAGCTGCAACGGCGACGGTGTTTCCGGCGGCCGTGAGCTGGGCGCTGATCTCGCGGCCGATGCCGCGGTTGGCGCCGGTGACGAGCGCGACGCGGTTCACCGAGAGCTCCCCGCGCTCCGAGCGATGAACTGCACGACGGCGGCTTCGCCGGTGTGCCCGCTGCCTTCGATGACGGTGCGGACGAGTTCCTCCCCGTGGACTTCCTCGAGGCCCGCCAGCTCGTGGCGAAGCACCTCCAGGGTCGGCATCATCTCCGGTACGTTCGGGCCTCCCGTGCCGCGGCCGATCTGATCGGGGGTGTACGCCTCCAGCAGGAAGACCCCTCCCGGCTTCAGCCCGGTGGCCACGCGGCGATGCAGGTCGGCGCGCAGTGTGGGCGGCATGTGGGCGAAGATGCTGACGATCCCATCCCACACAGCCTCGCCAACGTCGAACTCGGCGGCATCGGCCACCACGGCATCGACGGTGACGGCGGCCTCCTCGGCAAGGCGGAGCGTCTTGCGGACGCCGGCGGCCGACAGGTCGAAGGAGGACACGGCGAAGCCGCGGCGGGCCAGGTGCACCGCGTTGCGGCCCTCGCCCTCGGCGATGCACAACACCCGGCCACCTGCAGGGATCGCTGCGGTGTGGGCGTGGAGGAAGCCGTTCGGTTCGGTGCCGTAGAAGTACTCGCCGCCGCCGTAGCGGTCGTCCCACATCTGCCTGCCGGGTGCGTTCACGTTCGGCAGCGTACCGATGGCATCATCTCTGCCGTGGAGCAGATCGACGTCCAACCCATCACCGGCACGTTCGGCGCGGAGCTCTCGGGGGCCCGCCTTGCCGGAGACCTCGACGGCGGCGTCCTGCTCGCCCTCTTGGAGGAGCACCGCCTGCTGGTGGCGCGCGGGCAACTCCTCACCCACGCCGAACAGGTGGCGCTGGCTCGGGCGCTGGGCGAGCCGACTCCGGCGCACCCTGTCGTGCCCGGTCACCCGGACCATCCGGAGATCCTCGAGCTCGACGGCGCAAAGGGTGGGCGCAACGCACGCTGGCACACCGACGTCACGTTCGTGCCCACCCCTCCGGCGGCATCGGTGTTGGTGGCTGACGCGCTTCCGGCGTATGGCGGCGACACGATGTGGGCGGACACGCGGACCGCGTACGAGCGGTTGTCGCCGGCGTTGCAGGCGGCGTGCGGCCAGTTGGAAGCGGTGCATCGCATCTCCCCACTCGCGTACTGGGGCGAGCCGTTCGACACTGCGCTCGTCCGCGAGGATGCCCAGCAGCTGCTCGACGACGCGATGAAGGTGCCCCCGGTCATCCACCCCGTGGTGCGTGTTCACCCCTCGACCAGGCGGCCGAACCTGTTCGTCAACCCCGGCTTCACGACACACATCGTCGGCCTCAGCCGCGTCGAGAGCGATGGGCTGCTGGCCCTGCTGTACGCCCACATGACCCAGCCGGAGTTGACCCTGCGCCACCGCTGGCAGCCCGGCGACGTGGTGATGTGGGACAACCGGGCCACGATGCACTATGCCGTGGACGACTACGGCACCGTGGAGCGGCGCATGCGCCGGGTCACCATCCGCGGCGGCGCGCCGGTGGGGCCGGGCGGCGTCGAGAGCAGACTCGCCGACGACCCCCTGGTGGCGATGCGCTGATGGCGCGGCGCCCGTCCGAGTCATGTCGACGCCGATCCGGGCCGAGTGTCACCTTGCGACGACTGTTGCGCGCGCAACCGTGTTGTCGCGGAAGGCAGCGTGCGGTTCTGTGACAAGACAGTTGCGCGCGCAACAACATCGGGTTGGGGTGACGGAGGGGGGTGGCGGCGACGGAGTGGTGGCGGAGATGGGCGCGGGGCGACGGGGGGTGGCGGCTCGGGGCGGCTGCCCGGGGGTCAGCCGGCGGTGGTGGTTGCGAGTGTGCGCGGCACGTAGCCGAGATGGCGCAGCCCGAAGCGCACGAGGGGGCCC
>JBPOIX010000256.1:0-14385 GCA_052034175.1 Actinomycetota bacterium
GTGCCCGCTGCTGGCCCGCTCCACACCGAGCCGTGCCACCTCGACCGCCAGGCGGCGTGCGGCCATGCTCGGGCTGTCGGTTTCGGCGCGCGCCTGCCAGGCCTCCAGCGTGGCCGGCTGAATTGCCGGCAGGGGCCGGGCGCGTTCGTCATGGCGCCATTGTGAACCCGCCGTCCAGTGGTGTCGTGAGTAGTGCGTTACTCAGTTTTCGGCGGCGATGCCCACTCAGGCCTTGGGCGGGTCCTTCAGAGCCAGCCAGGCCCACAGCAGGCCGCCGAGCACGGCGAACCAGATGATCGAGCGGAGCACGAATCGCAGGGTGCCGAGCACGAACCCGAACGCGTAGCCGACGAGCAGGATGACCAGCAGCCAGCCGACGACAGTGGCGAGGGACGACCTCATTCCGTCAGCGTAGGCCGGTCAGAGCTGGCTCAGGTCCGCTTGGAGGGTTTGCGTACCGAGTCGTTCGAACCGTGCGTTCACGCGGTGAGTTGGGTTGCCTTCTCCAGGGCGTCGGCCCAGCTGGCCTTGGCGGCGAGCAGGGCGCGGAAGGGCATCACCAGCTTCGGGCTGCTGACCCCGAGCACGCCGCGCAGGCGGCCGCCGTGGCCGTAGAGCGCGGCGAATGGGCCGGTGGCGGGGTCGCCGCTGAACACATGGATGTCGTCGTCGCCGTGTGCCCGACCGACGAACTGGATGCGGCTGTCGAACTGGTCGCTCCAGAAGAACGGCACGGACACGAACGGTTGCCGCGGCTCGCCGCGCAGCTCGGCCAGCAGGTTGTGCGCCGCGGCCGCGCCTTGCTCGCTGGCGTTCGTCCAGTGCTCGACGCGCATCTCCTCCGGGCCGCCGTCGTCGCCCACGAACGCGCCGTTCGGCCAGCGGGCGCAGTCGCCCGCGGCGAACACGCCGGGCGCGCCGGCCTGCAGGGTCTCGTCGCACACCAGCCCGTCGCGCACCGTCAGGCCACTGCCCTCCAGCCAGCCGAGCGCCGGCGCCACACCGATGCCGATCACCACGGTGTCGGCCACCACGGTCGCCGCCGCCACGGTGCTGCCGTCGCCCAGCGCCACGGCCACCGTGCCGTCACCCTGCACCGTGAGGCCGACCACCTGCACGCCGCACCGCACGTCCACCCCGTTGCGGGAGTGCACCGCAGCCACGGCCGTGCCGAGCTCGGCGCCGAGGCCGCGCACCAGCGGCGCCGGCAGGCCCTCGAGCACGGTGACGGTGCACCCGCGTTGGCGCGCCGTGGCTGCTACTTCCAGGCCGATGAAGCCGGCCCCGATGACCACCAGCCGGTGGCCGTCGCCGAGCCGCTCGCGCAGGGCCAGCGACTCCGACAGGGTGCGCAGGGTCACGATGGACGGCGAATCCGGCTGACCCGGAAGCTTGCGCGGCGCGGCGCCCGTGGCGATCACCAACCCGTCGTACGCCACCGTCGCACCGTCGGCCAACGACACCGTGCGCGCCGCGGTGTCCAGCGCCGTCGCGGCCACCCCGAGGCGCAGGTCCAGTGCGAGGGAGGCGAAGTCGTCCGCCTTGCGCAGGCGGATGCGGTCCGCTTCCCACTCGCCCGCGAGCACCTTCTTCGAGAGCGGTGGGCGGTCGTAGGGCACCTCGGCCTCCGCACCGACGAGGGTGATGGTGCCGTCGAAGCCTTCCTGGCGGAGCACCTCGCACGCACGCAGCCCGGCGAGCGAGGCGCCGACCACCACGACTCGCGGCGCGCTCATGCGGTGCAGACCTCGCAGTGCACATCCTCCATCGGCTCGCCGTTCACGAGCGCCGTGACCCAATCCACCAGTGCCGTGCCGTTCACGGTCTCGCTGTAGAAGCCGGCGCCGCTGAGCACGGTGTGGCCGCCGCCGGGCGCGATGTAGCTCCACAGCTCCAGCCCGCTGTCCTCGATCAGTGTCTCGTTGCCGTCGATCAGCGTGTCCAGCTGCGCGGCGTCGATGCCCACCAGCCCGGAGAAGAACGCCTGCACCTCGTCGAACGCGTAGTCGTGGCGGGCGAAGACGATGTTCGGGTTGTGCGCCCCGGCCTGCACGTAGAGGCCCGGGAAGCTCCAGTCGCCGGCGGTGAGCCCCGCGTTCTCCGGCCATGCCGGAATGGCGTTGGGGGTGCCCCACAGGGCGCCGATGCCGGCGTTCAAGCCGTCGGAGTCCGGGTAGGCGCCCGACCCGTCGCCGAGCACGGTGATGCGGGCGGCGGGCAGGAGGTCGCCTGCCAGGCCGGCGTACAGCGGTGTGGGCACGGAGCCGGCGCTCTCGCCGGTGACCACCAGATCCATCGCATCGGGGAAGCGCTGCACCAGTTCGGCCAAGGCTGCGTTGCCGTTCACGTAGCCCTTGTGCTCCACCACCACACCGTTGCCGTAGTCCGTGGTGGCGTTGCCGATGTGGACGTCGCCCGTGCAGTAGGGCACGTACACCATGCTCCAGCCGAGGAACGGGTTGCGCTCCTCGTCGGTGTCGAAGATGCCATCGGTCAGCCCCGCCGGCGAGTTGATGGCTCGCTTGTACGTCTCGCTCTCCGGCCCGCAGGTCTCGGCACTGAAGCAGGCGCCGCCACCCTCGAAGAAGAGCACCACCTTCGCCGGGTTGCCCTCGCGCACGAAGAACTGGAACTCGCTGCCGTCGCTGCACATGCAGTCGCTGGGCGCGGTGACGGCCTCCCACGGGCCGACGACGGGCACGGTGACCTCCGGCTCCGTGACCACCGGATCGGTGCGAACCGGTTCGGTGGCGGGAGGATCGGTGTCCTCGGTGACGGTGGGTACAGGGGCGGGCGAGTCCTCGACGACGGTGGTCGTGGCGTCGCTGCCATTACTGCTGGTGCTGTCGTCGCTGCACGCCGCGAACAGGAGGGACAGCGCCACGGCGAAGGCGGCAGCCGCCGTGCGCCGTGCGGAGAGGTTGGGCGAACTCATGCGGCGACACTACCGAGGGTGCCGGTGCAGACCTGCGCCTCTGGCGGCTGGTGCCGGGAACCGGCACACTGGCCTCGGACGTCCAACGTCCATATCCGCACGTCGGAAGGGCAGGGCGATGGCACAGCAACGGTCTCGGCGGGTGGTGGCGATCTTCGCCGTCCTCGGCCTGTTCGGCTCGGCGTGCGACGACGGTGGCAGTTCGTCGCCCACGTCGTCGACCTCGGTGTCCACCGGTGGCGGCGGAGGCGGCCCGCTCGCGGCCGAAGCACCGCGCACCTTCGGCGTGCGGCTCTCCGAGGGCACCGCACTCGGAGCCCCCCAAGCGGCGCTCGCCGTGGTGGACGGTGCCGCCACGGACTCCGGCCGCATCGACCAGATCCTGGCCCGCCTGCCCGAGTGGGCCGGTGGGGAAGCCGAGCAGACGCCGTTCAACTGGCCGACGCAATCCGTCCCGCCGCCCCGCACGGGCACCACGATCGACGAGCCGTTCCCCGGCCCGGGCGGCACGCCCCCGGCGGACGTTCCCACCGGCCCGCTGCAGGTGGTGCGCTACCAGCCCGAGGGCGATGTGCCCGTGGCGCCCTACGTCGCGATCACGTTCAACCAGCCGATGGTCGCGGTCGGCACGGTTGCCCAGGTGGCGGCGCAGGACGTGCCGGTCACCATCTCCCCCGCCATCGAAGGCACGTGGCAGTGGGTCGGCACGAAGACCCTGCGGTTCGACTACGGCGGCACCGAGGTGGATCGTCTGCCGATGGCCACCACGTACACCGTCACCGTGCCCGCCGGCACCGTGTCGGCCTCCGGCGGCGAACTGGCCGAGGCCGTGGAGTTCACGTTCACCACCCCCGCCCCGACCGTGCAGACGCTCAGCCCGGTGCACGACACGATGGCGCTGGACCAACTGTGGGTGGCCGTCTTCGACCAGCGCGTCGACCCGGCCGCAGTGCTCGGCACCATCCACGTCACCGCAGACGGCCGCACTGTGGCCCTCCGCCTGGCGACGGCGGAGGAGGTCGATGCCGACGACACCGTTCGCAACATCACCGAACAGGCCGCCGCAGGGCGGTGGGTGGCCTTCCGCCCGACAGCTCCGATGCCCGCCGACGCGGACGTGCGGATCGATGTCGGCCCGGGTACCCCCTCCGCCGAAGGCCCTGCCACCACCACCGAGGCGCAGACGTTCTCCGGGCGCACCTACGCGCCGCTGCGTGTCACCGACGTGTCGTGCTCCAGCGGTTCGCCGTGCCGCCCCGGCTCGGGCTTCTCCGTCCAGTTCAACAACGAGCTGGATGCCGATGCCACCGATGCGGCGGCGGTGGCCGTGGCACCAGCGTTGCCGGGGCATCGGGCCACCGTGCAGTGGGCCAGCATCAGCATCGACGGTGTCAGCGCGCCGCGCACCGAGTACACGATCACCCTGCCGGCCGGCATCACCGACGTGTACGGGCAGACGCTCGGCGAAGCCGTCACCCGCACGGTGCAGGTCGGCCCGGCCGAACCGAGCATCCAGGCGTATGACCCGATCACCACGCTGGACCCGTTCGCCGAGGGCCAGCAGCTCACCACGCTCACCGTGAACCACGACCAGCTGCGGGTGCGTGTCTTCGCCGTCGGCATCGACGACTTCGCCGACTATGCGCGGTATGCGAACGAGCGCGACTGGGTGGACCCGCCGGTGGACGTGCCGGACTGGGAGGTCCTCAGCGACGCCACGGTGCAGCCAGAGGGCGACGCCGACGTGCCGGTGCTGACCTCGATCGACCTGGCGGGCGCCCTCGGTGGCAAGCCCGGCCATGTGGTGGTGCTCATCGAGCCGGTTCCCGCGGTCTCGCCGAACTCGAACCTGTACTGGCTGAACCGCCCGGCGCTGACGTGGGTGCAGTCCACCTCGTTGGGCGTGGACCTGTTCACCGACGCCACCGACGGGGTCGTGTGGACCACCGATCTGCGCACGGGTGCGCCGGTCCAGGGTGTGGACGTGCACTTCACCAACGGCAGCTCCGCGGCGCACGCAGCCACGGACGCCGACGGTGTGGCCCGGCTGGCACTGCCGGCCGAGACCTCCTATGAGGGCGACGACCTGTTGGTGGCCACGAAGGGCGACGACTCGGCGATCCTGCCCACATGGGCCGGCCGCTCCTCCGTGCAGGACAGCGCGAGATGGTTCGTGTTCGATGATCGCCAGGTGTATCGCCCCGGCGAGACGATGAAGGTGAAGGGCTGGGTGCGCCGCCTGACGCTCACCGACGACGCCACCCTGCACGCACCCGGCGACGGTGCCAGCGTGCACTACGTCGTGACCGATGCCTACGGCGTGGAGCTGCTCGCCGGCGACGCCGAGGTCGGCGCGCTCGGCGGCTTCGACCTCAGCCTCGACCTGCCGGAGACCGCCAACCTCGGGCCGGCCTCCCTCACCGTGGAGCTGCGCGGCGAGCCCGGCGTGGCGGGGCAGAGCACCGGCCACTCGTTCCAGGTCCAGGACTATCGGCGCCCCGAGTTCGAGGTGACCACTCACCCCGAGAGCGAAGGCCCGCACCTCAGCACATCGCCCGCCACCGTGGCCGCCGAAGCCAACTACTACGCCGGCGGCCCCTTGCCCGACGCGCCGGTCACCTGGGTGGTCACCACCTCCGACGGCACGTACTCGCCGGCAGGGTGGGACGGGTTCACCTTCGGCGTGCAACAGCCGTGGTGGTGGTTCTGGGGTGTGGAGGACACCCGCGGTGGCTACCCCGGCGACGTCGACTTCGGCCCGTGCTGCGGGCCTGTCGATCAAGCCGACGTCGAGACCTACCAGGGCACCACCGACAGCAACGGCGCGCACTACCTGCAGATCGGTTTCGAAGGCGACGACGGAGTGCTGCCCGACCTGCCCGTGGTGGTCACTGCGGAGGCCACCGTGGAGGACGTGAACCGCCAGGCGTGGGCTTCCAGCACCGGCCTGCTGGTGCACGCCGCGGACCGCTACGTCGGCTTGCGCAGCGCGCACTCGTTCGTGCGTCAGGGCGAGGCGTTGGTGGTGGACGTGATCGTCACCGACATCGACGGCAACGCCGTGCCCGGCACCGCGCTGACGGTCAGCGCAGGGCGGGTCGAGGGCGTGTACGCCAACGGCGAGTGGACCGATCAGGTGGTGGACGCCGTCGAGTGCGACGTCACCTCGGCGGCCGAGCCGGTGCCGTGCGAGTTCACCGCCACCCTCGGCGGCCAGTACCGCATCACCGCGGTCGTGGCCGACGCCGCGGGTGGCCGCAACCGCACCGAGCTCACGACGTGGGTGTCCGGCGCGGCCGAGCGGCCCTCGATGCGGGTGGAGCAGGAAGCGGTCACCGTCGTCCCGGACCGCGCCGACTACGCCCCGGGCGACACCGCAGAGCTGCTGGTGTCCGCCCCGTTCGCCACCGGCGAGGGCCTGATGACCATCAGCCGCAACGGCCTCCAGACGACGGAGCGGTTCACCATCGTCGACGGCACCGCGATCGTGCAGGTGCCGATCACTGAGGCGGACACCCCCTCGCTGCAGGTCGGCTTCGACGTGGTCGGTTCCACGCCGCGCACCGCAGCCGATGGCACGGTGCTCACCGACCTCCCCGCCCGCCCGGCCTACGCCGTCGGCGGGCTCACCCTGCCGGTGTCGCTGGCATCGCGCACCCTCACCGTGGACGTGACGCCGCAGGCCGACACGGTGCTGCCCGGGGCGGACACCGCGCTGGACGTCGTGGTGACGGACGCCTCGGGTGCCCCGGTGCAGGGTGTCGAACTGGCGGTCGTGGTGGTGGACGAGGCCGTGCTGGCCTTGAGCGACTACGAGATGGCCGACCCACTGGGCGCGTTCTACGGCGGCTGGTACGAACCGACGGGCGGCTACTACTCCCGCAGCCTGCTGCGCTTGCTCGACCCGGAAGCGTGGGGTTCCCGCTCCGCCACCGGCGACGATGACGAGGCCACCCCGGCCACCACCGCAGCGTCTGCCGAGGACAGTGCGGGTGGTGACGGTGGCGCCCTGCCCTCCGCCGTGCCGGACAAGGACCTGGCCGAGGGCGAGTGGGCGAACTCCAGCGGCAGTTCCACCGACCCGATCACCGTGCGGTCGCAGTTCGATGCGCTGGCCCTGTTCGAGCCGTCGGTCACGACGGATGCGCAGGGCCGGGTCACCGTGCCCGTCACCTTGCCGGACACACTCACCCGCTACCGGGTGATGGTCGTGGCCGTCAGCGGCGACGACTCGTTCGGCAAGGGCGAGAGCACCGTCACCGCGCAGCTTCCCCTGTCGGTACGCCCGAGCCCGCCGCGCTTCGCCAACTTCGGCGACACGTTCGAACTGCCTGTCGTGGTGCAGAACCTCGGCACCTCAGCGGTGGAGGTGGACGTGGTGCTGCAGACCTCCAACCTCTCGCCCGCCGAGCCGGCCGGCCGCACCGTGAGCGTGCCCGCTGGCGACCGCGTCGAGGTGCGCTTCCCCGTGGCCACCGACCAGGCCGGCACGGCCGCCTACCGGGTGGCCGTGGTCAGCACCGACGACTCGATGGCCGACGCGGCCACCGGCTCCCTGCCCGTGTACACCCCGGCCACCGCGGAGGCCTTCGCCACGTACGGCGTGGTCGACGACGGCGCGGTGCTGCAACCCCTGCTGGCACCCACCGGCGTGATCCCGCAGTTCGGCGGGCTGGAGATCACCACGTCGTCCACCTCCTTGCAGGCGCTCACCGACGCGGTGCTGTACATCACCCGCTACCGGTACGACTCCAGCGATGCGATGGCGTCGCGCATCATCGCCATCGCCGCCCTGCGCGACGTGTTGGAGGCGTTCGAGGCGGAGGGCCTGCCGACCGCGGCCGAGATGAACGCCGCGGTCACCGCCGACGTCGCGAGCCTGGAGCTGCTGCAGCAGGGCGACGGCGGGTGGGGCTGGTGGGACCGCGTGCATCCGTCCGAGCCGTACCACACGGTGCAGGTCACTCATGCGCTGCTGCTGGCCGACGACCGCGGGTTCACTGTCTCGCAGAACACGCTCGACATGGCCTTGCAGTACCTGGCCGACATCGAGTCGCACATCCCGTCCGACTACGGGGTGGAGGAGCGCACCACGATCCGCGCCTACGCCCTGTGGACGCTGGCGCTGGCCGGTCGGCGCGACGCTGCCGCCGCCGAAGCCCTGTTCGCCGAGCGCGGCTCGGCCATGCAGCCCGACGCATTGGCGTGGATCTGGGGCTCGGTCGACGACGATGCCGTCCACGACGAGATCGGCCGGCTGATCGCCAACCGAGTGGTGGAAACCGCCGGCGCGGCGAACATCTCCACCTCGTACACCGACGCGGCGTACGTCATCCTCCACAGCAACCGGCGCACCGACGGCATCGTGCTCGACGCACTGATCGGTGAGGACCCGGAGAGCGACCTCGTGCCCAAGCTCGTCAACGGCCTGCTGGCCCATCGGGTGCAGGGCGCGTGGGACAACATCCAGGAGAACTCGTTCATCCTGCTCGCGCTGCACCGCTACTTCGTCACCTACGAGGCGCAGACGCCGGACTTCCTGGCCCAGGTGTGGCTCGGCGACCAGTACGCCGGCGGGCACCAGTTCGAGGGGCGCGAAACCGACCGGGTGCGCTTCGAGGTGCCGATGGGCGACCTGATCGCAGCCGGCGACACCGACCTCGTGCTGGCCAAGGACGGCACCGGCCGCCTGTACTACCGCATCGGGCTGCGCTACGCGCCGGACGACCTCACGCTCGACCCCCTGGACCGCGGCTTCGAGGTCACCCGAACCTACGAAGCGGTGGACGACCCGGGCGACGTGTGGCGCGACGACGACGGCACCTGGCACATCAAGGCCGGGGCGCGGGTGCGGGTCACGCTGCAGATGGTGGCCGAGAGCCAGCGGACGCATGTGGCGCTCATCGACCCCCTGCCAGCCGGCCTGGAGGCGCTCAACCCGGCGCTGGCCGTCACCCCGTCGGTGCCCGGTGTGGAAGGCGACGGCGGTGGCATGCCCATGCCGGCGTACGAGATGTCGTGGTGGCGGGGCTGGGGCCCGTGGTACGAACACCAGCAGCTGCGCGACGACCGCGCCGAGGCGTTCACCACGTTCCTGCCCGGCGGCACGTACGACTACAGCTATGTGGCCCGCGCCACCACGCCTGGCACCTTCGTCGTTCCGCCCACCCGGGCCGAGGAGATGTACGCCCCGGAGACGTTCGGTCGCAGCGCCTCGGACAAGGTGGTCGTCGAACCCTGACCCCGCTGCCCATTCCGCCTCGCGGCCACCGGCTCGCGGCTCGGTGTCATCGAGAATCCGCACCTTCCGCGGTTGAGGGATGACACCGGCGGCGGTTTCGCGAGAGACTCGGGCAGTGAACTGGGATCAACTCGTGCAGGGGGTGGAGCTGCCGTTCCACCCCGACCTCAAGGTGCCGGCGTTGACGGAGGTGCGCCTGCCGGTGCCCCAGCCCGAACCCGTGGCCGACGTCGAGCAGGCCGCGCACGACGACGTGGTGGCGCGCCTGGCCGGCCTGGTCACCCCGGGGATGACGGTCGCCGTGGGCGGCGGCAGCCGCGGCCTCACCCAGCGCGTGGCCCTGCTGCGCGGTGTGCTCAGTGGCCTGCGCGCCCTCGGCGCGGAACCCTTCGTGGTGCCGGCGATGGGCAGCCACGGAGGTGCCACCGCGGAAGGCCAGCGGGCCATGTTGGAGACGCTCGGCATGACCGAGGAGGCGTTGGGCGCCGAGATCCGGGCCACCATGGAGACCGTCGAAGTGGCGCGCACGCCCGGTGGCATGCCCCTCTATCTGGACCGCCATGCCGCGGGCGCGGACCGCATCCTGCCGGTGAACCGCATCAAGCCGCACACCTGTTTCAAGGGGCCGATCGAGAGCGGTGTCACCAAGATGGCCGTGGTCGGGTTCGGCAAGCAGCCGGGCGCGGCACAGATCCACGCGTGCGGCCCGGTGGAGATGCGCAACCGCATCCTCGACGGCATCGCCGCGTTGAAGGCCACCGGCCGCATCCTCGGCGGGGTGGCCTCGATCGAATCGGCCAGCGGAGAGGTGGCGGTGGTCCGTGCCCTCACCGGGGCCGAGGTGGGGGCACAGGCGGAGATCGACCTCAACGACATCGCCCGCGAACTCGTGCCACCGTTGCCGTTCCCGCAGATCGACGTGCTCATCGTGGACAAGGGCGGCAAGGACATCAGTGGCACGACGATGGACCCCAACGTCACCGGCCGCTTCTACGTGCACGGCCTGGACGAGCCGGGCGAGCCGGACGTGAGCACCATCGTCCTGCTCGGCATCACCCCGATCTCCGGCGGCAACGTGCTGGGCATCGGCTTCGCCGACTTCATCCCGGTGTCGGTGGCCCAGCAGATCGACTGGAAGAAGACGTACATCAACTGCTTCACAGCGGGCATCGCCGGAGTGCGCCGCAGCCGCATGCCGATGGTGCTGCCCACCGACGACGACTGCATCAAGGCCGCGCTCTCGATGTGCGGCCGGGCCTTCGACGCGCCCAAGCGCGTCGTGCGCATCGAGAGCACCCTGCACCTCACCCGCTGCTGGGTCAGCGACCCGCTGCTGCGCGAGCTGCCCGCAGGCGCCGAGATCGTGGCGTGAGCGACGGCCCGTTGCCCGGTTCACGGCCCGGCCTGCTTGCCGACCTGCGGGCCGCGGTCGGTGAGGCGCATGTGGTCACGGATGCGGACGTGCGTGCCGGCTACGAGGTCGACTGGTTGCGCCAATGGGGTGCACCAGCGTGCGCCGTGGTGCGGCCGGGCACGGTGGACGAAGTGGCGGCGGTCGTGCGGGCCTGTGCCGCCGCGGGCGTGGCGATCGTTCCCCAGGGCGGCAACACGGGCCTGGTCGGCGGCAGCGTGCCGCGGGGCGGCGAGGTGCTGTTGTCGTTGCGCCGCCTCGACACGCTCGGCGCGGTGGACGTGGCCGCGCAACAAGTCACCGTGGGCGCCGGGGTGACCATCGAGCAGTTGCAGCAGCACGCGCGCGCGGCCGGGCTCGACTTCGCGGTGGACTGGGGGGCGCGTGCCACTGCCACCGTCGGCGGTGCGGTCAGCACCAACGCCGGCGGCTCGCGCGTGGTCCGCTTCGGCACGATGCGTGCCCAGGTGATGGGGTTGCAGATGGTGCTGGCGGACGGCTCGGTGGTCACCGACCTGCACGGTCTGCCGAAGCAGACGGCTGGGCTGTCGCTCCCCCAGCTGGTGGTGGGCAGCGAGGGCACGCTGGCCGTCGTGACCGCCGCCCGGCTGCGGCTGGTGCCGTGGTACCGCGCCACCGCTGCGGCGTTGGTGGCCTGCCGCTCCCTGGTCGACGCCGTGGCGCTGCTTCCCGCGTTGCGTGCCCTCCCGTCGCTCGACGCGGTGGAGCTGCTGATGCCCGAGGCACTCGACGTCACCTGCCGTCACCTCGGCATGGCGTCGCCCCTCCCGCCGTCGTCCGGTGGGGCGTTCCTACTCGTGGACTGTGCGGCGCACCGCGATCCAGCGGACGACCTCCTCGGCCTCCTGGCGGACCAGCAGGGTGTGCTCGCCGTCGGTCCGCAGCGCGAGGAGCTGTTCCGCATCCGAGACCATGTGACGATCGCACTCGGGGCGCAGGGTGTGCCCCTGAAGCTGGACGTCGCCGTCCCCGTGCACGACCTCGACCGCCTCGTGCGGCGTGTGCGGTCGGCGCTCACGGCGCGGGCACCGCGAGCCCGGCTCGTGGTGTTCGGCCATCTCGCGGAAGGCAACCTGCACGTCAACGTGCTCGATGCCGGCGATGCGGCCGCGGCCCTGAAGGACGACATCCTCGCCGCGGCCATCGACCTCGGCGGCACGATCAGCGCCGAGCACGGCATCGGGGTGGCGAAGACCGCCTGGATGGAGCGCCTGCACGGCCCGACACACCTGGCTGCGATGCGCGCCGTGAAACACGCGCTGGACCCGCGCTGCACCTTGAACCCAGGTGTGCTCTACCCCGCCTGACGGGCGGCGGCGAACAGCTCGGGCTCGGCCTGGCGCAGCACCATGCCCGCAGCGTAGGGACCAACGCGCCGCCGCTCCTTCGCCTTTACGTAAACCCTGTCGGGGTGTGCACCGTCCCTGACCAGGGCCCGAAGTCCGACAGCCTTTACGTAAAGCGGGTGGAGCCCGAGCTCAGGCGGTGCGGCGGGCCTCGGCGGCGTCGAGTTGGGCGCGGGTGAGCAGGGCGTGCATTCGCAGGCCCGCCGCGGTGAGGGCCGCCCCCTGGTCGGGGCTGCGGTCGATGACGCACAGCACGTCGGTGACGAGCGCGCCGAGCGCCCGCAGGTCGTTGGTGCTGATGACCACTTGGCCACCGGTGGTGATGACGTCCTCGACCACGGTGACGCGCTTGCCCACGATGTCCGCCCCTTCGGCCAGCCGGGCGGTGCCGTACTTCTTGGCTTCCTTGCGCACGAACGCTGCGGGAATGCCGGTGTGCAGCGAGAGCGCGGTGGCGATCGGGATTCCGCCCATTTCCAGCCCCGCCAACACCTCCGTGCCCGCCGGTACCAACGGGGCCAGCGCCTCGGCGATGCGGGCGAGCAGGGCGGGCTGGGCCTCGAAGCGGTACTTGTCGAAGTACTCGGTGGCAACTTGGCCGGAGCGCAGGGTGAACGTGCCCGTCAGGCGGCTGACGGTGTTGATCGCGTCGGCAAGGGCGTCGTGGTCGGCGGTGGTCATCACCGCTCAGTCTTGCCGGTCGCGGGCACGCATCAGCACTTCCTGGGCCACCGTCGCCACGTGCACCCCGTCCTGGGCGAACACATGGCCAATTGCCAGGCCGCGGGCGCCCACATAGCCGTGGCTGGAGAAGTCGTGCAGGTGCCATTCGTCGGCCTGCATCGGCCGGTGGAACCAGATGGTGTGGTCGAGGCTGGCGGTGAACGTGGAGCCATCCGTGCCGCCGAACCGCGGATGCGCGGTACGAACTGCATCCGTCGCCAGGTCGTCGGTGAGGTAGGCCAGCCAGCAGTAGTGCAGCAGTTGGTCGTCGGCCGGAAGGTCCTCGGTGACCCTCATCCATGCCGCACACCGGCCGTCGCCGTCGCGGGTGGTGGTGAGCGCGCCGGACGGGATCCACCGCCGGTCGAAGGCCTCGCTCCAGCGCTCCGACGGCAGGTCCTCCGGCAGCGGCAGCCCACCGTCGAAGGGGATCGGCCGCAGGTCGTCGGTGGTCTCCTGGGCCTGGAATGACGCCTCGAGGTTGAGGATCGCGCCGACCGCCTGGCGGGCCACTACACGCCGGGTGGAGAAACTACGGCCGTTGCGAATCCGGTCGACTTCGAATCTGATCGGCTCGGTGTGATCGCCCCGGCGGATGAAATAGGCGCGCAGGGAGTGGACTTGCTGGGCAGGGTCCACCGTCATGGCCGCAGCGCGTAGTGCCTGCGCCACGATCTGTCCACCATACAATCCACCCCAGGGGTACCGTGGCCCGACACCGACAAATGTGTCCGGTCCGTGCGGCTCCAAGTTGAAGAGCTCACTGAGCTTCATAAAGTCTTTGCTCCCCATTGCAATTGGCGGAATGGAAATTATGCTGGCCCACATGTCGGCAAAGCGTGGACCCAAGAACGGAATGACCGCAGACCATAAGGCGAAGCTGCAGGTCGGGCGGACGGAAGGCAAGGCGGTGCGCGACTATCTCGAAGCGCTGCGCGCCAACAAGCCCAAGCGCGGCCGCAAGCGCACCGCGGAAACGGTGCAGGCGCAGCTGGAGGCGCTCGACGCCGAGCTGCTGGATGCGGACCCCGTGAAGGAGCTCCAGCTCGTCCAGAAGCGGATGGACCTCGAGGCCGAGCTGGCCGGCATGGGCGACACGGTGGATGTGGCGGCCCTCGAAGCGGCCTTCGTCGCTGTGGCGAAGTCCTACAGCGAGCGCAACGGCATCTCCTACGCCGCCTGGCGCCAGGTGGGTGTCGAGGCCGCGGTGCTGAAGGCGGCCGGTATCGGCCGCGGCGCCAACAGCTGATCGCTGCCGGCGCACTCGCTCAGCCCAGTTCCAGCGCCGCAAGTGCGTCCACGCCTCGGCCGGCGTGGCGCACACTGCGTGCAAGGTCGAAGGCGTCGTCCAGCACGGCAGCCGGAACCGTCACCCGCGGGTCCGCCTCCAGAAGATCGCGGAACGAGTGCCGCTCGTCCCAGGCGCGGCCGGCGTTCTCCTGCACGATGCGGTAGGCCTCATCTCGGCTCAGGCCGGCCTGCACCAAACCCAGCAGCACCGGCTGGCTGAACACCAAACCGTGGCTGGCCCACAGGTTGTCCAGCATGCGCTGCGGGAAGACCTGCAGCCCGTCCAGCAGGCGGGTCATGCGGCGCAGCACGTAATAGGCCAACAGGGCGCTGTCCGGCAGCACCACCCGTTCGACGGAGCTGTGGGAGATGTCCCGCTCGTGCCACAGCGCCACGTCCTGCATGCCGGCCTGCAAGT
>JBPOIX010000128.1:0-2406 GCA_052034175.1 Actinomycetota bacterium
CTTCAGGGTGCGCTTCTCGCCGCCACCGCCCACCCAGATCGGCAGCTTGGCCTGCACAGGGCGCGGCTCGTTGCGGGCCTCGTTCACCGTGAAGTACCGGCCCTCGAAGCTGGTGACGTCGTCGTGCAACATGCCGCGCAGCACCTGGATGCCTTCCTCCAACTGGTCCATGCGCGTCTTCACGTCGGGGAACGGGATGCCATAGGCGTCGTACTCCACCACCGCCCAGCCGGCCCCGATGCCCATGTGCGCGCGACCGCCGCTGAGCTGGTCGATGGCGGTGATGGCCTTCGCCAGCACCGCCGGGTGGCGGTAGCCGATGCTGTAGACGAGGCACCCGCACTGCACCTTGGTGGTCGTGCAGGCGAGCGCGGCGTGCATGGCCACGGCCTCCAGGCAGGCTGCGTCGTCCGGCTTGCCGGTGGCGCCGTAGAAGTGGTCCCACACGCTGATCCAGCCGAAGCCGAGGTCTTCCACGCGCCGCCAGACGGAACGCAACTCGTCGGCGGTGGTGTGCTGCAGGCCGATGTGAACACCGAACAGGGTCATGGTCGGAGGGTAGCGTGCGCCGCATGCCGCGTCTCGCAGTCAACACCGGGATCGAGATCGAGTACGACACGTTCGGCTCTCCGTCCGACCCTGCCCTCCTGCTGGTGATGGGTTTCACCGCCCAGATGACCTTGTGGGAGGAAGACTTCTGCCGCCAACTCGCGGCCGGCGGCCGCTACGTCATCCGCTTCGACAACCGCGACTGCGGCCTCAGCACCAAGCTCGACGGTGTCGAGGTGGACATGGCGGCCACGATGGTGGCAGCAATGTCCGGCCAGACGGTCACCGATGCGCCGTACACCCTGTCGCACATGGCCGACGATGCGTTCGGGCTGCTCACGGCCCTCGGCATCGAGCAGGCGCACATCATGGGAGCGTCGATGGGCGGGATGATCGTGCAGACCATGGCCATCGAACACCCCGAGCGGGTGCTCACCCTGACCTCGGTGATGAGCACGACCGGCGAGCCCGAGTACGGCCAGGCCGACCCCGAAGTGCTTGGTGTGTTGATCACCCCGGCGCCCACGGAGCGCCAGGCCTTCATCGATGCCGCGCCGCGCTACCGGGTGTTCAGTTCCAAGAAGTACTACGACGAGGCTGCGGCGAAGGCACGCGCTGCCCGCGACTTCGATCGCTCCTTCTACCCGGAGGGTGCCGGCCGGCAGATGGTGGCCATCGTGGCCAGCGGGAGCCGGGCGACGGCGCTGCAAGGGCTGGACGTTCCGACCCTGGTCATCCACGGCCGGGACGACACGCTCATCGCGCCGAGCGGCGGCATGCGTACCGCGGAGCTCGTGCCGGGCTCGGTGCTGCTGTACATCAGCGACATGGGCCACGACATCCCGCCGCAGGTGTGGCCGGCGGTCGTCAGCGCCGTGCTCACTCACACCGCCCGCTGAGCCGCCCCGCGCCGGGTCAGGGTTGTCTCGGGTGGGAGGGCGGCCGCCGCGCCGTAGTAGAACGGCGGGCATGGCAGGACCTCTCTCCGGATACCGAATCATCGAGATCGCCGGCATCGGCCCCGGGCCGTTCGCGGCCATGATGCTGGCCGACATGGGTGCCGAAGTCATCCGCGTCGAACGCGCCCAGGCCGTGCGCGGCCCGGCGCCCGATGCCCCTCACTTCGACGTGATGCAGCGCGGGCGGCGCAATGTGGCGCTCGACCTGAAGCACCCCGACGGTGTGGCCACCCTGCTCGACCTGGTCGAGAAGGCGGACGCGCTGATCGAGGGCTTCCGCCCCGGCGTGATGGAGCGCCTCGGTGTCGGCCCCGAGGTCTGCCTGGCCCGCAACCCGAAGCTGGTGTTCGGGCGGATGACCGGCTGGGGCCAGGAGGGCCCGTACGCCCAGGCGGCCGGCCACGACATCAACTACATCTCGCTTGCCGGCGCGCTGGCCCACATCGGTCGCGCCGGTGAAGCGCCGCTGCCCCCGCTGAACCTGGTGGGGGACTTCGGCGGCGGTGGCATGTTCCTCGCCTACGGCGTGGTGTGCGCCCTGCTGGAAGCCCAGCGCAGCGGCCAAGGCCAGGTGGTGGACACCGCGATGGTGGACGGCGCTGCGGTGCTGATGAGCATGTTCTGGGCCTTCAAGAGCATCGGCATGCACGACGAGAACAAGCCGGGCACCAACCTGCTGGACACCGGCGCCCACTTCTACGACGTCTTCGAGTGCAGCGACGGCAAGTACGTCTCACTCGGCTCGATCGAGCCGCAGTTCTACGCCGAGCTCCTGCAGCGCACCGGCCTCAGCGACGACCCCGAGTTCGCCCAGCAGATGAACCGCGAGTTGTGGCCGCACCTCCAGGAGCGCCTGCGCGAGGTGGTCCGCAACCGCACTCGTGCCGAGTGGTGTGCC
>JBPOIX010000055.1:0-11027 GCA_052034175.1 Actinomycetota bacterium
TGGGCTATGCGGTGTTCCCGCCCGAGCTGGCCCGCCACGCGGCTGCCCTTCGCGCCATCGGCGACGTGCAGCCGCCGGATCTCCTGCAGCACGCCATCCACCACCTCGTCACCACGGGCGACCTCGACCGCCACCTGCGCCGGGCCCGCAAGGTGTACGCCCAGCGGCACGCGCTGGTCGCCGAGTGGGTGGCGCGCATGAGCGCCGCGGGGCACCTCACCCCGTGTGCCACCGACCATGCCGGCCTACACGTGGCCGTCCGCCTGCACCGCATCCTGGAGACGGAGCTCGCCACCCGTCTGGAACCGCATGGCATCCGGCTCGGCAGCTACCGCGACACATGGGCGCAGTCGCCCGGCCACGAGGGTGCGATCATCGGGTTCGGCAACACCGGCGACGCCGACCTCCTCACCGCGCTCGCCCACGTCGAGCAGGTGTTGTCCGCACGCACCGCGGGGTGACCCGCCGACCATCGACGCTCCTGAGCGAACCCCGTCCGGCCGAGCGTGCAGAATGCGGGGATGACGACCTACTCCGGCACCGAGGACTTCGAAGGCGCGACGTTCGTGAGGACGAGCTTCAAGGGCGCGACGATGCGATCGTGCGACGTCAGCAACGTGACGATGCGCAGTGTCGATGTCGGCGGGTTGGACATCGACAGTCACGACCTGTTCTTCGGCACCCTCATCGTCAACGGCGTGGACGTGGTGCCGTTCGTCGAGGCCGAACTGAATCGGCAGTTCCCCGGCCGCGAGCTGCAGAAGGCGCAGACGCCTGAGGGCCTGCGGGACGGTTGGGTGGCGGCGCAGGCAGCGTGGGCGGACACAGTGGCGAACACGCCAGCGACGCTGGTGGACGCCCACGTCGACGACGAGTGGTCGCTGGCGCAGACGCTGCGCCATCTGATCCTGGCCACCGACGCCTGGCTGCACGGTGGGATCATGCGGATCGAGCAGCCATTCCACGAGATCGGCCAGATCTTCGACGGTGCCGCCCGGATGGGCTTCGACATGTCGATCTTCCGGGCCGACACGCCGACGTTCGAGGAGATCCTCGCCGTGCGCGCCGAACGGCAGCAGTTGGTGACGGACTTCCTCGCCACCGCCACACCGGAGCTTCTCGCCGAGGAGCGCGCCAACCCGTGGGGTGGCGACGACTGGCGGCCGACGGTGGGCGACTGTGTGCGCGTGATCCTCGAGGAGGAGTGGGCGCACCTTCGCTACATCCGCCGTGACCTCGCCCTGCTCGGCTGAAGCCTGACCGCCGGGCCGCACCTCACTCTTGGTCTGCGCTGCGGTGGCGGGCGCGGAAGGCCTGCACGGCGCTGTTGATGGTGGCGTAGCTGCGCACTGCACCGTCGGGTTGCAGCAGGCCGGCGCGGCGGAGGAGGGCGAGGACGTCGAGGTTGGCGCGGGCGACCGCCGTGACTGCGGTGCCGTGGGCGGCGAGGCGGGTGGTGACGTCGCGGAGGCCGTCGACGGCGGACACGTCGAGCGAGCCGATGCCTTCGCAGTCGATGACCACCCACTCCTCGATGCCGGGGTTGTCACGCAACGCACGGTCGAGCCGTTCGGTGAACCGTTCGATGTTGAGGAAGAACAGCGGGGCGTCGAAGCGGAACACGAGCAGCCCGTCGTCGCGCAACGCGTTGGGGTAGGTGTCCACATCGACCCAGCCGTCGAGGTCGGGGGCATCGCCGAGCACGGCGTCGTGCGGGTGGGCCATGCGCGACAGGGCCACGGCCACCGACAGCCCCACCGCCACCAGCACACCGGGCAGCACGCCGAGCCCGACGACACCCAGCGAGGAGACCGCGGCCAGCACGAACTCGGGCCGGCTGAGCGACCACAGCTCTCGGAAGCCGGCGATGTCGATGATGTGGAACGCCGCGGCGAGGATGACGGCAGCGAGCGCAGCGCGGGGGATCTCGGCGAGCAGCGAGCGCGCCGTCAACACGGCCACGAGTGCCGCCACAGCAGCGATGATCGACACGAGCTGGGTGCGCGACCCGAGCGCCGCCGGCACCACGGTGCGGCTGGCGCTCGACGACACCGGGAAGCCCTGGCTGACACCGGCGGCGAGGTTGATGGCGCCGAGGGCGAACAGCTCCTGGTTCGGGTCGATCTGGTAGCCCTTGTCGCGCGCCACCGCGCGGGCAGTGAGCACGTTGTCGGTGAAACCGACGAGCACGATGCCGGCCGCGGCGGCGAGCAGCGCGGCGATGTCGGCCCACCGCATGGCGGGCCAGGCCGGCGTGGGGAAGCCCGACGGGATGGTGCCGATCACCGCCACACCGTGGTCGCCCCAGCCGGCGATGGCGACGAAGGTCGCGGCCGCGGCCACCGCGAGCAGCATGCCCGGCACTGCCGGGTAGCGGTGCCGCAGCAGCAGGATCACCGCCAGCGACGCGACCCCGACCGCGAGGGTCGACGGGCTGATGTCGCCGAGGCGGTGGGCGAGTTGCCAGAAGCGTGGGAAGAACGAGTCGGCGGAGATCTCGGTGCCGGTGAACGGGGCGATCTGGCTCGACACGAGGGTGAGCCCGACGCCGGTGATGTAGCCGACGAGCACCGGGCGCGACAGCAGCGACGCGAGGTGGCCGAGGCGCAGCAGCGCGCCGGCGATGGCGATCGCGGCCACCAGGAGGGCGAGCGTGCTCATCAGCGCCACGTAGCGCCCTGGGTCGGCGCCGGCCAGCCCGCCCACGGCCGCCGCGGCGAGCACCGCCGTGCCCGGCTCGGGCCCAACACCGAGGTGCCGGCTGGACCCCACGAGGGCGTAGACGATCAGTGCGGGGATGGCCGCGTAGAAGCCGTACTGCGGGGCGAGCCCGGCGAGCGCGGCGTAGCCCATCGCCTGCGGCACCAGCATCGCCGCCACGGTGAGCCCGGCGACCACATCGAGCCGCAGCCACGGCCGTTCGTACTGGCGGAGCGATCGCAGCCCCGGCAGCAGCCGAGCCACGAACGCCAGCGGTCGAGCGGCACCCACACACCTACCCTCGCACTGCGCGGCCGCGACGGCAACCTTCGGCGTCCGGCGCGCCCGCAGACGAGTTAGAGCGTGAGCAGGAGTTCGTCCAGTTGGGCGAACGTCTCCGGGGTCGCGTCCAGCGCGCCGGCTTCCGCCTCGAAGGCTTCCTTCGACGGGTAGAGCTCGCTCATCACCAGAAGAGTGCGGCCGTCGTGCTCCTCGAACGTGACCGTGGTGACGGCACCCTGGTCGCCGCCCTCCTCATTCGTCCACACGATGCGCGACTGCGGGACGACTTCGACGTAGCGGCCGTAGAAGTCCATGCCCTCACCGAAGTTGAGGCGGTACGTGCCACCGGTGCGCAGGTCGATCTCGCAGTCGTACAGCGTCATGCCCATCGACTTCGGCACCCACCACTGGCGGAACAGCTCGGGGTTCGACCACGCCTCGAACACCAGGCGGGCCGGCGCCTCGAACCAGCGCGTCACCACGACCTCACGGTCGGACCTCTGTTCCACGATCGTGCGGCTCGCGCCCTCGGTGTCACCTGTGTTGCCTGCGTCCATCCTGCTGTTCCTTCCGTTTGAGTTCCTCGATGACCTTGTCCAGCTCGTTGAACCGCGCGTCCCACAGCTGGTGGTAGGCGTCGATCCAGGCCCGCACCTCGTCCAGCCGGTGCCTGCCGACCCGGCAGTAGCGCACGCGGCCGACCTTCTCGGTGACGACCAGCCCAGCCTCTTCGAGCACGCCGACGTGCTTGCGCATGCCCGTGAGCGTCATGTGGAAGCGCTCGGCGAGGTCGGTGATCGACGCCTCACCGCGGCCCAACTGCTCCAGCACGCCGCGGCGGGTGCCGTCCGCCAGCGCGGCGAACGAAGCGTCGAGATCAGGGTTCAAATACTGAACCATGAGGTTCAGTATTGCACACACTGGGGGTGCCTGCGAACCGGCGGCCGATGCGGCGAGTCAGAATGGCGCCCGGCATCCGGGGAGGATCGATGGACGAACGGCTGATCCACAACGGTGACATCACGCTGCGGGTGGAGGTGACCGGCGACGGCCCGACCCTGCTGTTCGTGCACGGCTGGCCCGAGAACCCGCACTCGTGGCGCCACCAGGTGGCCCACTTCGCGGGGCTTGGCTACCGGTGCGCCGCGCTCGACGTGCGTGGCTACGGCGGCAGCTCGAACCCGCGCGAGATCGACCGCTACACGCTGCGCGAGCTCGCCGGCGATGTCGCTGCGGTGGCGGCCGCACTCAGCGACGAGCCGGTCGTGCTGGTCGGCCACGACTGGGGTGCGCCCATCGTCTGGCACACCGCCATCCGCCACCCCGACCGCGTCCGCGGCGTTGCCGGGCTCAGCGTGCCGCACACCCCGCCGATGCCGTTCTCGCTGCTCGACCTGTTCGACCAGCTGTACGCCGGGCGCTTCTTCTACATGCTCCACTTCCAGGAGCCCGGCGTGGTGGAAGCCGAGTTCGCGCAGGACCTGCGCGGCGCACTGAAGAAGGTCTACTTCGCCCTCTCCGGGGCCTGGCCGCGTGACCCGCTCGCCAGCGATCTGCCGCGCAACACGCCCATCACGACGGTGCTGCCCGAGCCGCCCGCCGGCCCGCTCCCGTTCCTCGGCGACGCCGACCTCGACGTCTACGTGCGCGCCTTCGAACGGTCGGGCACGCATGGCGGGTTCAACCGTTACCGGGCGCTGGCCTTGGAGGTGGAGGCCGCAGCCGACATCGTGGGCGCCACCGTCGACCGCCCATCGTGCTTCATCGGCGGCGAGTTCGACGTGGTGCGCACCATGATCCCGGGCGTCGACTCCTTCGCCGATACGGGCGCTGGCTGCACCGACTTCCGCGGCGCCACCATCGTCGCCGGCGCGGGCCACTGGGTGCAGCAGGAGGCCCCCGGCGAGGTGAACGCGGCCCTCGAGCGGTTCCTCGCCTCGCTGTAGCAGCGATGGCGCGTCGACTCACCCACCAACCGGCCGATTACCAGGGATGTGCGGCCCACTCCTCCGGCGGGAAGGACCGGAAGAGGCCTTCCTCCTCGAAGGCATCGAGGTCGAGCATGACGAGCGCATCCTCCAGGTTGGTGTAGCGGCGGTAGCGGCCGCTGTGGTCGCCCCCCATCGGGTCGCCGACTCGACGTTGGTAGGCGTAGGCGTGCCCACCGTCGTCGAGGTTGAGGTAGCAGCGGGTGTCGATGTGCTTGTACAGGTAGATCCGCACCCGCTGGCGAGTGTTGGCGACGGCAGCCATGAACATGAACTCCCCCGGGTGGAACTGCGGCAAGCGGGGCGCTTGTCGAACCAGCGTGGCCACCTGCCTCAGCGGCGTCCACACCGCCTCGTCGCCCTCCTTCCAGCCGCTCATGTCGTAGGTGGTGAGGAAGGACCGTCCGGCGAAAGCCTGTTGTTGCGTGCGCATCGCGCCTCCATCTCGTCGTGGGTTGAACGAGGCCACCTGGCAGGGCGGCAAGTGGGAAGCGAGCGCTTCGAGGCGGCGGGGCGGGCGCATCGTGCGCCCATCAACTGCCAACACTGCGCAACCTATCGGCGCCCACGCCGATCGACGACGCGCGGGTCGAGCCGAGGGGCGAATTCCGGCAACGGGGTCCCGGAGTAGTGTCCGAATCGTGTTCCGAGCCAGCGGTGAGGTGAGAGGGGACGGAGTGGTCCGCCGCCCTGGGCCGACTGGGCACGTTCGGCGGCGGGCGCGCCGCGGCGCTGTGGCGTGGGCCGTGCTCTCCCTTCTTGCGGCCTGCGGCGGTTCAGGCTCGGCCTCGCCCGGCCCCACCATCAGCGTCGCACCGACAGCCCCGCCGACGGCGCCGCCGATCCGCACCACCGTTCCCGACACGACGCTGCCCAGCACGACAACCGCCGACAACGCGCCCGACACCACGACGGAGGACACGGCGGTCGACACCTCGTACGGCGCGTACACGGTGCAGGCCGATCTCAGCCTGTCCCCCACGCCCACACCGCTCCACCAGGAGTTGTGGGATCTGCTCCGGCGGGTGCTCGGCGACGCCGCGACAGCCCAGTTCATCGAGGGCTTCACGGTGTACAACGACCAGTACAGCAACATCGATGCGACGGTGTTGCACGGCCAGACGCCGGGCAAGCGCCTCGTGCAGGTGAACGCCCGCTACGCCGACAACCTGCCGCAGTTGACCCGCACGTTCATCCACGAGTACGGGCACCTCGTCACCCTCGCCGGCGATCAGGTGACCCCGGACAACGGCGGCTGCGGCACCACCAGTGTCGACGAGGGGTGCCTGAGGGCGGACTCCTACCTCAACTCCTTCCTCAACCGCTACTGGTGGAGCTACGGCCAAGAGGTGTTCGACGCCCTCGCGTCGCCCACCGCGATGGAGGCCTTCTACAACGCCCACCAGTCCGACTTCGTGACGAGGTACGCAGGCACCGACCCGCTGGAGGACATCGCCGAGACCTGGGCCGAGTTCGTCATCAGGGACGCACCCGCGGGCGCGACCGTAGCCGAGCAGAAGATCCTCTTCCTGTACGGCTTCCCCGCGCTGGTCCAGCTGCGCGACGAGATCCGGGCACGGGTCGGCGCCGTCGTCGGCGTCTGACAGTGCCACACACCGCGCACTGATGGCGTTCGCGTCATCCCGTCCGCAGGAGGGGGCCGAGACCAGCGAGCGCGAAACGGGTGGTCGACGCCAGCATCGCCGGCCTGCTGCCTTCCCGCACGTCGTCCGGTAGGCCGAGGTAGACGTTGGCCGTTCCGGTCGCGAGCGTCATCAGCAGCGTGGCCGCCGTCCGCAACTCGTGCTCATCTGCCGCGCTCCATCGCCTGAGGGCGTCGCCGATGAGCGTGACCCATCGCTCGCGCCCCGCCAGCACGAGCGCGTGCACACGAGGGTCGGGGTTGTTCTGTTCCCGCACCTGGATCCGCCACGCGTGACGCTCGGCGTCAAGGCTTTCGAACAGCCGACGAAACCCGTCCTCCACCATCGCATCCAGGCTGGGGTGGTCGCCCGCGAGCCCGGATCGCACGATCAGCCCGAGGCGTGCGTCGATGCCCGAGGCGATGATCGCCAGGAGCAGCTCGGTCTTGTCGGCGAACTGGTGGTAGAAGCTGCCCACGCTCACCCCGGCCGGTCGGAGAATGTCGTCGGCGAGGTTCGTGCCTTCCACCCCGAACGCTCCGAACGCCTCGATCCCTGCGTCGATCAGCTTCTGTCTGGTTCTGAGGGCTCGGGCTTGGCGCGGCGGCTCCTTCGTGCTCGGCCCGGTCAGGTCAACCACTGCGGCAGCCACGACTCAGGACCGGTGCCCAGTGGCGTCGGGTCCACCGGTGGCGGCGCGCACCGGGACGAGATCCACCGCAATGCCGTTGAGGTGCGGGTTGCCCGACAGAGGGTCCACGTGGGTGGCGGTGGCGAGCGCGTTCACGTTCGCCCCTGGCCGCTCGCGGGCGACCTCCAGGCGGACGCCCGGGAGGTCGTGCCCCCACCCGTGCGGCAGGCTGGCGACACCGGGCATCACGCGATCCGTGATCTCCACCGGGACGACGATCGAGCCGGTGGCGGAGGTCACGCGGATCATGTCGCTGTCGCCGATGCCGAGCCGGGCTGCGTCGGCGGGGTGCACCTGCAGCAGGCACCGCTCCTTGCCCTTCATCAGGGTGCGGATGTTGTGCTGCCAGGAGTTGTTCGAACGCAGCTGGCGGCGGCCGATCAGGACCATCGGCGGACGTGACGTACGGAGCCGTTCGTGCAACCGTTCGAGGTCGGCGACGAACGCCGGATGGGCGATGGGGATTCGACCGGTGGGTGTGCGCAGCATCTCCGGGATGCGCGGTCCCAGCGGGCCGAGGTCGATGCCGTGCGGTGAGGCGATGAGCGCATCGAGGCTCAGCCCGGAGGGGACGGCACCGAACCCCTCGCCGTACGGGCCGGTGCGAAGCCCGAGGTCGAGCAGGCGTTCTGGCCCTCGATGAGCGGACACCGCGGCCAGGAGCTCCGCGGGATCTCGACCGTGGACGGAGCCGTACTCGTCGGCCACGGCAACTGCGGCGACAAGGCCCGCCATGTCGTCGTCCATCTTCGCGATGTCGGCCTCGGCCCCGAGGCCGCGGCAGATCGCGGTGAGGCGGAGCATGGTCTCCCACTCGTGCGGCATGTCGGGATCGCGTGGCAGGATCGCCGGCGAGTAGTTGGCGATGTTGCGGATCGCGAACTGGTAGAACGCGAGGTCGTAGTGGCTGCGCTGCAGCGCGGTCGGTACGGGGAGGATCACGTCCGCGTGTCGGGTGGTCTCGTTCACGTACAGGTCCACCGACACCATGAAGTCCAACGACTCGAGCGCGCGGGCCAGCCGGTCGCTGTCGGGCGTCGAGAGCACCGGGTTGCCGGCGATCGTGATCATCGCTCTGATCTGGCCGGCGCCGGGCGTCTCGATCTCGTCGATCATGGCCGAGGCCGGCAGCTGCCCGAACGCTCCGGGAAGGCCGCGCACCCGGCTGTGGAAGGTCGCATAGTCGGTGCCGGCGCCCACGCCGGGGCGGCCGCTGGTGTTCATGCCCAGGGCTGCGGGCTCGGCGAACATCACGCCACCCTCGACGTCGAGGCTGCCGGTGCACAGGCTGACCACGTCGATCAACCAGCTCGACAGGGTGGCGAGATCCTGCAGACACGTGCCGATCCGCCCGTGGATGGCGGCGCGTGAGGACGCCAACTCGTGGGCGAGCGAGCGGATCCGCTCGGCGGAGATGCCGCACATCGGCGACACGACCTCCGGGGTGAACGGCGCCAGGGCGCGCCCGACCTCGTCGAGGCCGTCGAGGTACGCACCGACAGCCCCCGGATCGACGAGCCCGTCGGCGAAACACACGTTGGCGAGCCCAGCGAGGAATGCCGCGTCCGAGCCGGGGATGATCGCGAGGTGTTCGTCGGCGGCATCGGCGGTGGCCGAGCGACGTGGATCGACCACGATGAACCGGCCGCCGCGCTGTTGGATGCCGCGCAAGCGACCCGGCCAGTCGGGCGCCGTGGCGAGGCTGCCGTTGGACTCGAACGGATCGGAACCGATCAGCAGCAGCAGGTCGGTGCGGTCGAGATCGGGCACCGGGAAGGCCGTTCGCGCTCCGTAGAGCACGCTCGACACGATCTCCCGCGGGCGCTGGTCGACACTCGCCGCAGCGAACCGGTTCCGGCCGATCGCGCCGTACAGCAACGGGAGGTAGACGATGCCGCCGAAGTTGTGCGACCACGGGTTCCCCGTGTACAGACCGACGGCGTCCTTGCCGTGCTCGACGATGATCGGCCGCAGGCGCGCCTCGATCGTGGCGAACGCCGTGGCCCAGTCGGTCTCCACGAGCTCGCCGTCGCGACGGACGAGCGGCATCCTGAGGCGATCCGGATCGTCGTGCAGCCCCTTCAGCGACGAGCCCTTCGGGCAGATGAAGCCGCGGGAGAAGACGTCGTCGAGGTCGCCGCGGATGCGGCGGATGGCGCCTGCCTCGACCTCGATCGCCAGCCCGCAGGTCGCCTCGCAGAGCGGGCAGGTCCGAAAGTGGGTGGCCGTCTCCGCACCGCCGCCGGCCGTCACGACGTGGTGCCTGCGTTGGCCCGGTCGAGCTCGTCCGCACCGTTCAGGTACAGGCTCTGCGAGACGTACGAGGTGTCCAGCGCGGCGGCCTGCCGGCACAACTCGGCCTTCAGGGCCCGCGCCTCCGTCGTGATCTCGTCGCTGCCGGTGCCGAGGGCCAGCAGGTCGATGACGTGCAGCGCCACTCGCACCTCGCCACGCTCGGCGAGCGCACGCGCGTGGGCGACGACCGCGGCCGGGTCGGCAATGGCCGCACGGACCTCGCGAGCGACATCGGCCGGATGGGCCGGGTTGAGCGAGGTCGGGTTCTGGTCCTCCCACCATCCGAACTGACTGCGGTAGACGTCGCGCAGCACATGGGCACGGGACGTGTACCCGTCGGCCAGCCACGGCTTGTCGAAGATCTCGGCCGGGTACTCGACCATGTTCACGATCTCGTGGCTGTTGTAGCCCTGGTTCATCAGGTCGACGACAGTGGTGTGGCACCAGCGCAACGCCGCGCTCGTCGACGTCAGGAACTCCTCGATGGCCTCGCGGCCGTGCAGTGGTGGGCCGAACTCGCGGATCAGCATCTCCGCCGGGTAGGTGGCCAGCCGGTCGAGCGTGTCGGCCCAACGGACGGGGTCGCGGAGTGGCCGCTGCGGGCTGCCGACATTGGGAAGGAAGGGGATGCACGCCGGGCCGCCGTAGAGAATGCGGTCCTCCCGCAGCCAGACGGCGACGGCATCGTCGGTCTCCGACGGCGCCCACAGCACGTCGATCGTGCGATCCGGGGTGTCGATCGTCAACGAGGAGGCGAAGGTCTCGGTCGGCGCCATGAACTCGAACGTGCGGCCGTCGAAGGTGCCCCTCGGGTAGCGGAACTGGCGCTCGATCACCCGGTTCTGCAACCCCTGGGACTCCAGGTAGCGCTGCTGGCGACGAATGACGTTCTCGTGCGCGATCACCCGCGGCACCCGACCGTCGCGCTGCACCGCGGCCAGCACCCATTCGCGGGCGGACAGGTTGTAGCGCTGGTGGCCGTGACTGAACACGATCGCATGCAGCGGGTCGTCGAGACGTTGACGGATCGCCGCCATCGACGCTGCCGCCTGATCGCCACAGTCGATCTGCACGAGGCCGGCGCCGGTGGTGATCGTCACCAGCCAGCCGGCTTGCGGCTGGCCGTAGACGCCCGGCGCAAGCTCGACCAGCGCGCTGGACCCTGCGAGCGCATCGCCCGAGCGATCGATCTCCGCTTCCTCTGCAGTGCCCTCGGCGGCGTTGGCAGGCTCGGACGACATGGCGGTACTCCCCCTCGCCCGATCGGCCCGGGCGTCAGGTTTAGAAGAATACTCTAATTCCCGACCCTCATCGCCCGCCCGGCGTCGGGGCGCCCGGCGCCCGCGCGCCGGGCAGGGCCTCCCGGCGGGGCGAGTTGGTTGAGCGCTCGGTCGGGGGGCGCGACCGCGCCCGACGAGGAGCACCCCC
>JBPOIX010000186.1:0-11836 GCA_052034175.1 Actinomycetota bacterium
GCAGCTCATCCGTCAGGCGGTGCGCGATCTGTGCAGCGGCTTCCCCGACCACTACTGGGCGGCGTGCGACCGCGAGCATCGCTTTCCGTGGGCCTTCTATCGGGCCATGGCCGAGGGAGGCTGGATCGGCATTGCCATCCCCGAGGAGTACGGCGGCGGCGGCCGCGGCATCCTCGAAGCGGCGGCTGTGCTGGAGGAGGTTGCGGCCAGCGGCGCGGCGATGAACGGCGCCAGCGCGCTGCACATGAGCATCTTCGGCATGCAGCCGGTCGTTCGCCACGGCAGTGCCGAGTTGAAGGCCCGCTTCCTACCCCGCGTGGCCGACGGCAGCCTGCACGTGGCGTTCGGCGTCACCGAGCCCGACGCGGGGACGGACACCACGCGGATCACCACCAGGGCCGAGCGCGACGGCGAGCACTACGTCGTCAGCGGGCGCAAGGTCTGGACGAGCAAGGCGCTGGAGGCCGACCGCATCCTGCTCCTGACGCGCACCACTGCGCGGGACGCCTGTCGTCGCCCCACCGACGGGATGACGCTGCTGCTGGTGGACAAGCACTCCCCCGGCGTCGGCGTGACGCCGATCCCGAAGATGGGCCGCAATGCCGTGGCGAGTTGCGAAACCACCTACGACGCCGTGCGGGTACCCGTGGCCGACCGCGTGGGCGACGAGGGCGACGGCTTCCGCTACCTCGTCGACGGCCTGAACGCCGAACGGGTGCTGATCGCCGCCGAGGCCATCGGGATCGGGCGGGCGGCCCTGCGCGCTGCCGTGGCCTACGCCAAGGAGCGGGTGGTCTTCAACCGGCCGATCGGCCAGAACCAGGGCATCGCCTTCCCGCTCGCCGAGGCCCACGCCAAGCTCCGTGCCGCCAGCCTGATGGTGCGCGAAGCCGCCCTCCTCGTGGACGCCGGAGCGCCCTGCGCGGAGGAGGCCAACCTGGCCAAATACCTCGCCGCCGAGGCCGGCTACTTCGCCGCCGACCGGGCGGTGCAGACGCTCGGCGGTTTCGGGTACGCCAGCGAGTACCACGTGGAGCGCTACTTCCGCGAGGCGCGCCTGATGCGCATCGCCCCCATCAGCCAGGAACTGGTCCTGAGCTACCTGGCCGAGCACGTCCTCGGCCTCCCCCGCAGCTACTGAGGCCGGTCTTCGGCCGGGGTTCGCCGCCCTACTGCTTGCCATCCGGCGCTGCCCCGTTGCGACGCGCCCGCCCTCCTATGCGCCGAGCACGGTGAAGCCCAGCGAGCGAGCCGCTTGTGCTTGCCGCAAGTCGAAGGTGATGAACGTCAGCCCGACAACCTGCAGGCGTCGAGCGCTGGCCAGGTGAATCGCGTCGAGTGATCGAACGCCGAGTTGTTCGGCGATCTCGGCGGCTGATTCGCACACGACCTGGTCGGCAACCACGAGCGCGAACTCATCCAAGTCGCGCTGGATCTGCTGACGGAGCTCGGGAAGGTCCTTCGGCAGGGCCAGGCGAGCAACGTTCCGGCGGAGTTCCGTCAGGGTGATCCATGACGTGACCAACACCGGGTCGGCAGCCAGCAGCGTGCCTGCGACGTCCGAATCCGGCTCATGGACGTACCGTTTGAGGAGCGCGCTGGAGTCGACGTAGGCCGTCACTCGCCGCGGTCTTCTGCGAGGACATCCAACACGCGTCGGACCCCGGCAACCGGACGAAACGGCGCCAGGCCCTCGGACCGGACCGGAAGACGCAGCCACCCTTGCTCTGCCCCGAGGGACATCACGCCTGCACCGGGTACAGGGACAATCTGCACCTTGGCCACGCCGCGCTCGGTGACCTGAAGGATCTCCCCGGACGCGGCTCGATCGAGGTAGGCGGACAAGTGCTGCTTGAGTTCACGGACGCCGACGTTCATGTGGACACATTACCTGTTGGATGTGTGCACATTGCAGACCAGCCGAGTTCGGCGCACGCTGCGCGGCAAGGTCGCTGTCTGGCATCATTGGCGGCCGAGGAGACGTCACCACATGACCACTGCCACCGCCCCCCGATTCGTCCGCGCCGACGGCCCCGACAAGGTCACCGGTTCGGGTCGCTACACCGCCGACCTCACGCTCACGGGCATGCTCACGGCGAAATTCAAGTACGCCGAGGTCAGCCATGCACGCATCCTCCGGCTGGATGTGTCGGCAGCGCGCGCCCTGCCCGGGGTGTTCGCCGTGCTGACCGCGGACGACGTCCCGGACGTGCGCTTCGGCGGCTTCGTGCAGGACCGCACCCTGGTCGCCCGCGACGTGGTGCGCTTCGAGGGTGAGATCCTCGCGGCGGTGGCCGCTGTGGACGCCGCGACCGCGCAGCGAGCGCTGAACGCCATCGAGGTCGAGTACGAGGCGCTTCCCGTGCTCAACGACGTCGAGGCCGCCCTCGCTCCCGACGCCACACTGGTGCACCCGGCATGGGAGGGGTACGGCGGCGTGCCCGTCCTGGTACGCGACCGCAATGACGCTGCCTACACCAAGCTGGAGAAGGGCGACGTGGACGCCGGGATGGCGGAAGCGGACACCGTGGTGCACAGCCGGTACGTGGCCGACGGGTGCCACGCCGCCCCGATCGAGCCGCGCGCCGTGGTGGCCCAATGGGAGGGCAACAAGGTCACCATCTGGAGCAGCACCCAGGTGCCGTTCGACGCTCGCGCCGGCGTGTGCGAGACACTGGAGCTCCCTGCCAACCGGGTACGGATCATCGTGCCCCACCTGGGCGGCGGTTTCGGTGGCAAGTGCGGCTTCCACTTCGAAGCTCATGTCGCTGCCCTGGCCCGCGCGGCCAAGCGTCCGGTGAGGCTGGTGTTCACCCGCCGGGAGGAGTTCATCGCCCCGGACAAGCGGCGTGAGGGCATCGTCTACGAGCTGGAGACCGGTGTGAAGGCCGACGGCACCATCACCGCTCGCCGCGCCTGGCTGGCCATCGACAACGGCGCCTACACCACCGACGCCGGCTTCTTCAGCCAGCTGGCCACGATGCACGCGCTCGGCCCTTACCGCATTCCCAACCTCGTGGCCGAGGCGCACCTGGTGTACACCAACCATCAGCCGTCGGGCTCCGTTCGCGCCCCAACGGCGCCGCAGAGCTGCTGGGCGCTCGAGAGCCATACCGATGAAGTGGCTCGCGCCATCGGCATGGACCCCGTGGACTTCCGCCGCAAGAACGCGGTGGATACAGGTGTCGAGGGCCCGAGTGGTCAGGTCTACGGCGAGATCGGTGTGCAGCAGTGCATCGAGGCTGCGGCCGCGGGCGCCGGGTACGGGCAGGAGCTTCCCGACGACGAGGCCATCGGCTTGGCCATCGGCTGGTGGCCGAGCTTCTCGGTGCCCAGCGGCGCATACGTGAAGGTCGACGGCGATGGCACGGGCCAGATCATCACCGGCGCGCAGGAGTGTGGCACCGGGTCGGTGATGACCCTGCGGCAGCTGGCCGCCGACGAGATGGGCATGAAGCCGGAGGACTTCGAGCTGGTCTACCAGGACACGAGCGTCGCGCCGTACGACATGGGCGCCACGGGCAGCCAGACGCTGTTCAACAACGGCCGGGCAGTCGTGGCGGCGGCCGGCCAGGTGGCCGAACAGCTCAAGGCACTGGCCGCCGACCATCTGGAGGCGTCGCCAGGCGACATCGTGCTGGCCGACGGGCAGGCGTCCGTGGCGGGCACACCGTCGAAGTCGGTCGCCATCGCCGAGTTGGCAGCCATCGCCGCGGGCGGCGAACTGCTCATCGGGCACGGTTCGGGCACGCCACCAGGGCCTCCGCCGATTGCAGGGTCCAGTTGTGTCGGCGACCTCGGGATGACGGCCTGGGTGGCGCCCCAATTCAGCTGCCACGCAGTGCGCGTCAAGCTGGACCGGGACACCGGAGTGGCCCGCGTGCTCCACGTCAGCGCGGCGCACGACTCCGGCACGATCATCAACCCGCTGGCCGCTCAAGGCCAGGTAGAGGGGGCCGTGCTGATGGGCATCGGCCAGGCGCTCACCGAGGGCACGCGCTACGACGACAGCGGTAACCAGCGCAATGCCGGCCTGCTGGAGTACAAGCTGCAGACGTGCGCCGACGCACCACCGATCGACATCCACTTCGTCGAGATCAACACACCCGACGCCGGCCCACGCGGCGCCAAGGGCCTGGCCGAGGCACCGAACGTGGCCACCGCCGCAGCCATCGCCAACGCCCTCGCGACGTTGGCCGGCCGGCCGGTACGGCAGTTGCCGATGACGGCCGAGCGGGTATGGGAGACGCTGCAGGCTGCGGCCACGGAGCAGGAGGACGGGCAGTGAGCTTCACCATCGCCACATCACTCGACTCGGCGCTTGCCGCACTCGCCGGCGGTGCCCGGCCCATTGCCGGCGGCACCGACCTCGTCGTCGGCGCCCGCCACGGCAAGGCCCCACTCCCGCAGGACCTCGTAGCCATCGACCGCATCGCCGAGCTCCGGCACATCACCGAAACGCCCGCAGGCATCTCCATCGGGTCGCTCACCACCCACCACGACATCGAGACCCATCCTCTGCTCACCTCGCTGTACGCCGGTTTGGCCGACGCCTCGGCGCTGGTGGGCTCGCCCGCCACCCGCAACGTCGGCACCGTGGGTGGGAACGTCATGAACGCCAGCCCTGCGATGGACACCGGCGCACCGCTGTGCGTGCTGGGGGCCGAGGTCGAGCTGCGTTCCGTGCGCGGCACGCGCCGCTTCCCGCTGAAAGACCTGTGGGCCGGGCCCGGCCGCACCCACGCCGAGGCGGACGAGCTGTGCGTGGCCATCCACCTCCCCCGCCCGGCGGATCGCTCGGGCAGCGCCTATCTCCGGCTGGAGTATCGCCGGGCGATGGAGATCGCCGTGGTCGGCGCGGCCGCGGCGGTGAACCTGGCGGAGGACGGCACGGTCACCGACCTGGCCATCGCCATCACCGCCGTCGCCCCCACGATCCTCAGCGGCCGGGCTACGGGGCTGGTGGGCGTGTCCGTGGATGCGGCCGCCGAACAGGCCGCCGCCTTCGCCGCCGCCCAGGCCACGCCCATCAGCGACGTCCGTGCCAGCGAGGCGTACCGCCGCCACACGGTGAGCGTGATGGCTCGCCGGGCCCTGTTGGCGGCCGCCCGCCGCGCCGCCGGCGAGCACGTTCCCACCCCCCTCAACCGCACCACCGGCATCGGAGCAGCCTCATGAGCGACATGCTCGCCATCACCCTCACCGTCAACGGCGTGGACTACCCCGTGGCAGTGGCCCAGGATCGCAACCTGCTGAGCGTCATCCGTACCGAGGTCGGCCTCACCGGCACGAAGGAGGGTTGCGACGACTGCGAGTGCGGTGCCTGCATGGTGCTGCTCGACGGCCAGCCCGTGAACTCGTGCAGTTACCTCGCGGTGCAGGCCCAGGGCCGCCAGATCACCACGGTGGAGGGGCTGGCGGACGGCCAGGCTCTCGGCCGCCTGCAGCAGAATCTGCTGGACGAAGGCGGCGTCCAGTGCGGCTTCTGCACGCCGGGCATGCTCATCTCGGCGACTGCCCTGCTCGCTCGCACACCCGAGCCGACCGAGGAAGAAGTGCGCATCGGGCTGAGCGGCAACCTGTGCCGCTGCACCGGCTACGCCAAGATCGTCTCCGCCGTCCAGCGCACCGCGGTGGAGATTCGCCAGGGCTGACCGCACCAGGCAGGCGCACCGCCTGCGGGCCACCCGCCTGGCTGCGTCAGCGTGCTTCGCAGACGGCGTTGCTGCCGTTGATGCTGACGGCCACGCGGTCGCCCATCTGCAGGTGATCCGCGGCCCCCTTGGCCACGTCCACGCTGACCAGTTGGTCGAGCATGTCCAGCCGAACCCCGACCAACGTGGTCGAGCCCTGGAAGGTGACGGAGGCCACCGTTCCTGCAAGCCCGCCCTCGGAGAGCGCAAGGTCCTCCGGCCGCACCAACACACCGATGGTGGCGCCGACGGGGAGCTCCGCAGCCTTCGGCACGCCGACACGCTGACCGCCAATGGTGACTTCGCCGCCGCCACTGACCTCGGCGTTGAACTCGTTCATCGAGCCGACGAAGCGAGCCACGAATGCCGTTGTCGGGTGACGGTAGACCTCAGTAGGGGTGCCGAGCTGCTCCACGCGCCCCTGCGACATCACGCAGATGCGGTCGGAGATCGCCAGCGCCTCCTCCTGATCGTGGGTGACGAACAGGGTGGTGATACCGACTTCGGTCTGGATGCGGCGGATCTCGTCGCGCAGGTTGGTGCGCACCTTGGCGTCCAGAGCGCTGAGCGGCTCATCGAGCAAGAGCACCTGGGGCTGCACCGCCAGGGCGCGGGCCAACGCGACACGCTGCTGCTGGCCGCCGGACAGCTGGTGCGGGTAGCGGTCTGCGAACTGGGTGAGCTCCACGAGTTCGAGCATCTCGTGGACGCGGCTCAGGCGTTGCGACGATGCCATCTTGCGCGTGCGCAGGCCGAAGTCCACATTGTTCGCCACCGTGAGGTTCGGGAACAGGCTGTAGCTCTGGAAGACCATGCCCATGTTGCGCTTGTGCGCGGCCGTGCGGGTGATGTCGGAGCCACCCACCAACACGGCGCCGGAGTCGGCGAACTCGAAGCCGGCGGTGATGCGCAGCGCCGTCGTCTTGCCGCAGCCCGACGGCCCGAGCAGGGTGATCAACTCACCGTCCTTGACGTCGAGGTCGAAGCTGTGCAGCGCCACCGTGGGGCCGAACGTCTTGCGAACGGAGATGAAATCGAGAGTCGTCACGGTGTTGTCTCCGCGGCCATCTTCAGGCCTTTCTGCATCTGGTGAGCGAACGAATGGCGAGCGCGATCGCGCTTCTTGGTGAGAACACTGAGGGCCACGAAGAGCAAGGTGGTGGCAAGCAGGACGATCAGGTTGAGCGCGTACCCCGCCTGCGGTTCGCGGGACGTGTACTCGCGTTGGAAGATCGGCAGCGTCTTCTTGATGAGCAACTGAGCGAGCGTGAACTCGCCGGCAACCACGGCCATCGTGAGGAACGACGCCGAGATGAGCGAGGTGCGCAGGTTCGGCAGCAACACCTTCCACATCGTGGCTCCCCAGCCGGCGCCAAGGCTGCGTGACGCATCGACCAGCGTGCGCAGATCGAGCGCACGAATGCCGGCGTCGACCGAGCGATACGTGAACGGAAGGGCGAGCACCACGTAGAACGGGATCAGCGAGAAGTCCGAGTTGAGGAACCAGCGAATGTGCGGCTGGATGATCTTGATGCCGGCAACGAGCGCGATGGGCGGCACCATGTAGGGCAGCACGGTGAGGAACTCAACCAGCGACCGCGCCTTCGGCACGCGCAGGTGGACCCAGACCGCGGTCGGTACCAGCAACGCCAGTGTGAACACGGCGGTACCGAAGGCAAGTTGCAGCGAGAGCTTCAGCGAGTCGCCAAAGCCCTCCTCGCCGAAGGCCTGCGTGAGCCCCTTGAGGGACCACTTCTTCAACAGGGTTTCACGGCCCAGAAGGAACGCGGGAACGTTCTGCAGCGAATGCCGCGCCAATGTGAGCAACGGCGCAAGGAAGAAGGCGGCTGCCAGACCCAGCACGATCACGCGCAGAACGGTCATTCCCACGGTGCTCGGCCGGCCGACCGCCGCCGGGGCCAAGGCAGTGGGAGCGGTGTGCGGCCCGCCAACCTCCGGGTCGAGAGGCAGCTCGATGTGAACGGGATGGTCGGTCATGCTCGCCACCTCTCCGCTCGCCGTCGGGCAAGCCAGTACAGGCCCATGCAGAGGGCCGTGATGATGATCATCCACGCGGCCAGCGAGAAGCCGACAGCGTCCTCGCCCACCTTCACATCGCCGCCGAGGAAGAACGCAAGTCGGATCGGCACGAACTTGGAGTTGTCGGTGAGGATGCGCGCGGTGGCATACGCGCTGAAGGAGTTGGCGAACAGGAGCAGGAAGCCACCGAGCAGCGAGGGGGCCAGTACCGGAAGGCCGACTCGCCGCCAGTAGGTGAACGTGGTGCCGCCCAGGTTGGCGCACGCCTCGCGCCAGGACTGCTTCAGACCGTCGATCGCCGGCAGGGTGATGAGCACCATCAGCGGGATGTTGAAGTAGCAGTAGACGATGATGAGGCCGCTGTCGTTACCGAGGTCGAAGCCGCCACCCCAGATGTCCCAGCCGAACCATTTGAGGATGTTGGTCAGCACGCCGGCGCGAGCACCCAGCAGGGTGATGAACGCGAACGCCAGCGGCAGGCCGCCCATGTTGGCGGCGACACCGCTGAAGGAAGCCACCACGTTGCGCAACCACTTCGGCCGGGTGGCTGTTGCTGCGGTGTAGGCCAGAAGGGTTCCGAAGACGACCCCAACGAGCGCCGCTCGAGCGGAGAACCAGATGGAGAACTTGAAGGCCTCCAGGTTCTGACCACTGAACGCCTCGCCCATGGCACTGAGGCTGAGGCCTGAGCTCTCGGTCTTCAGCGAGTTGATGAAGATGCTGATCGCCGGGATGATCAGAAAGAGAACCAGAAAGGCGAAGAAGGGCAAGAGGCCGAGCCATGCCCAGTGGAACCGGCGCGCCGAGGGGGGCGCACCAGAGGTGCGCCCCCCATCGGACAGTGCAATATCGGTCATCCGTGCCTGATCAGGCGTCGGCGACCATCGGGCCCCACTGCTCAGCAAGGACTTCCTTGGCGGCAGCGATCTGGGCCGGGGTGAGGAAGCTGACCTGCTCGAGCAGCTCATCAGGCGGCAGGTTGACCTTCACCTCGTCGGTCACGAGACCGGCCTCGGTGAGCGCCACGATGCGGGCCGGCACGGCGCCGCCCTCGAGGTAGCCCAGCGCACCCTCGTTGCTGAAGATGTGCTCCATCCACAGCTGCGAGCACGCCTGGTGCGGGCTGTCCTTGACGACGCCCTGGCCGTAGAACCCGCCGTAGATGCCGTCGCTCGGGAAGTTGACGGCCACCGTCAGGCCGGCCGCCTCGAGGTCGGCCTTGAGGCCGGGAACGTTGTAGCTCCAGTCGATCGCGATCGGGGTCTCGCCCGAGAGCACGGTCTCCTTGGTGACGTCGGTGCCACCGAGGTTGCCGGAGGCCTTCAGGTCGGCGAAGAACTGGATGCCGGGCAGGATGTCGTCGGCCGAGCCACCGTTGGCGATGCTGGCGGCCATGACCGCGGCGAAGGCCGAACCGGCTTCGCGCGGGTCGCCGTTCAGCGCCACGAGGCCCTTGTACTCCGGCTTGGCCAGGTCAGCGAAGCTGGCCGGGGCGTTCGGGACGATCGTCGTGTTGGTGACGATGGCCATGATGCCGTAGTAGGCGGCGGTCCAGTTGTTCTCGGCGTCCTTCAGGCCGGCCGGGATCTCGCTGTCGGTGCTGAGCACGTACGGCTCGAACAAGCCCTTGTCCACCATCTCCTGGGCGATCGCCGGGCTGACGTCGACGTTGTCGGGCATGTCGTCCTGACCCTTGAGGGTCTCCACAGCGTTCATTTCGTCGGCCGAAGAAGCGTCGGGGTTAGCAACGGGGTTCTCCACGCCCGGGTACTTGTCCCGGAAGCTCTGGAGGATGCCCTTGTAGTTGGCCCATTCGTCGGGCAGGGCGATCAGGTTGACCTTGGCGCCGTTGTCCAGGCACTCCTGGTACAACGCGGCCAGCGGGTCTTCGCCGCCGCCGGTCGTGCCCTCGGGGGCCTTCGTGGTCGGTGTGCTTTCCTTCTCGTCGTCGCCGCATGCGCCGAGCACGAGGGCGCTGGCGATGAGGGTGGCGACGAGTTTGCTGTGCGTACGCGAACGCATTCTCATGTAGTGATTCTCCCCTTGTTGTGAATGAGCCGCTGCCAGCCAACACGGCCTGAGCGACGGCTCAATTGCCCTAGACCGTACAACAGGTGAACAGGGCATGAACGCACATGCCCTACTTCGCCTGCCAACGAGCCACCATGGCCAGCACGGTGGTGAGCACCACGGTGGTGTCGACGGCCAGGAACAGCAGGGTGCGCCGGCTCAAACTGCGCACGGCAACGTCGTCCCCACCGCGGTGCGCGGCGCCGAGCCGAGTTCCGGTGGGAGCGAAGACCACTACCCCCAGCGCGGCACCCACGACAAGCGCGGCGATGCCCAGGCCGACGAAGCCCGAGCCCCAGCCATACCCCGTGTGCTGGACCAGCAACACCCCGGTGACACCGACCACCACGCCCGCGGCGTTGTAGTAGCGCTGGGCGAGGTAGGTGGTGGCCTCGGCGAACGACGCCGCCACCTCACCGCCACGGCGTGCGAACCAGGGGCTGAGTACGAACAACGCCAGATTGCAGCCGAGCCAGGCAGCGACCCCGACGATGTGCACCCACAACAGCAGATTGCGATACATGAGCGGAACCTAGCGTGCGAGTAGCTTGACTCGCTCGGACCCGTCGTCGGGGAGGTAGGGGGAACCAATGAACTGGGATGTGTTCATCACATGCGCGGTCACCGGCGCCGGCGACACCACCCACAAGAGCCCGCATGTGCCGGTCACGCCGCAGCAGATCGCCGAGTCGGCGATCAACGCCGCGAAGGCGGGCGCGGCGGTCGTGCACATCCATGTGCGCGACCCTGCGACCGGCAAGGGCAGCCGCAACACGGACTACTACGCCGAGGTCGTGGAGCGCGTGCGCGCCTCGGATGTGGACGTGGTGGTGAACCTCACCGCCGGGATGGGCGGCGACCTCGTGCTCGGCGGCGACGAGGCGGTGCTGCCACCCAACCCCGACGGCACGGACATGGCGGGCGCCACCGAGCGGCTGGACCATGTGCGGCGCATCCTCCCCGAGATCTGCACGCTCGACTGCGGCACGATGAACTTCGCCAGCGGTGGGGACTACATCATGGTCAACACGCCGGGTGTGCTGCGCAGCATGGCCAAGCAGGTGCAGGAGCTCGGCGTGCGGCCGGAGCTCGAAGTGTTCGACACCGGCCACCTGGTGCAGGTGAAGGAGATGATCCGCGACGGGCTGCTGGACAACCCCGTGATGATCCAGCTGTGCATGGGCATCGCCTACGGCGCACCCGACGACCCCACCACGTTCATGGCGATGGTCAACAACCTCCCGAGCGACTGTGTGTTCTCCGGCTTCTCGATCTCACGCATGCAGCTGCCGTTCGTGGCGATGGCCGCGCTGGCCGGCGGCAACGTGCGCGTCGGCCTGGAGGACAACCTCTATGCCGGGCCGGGCGAGCTGGCAACCAACGCCCGCCTCGTGGAGAAGGCGCGCAACATCCTGGAGAACATGAACGTGCGCATCATGAGCCCCCAGGCCGTGCGGGACAAACTGCAACTGGTGAAGCGCTGACATGAGCCCGATCCCTGGCCTCGACCGCGTCGGCCTCCTCGGCGGCGGTGTCATCGGAGGCGGCTGGGCCGCCCGCTTCGCCCTCAACGGCATCCACGTGCAGCTGTACGACCCCGATCCGCAGGCGCCGCGCAAGGTCGGCGAGGTGATGGACAACGCCCGCCACGCGATGCGCAAGTTGGTGATGGCACCCTTGCCGCCCGAGGGCACGCTGACGTTCGTCGACAGCCCGGAGGCCGCCGCCACCGGGGTGCAGTTCGTGCAGGAGAGCGCGCCCGAGCGGTTGGATCTCAAGCAGCTGCTGCTGCGCCGCGCCAGCACCGCCGCCGGCCCCGACGTCGTGTTCGGGTCGAGCACGTCGGGCCTCCTCCCCAGCCAGCTTCAGGAGGGGATGGTCCACCCGGAGCGCCTGGTGGTCGGGCACCCGTTCAACCCCGTGTACCTCCTCCCGCTGGTGGAGGTGGTCGGCGGCGCGCTCACCTCGCCCGACGCGCTGGGCGCCGCCGCATCGTTGTACGAAAGCCTCGGCATGCGGCCCGTTCGCCTGGG
>JBPOIX010000038.1:0-6778 GCA_052034175.1 Actinomycetota bacterium
CACTGCCTCCAGTCCCGTGCCACCGCCAAGTTGGAAAAGGCCCACCCCGACCCAAAGTTGGCGGTGGCACCGCATCCAGTCCCGCCCCACCGCCAACATGGAAAAGGCCCGGCCAAAGTTGGCGGTAGCACCGCGTCCAGTCCCGCCCCACCGCCAACATGGAAAAGGCCCGGCCAAAGTTGGCGGTGGCACCGCGTCCAGTCCCGTGCCACCGCCAACTTGGGCAGTACGGTCGGCGCCATGGCCGACTTGCTCGAACTCTCGTCCCGCATCATCGACTCCGGGCTCACCGATCAGCCCGTCAACAGGGTGACGAACGAGCTGAGCGAGATCGGTGACGGCGTGGCCATGGTGGAGAGCTTCAGCCACTGCGTCGCCCTGCGCACCGACGACGGGCTGGTCTGCTTCGACGCCTCCGGTGTGGCGACGGGACAGCAGGTACGCGATGCGCTGCACGGCTGGAGCAGCGACCGGGTGAGCCACCTCGTCTACACCCACGGCCACGCTGACCATGTGGGCGGGAGCACCTTCTTCCGCGACGACGCACCCACGGTGGTGGGCCACCAGCATGTCGCCACCCGGCTCGACCGCTACGACTACACCAACAACTGGAACCTCCTCATCAATGCCCGCCAGTTCGGTGGGGTGCGCGGCGACCTCAACCTCAGCGTCGGTGACGGTGGCGACGGTTCCGTGGTGGCGATCAAGTCGGGGGGCCGCCGCTTCCTTCCCGCGACCACGATGCGCCCCGACCATGTGGTGGGCGACCACGACGCGATCACCGTCGGCGGTACCGAGATCGAGCTGCACCACGCCCGCGGCGAAACCGACGATCACCTGTGGGCATGGCTGCCCGGCCGCAAGGCACTCGCCACCGGGGACTTCCTCATCTGGAACTTCCCCAACGCCGGCAACCCGCAGAAGGTGCAGCGCTACCCCATCGAATGGGCCGCCGCCTTGCGGGCGATGATCGCCAAGGGCCCGGAGCTGCTGCTGCCGGCCCACGGCCTGCCGATTGCCGGCCGCGAACGGATCACCCGAGTGCTCGACGACGTGGCCAGCGCCCTGGAGAACCTCGTCGCCGAGGTGGTGGCGATGATGAACGGCGGCGCCACCCTGGACACCATCGTCCACACCGTGAAGGTCCCTGCCGAGACGCTGGCGAAGCCGTACTTGCGCCCGCTCTACGACGAGCCGGAGTTCGTGGTGCGCGGCATCTGGCGTCAGTTCGGCGGCTGGTGGGACGGGGCGGCCAGCCGCCTCAAGCCTTCCCCCGACGCCCACCTCGCGGCGGCGATCGCCGCCCTCGCCGGCGGGCCGGAGGCTCTGCTCCGCCGCGCCGAGCAGGCCGCGGCGGACGGGGACATGCGCCTCGCCTGCCACTTCGCCGACCTCGCCGGTTGGGCGGCGCCCGACGACCCTGCCATCCATCACGGCCGCTCCGAGCTGTACCTCGCCCGACGCAAGCACGAGCCGAGCCTGATGGCGAAGGGCATCTTCGCTGCCGCAGCTCGGGAGAGCCAGGCCGTGGCCGACGCCAACGGTGGGCCTACGACCGGCTGAGGCTCACGAGCACCAAGGCAGCAACGGCAAGCGCCATCCCCAGCGCTTGCCAGCGGTGCACCTTCTCCTTGTCCACGGCGAACGCCAGTCCGACCGTCGTGCCGGGATACAGGGAGGAGACCACCGCCACGATGCTCAGCAACCCGCGACGGGTGGCCTCCAGGTACAGCACGTTCGCCGCCATGTCGACCACGCCCACACCGGCAGCAGTGACCAGAGAAGCGCGATGCGACTGCGGGCGCAGCCGGCCGACGCCGGCCAGGAGCAGTAGCGCCGGCACCGACACACAGCGCGCGGCGACCAGCGGCCACAGACCCGAGCCTTCGTCGGTGCGTTCGAGAGCGATGAACAACAGGCCGAAGCAGGCGCCCACGCCGACCGCCAACGCCACGATTCTCGGCGGAGTGTTGTGCGTGTGTGTGCCGAGTGCTCCGCTGATCAGCGCCACCGCGACCACTGCGAGCACGATGCCGAGGTAGCCGAGCGCCGATGGGCGTTCACCGAGCACCAGCGCACCGATCACCGGCACCACCGCGCCGACCACTGCGCTGAGCGGGGCCACGACCGTCACATCGCCGTGCGCGAACCCGTGGTACAGCCCGGCAATTCCCAGGGCACCGAACACTCCGCCGGCGGCACCCCAGACCAGCGTCGCAGTGGCCGGCAGCGCGGTGCCGGCCAACAGCACCCATGCGACGACGAGGGCAAGGCTGACCACCTGACCCACCCCAGCCACGATGATCGCCGCCTGATGCCGGGCCGCCCTGCCACCGAACCAGTCCCCCACGCCGTACACGAGTGCGGACGACAACGCGAGCAGGACGGCCATAGGTGCGCCCAGGGTACGGTGGCGGCCATGCAGTACACACGGTTCGGCCGCACCGGCTTGCAGGTCCCCCGCCTCACCCTCGGCACGATGACCTTCGCCGGGCAATGCGACCGCAGCACCTCGTTCGCCATCATGGACGCCGCGGCCGAGGCCGGGATCACGATGTTCGACACCGCGGACATGTACCCCGTCACCGGCTACCCCGAACGCATGGGCGACACCGAGCGGTACATCGGCGAGTGGCTCAAAGGGCACCGCAGCGATGTGCTGCTCGCCACCCAGTGCTTCTTCCCCAGTGGCCACCGGCGCTGGGAAGGCGGTAACTCACGGCACAACATCATGCGCTCGATCGACGGTTCGCTCCAGCGGCTGCAGACCGACTTCATCGACGTCTACCAGGTCCACTCCTGGGATCCACTCACCCCGATCGACGAGACCCTCCAAGCCCTCGACGACGTCGTGCGCAGTGGCAAGGTGCGCTACGTCGGCTGCAGCAATGTGCTGGCCTATCAGCTCGCTCGCGCCCTCGGCCGCAGTGAGGTACTGGGAGTCGCTCGGTTCGACAGTGTGCAACCCCGCTACAACCTGCTGTTTCGCGAGTTCGAGCGGGAGCTCCTGCCCCTCTGCGCCGAGGAAGGCGTGGCCGTCATCCCTTACAACCCGTTGGCCGGCGGCTTCCTCAGCGGCAAGCACGCCGCCGGTTCCGCCGCGGCCGGCACCCGTTTCGAGGCCGGCACACAGGGCGATCGCTACCGCGAGCGCTACTGGAACGAGCGCGCCTTCGCCGCCGTCGAGGCGTTGCAGGGCCTGGCCGCCGAGGCAGGCGTCTCGCTGGCCACCCTGGCGCTGCAGTGGGTGCTCGCCCACCCCGCGGTCACCAGCCCGATCGTCGGCGCCTCACGCCCCGAGCAGTTGGCCGACGCAGTCGCCGCAGTGAACACCCCACTCGATGCATCACTGAAGGGTCGAATGGACGACCTCACCCACGACTTCCGCTTCGGCGACGCTCCTCGCTGAGGCGGCTCGCTGAGGCGGCTCGATGAGGCCGCTCAGCCGGGCTGCCTCGCGCTGAGGTAGCTCAGCCCGGGCACTCACCGATGGCGCCGGCGGCCACCACTTCGCCCGAGCTGCCCTGAGCGGCATCCTTGGGCGGCGCCACCACCTCGCGGGTGACGGTGAGCAGCGGGAAGTCCACCGGCGAGACGCCGGCCCATGCGATGGCGTCGTTCAACTCGTGGAACGAGCCCGCAGGCACGAGCTGGGTGCCATCGCAGCTCTTCAACCACACCTGGTAGAACTCGCCGCCGTCGCGGCGAGGAAGGCCGGGGATGCGCAGGTCGATGCGCACGCCCGAGGACACCACCGTCAGCTCGGCCGAACCGCTGACTCCTGGCGCCAGATCGGTGCCGGCCATCGCCACCGTCTGGTCCGCGGCGTTGTCGTCGCGCAGCACCATCACCGTCACGATGGCGGCGGCCGCTGCACCCACCACCGCCGCGCCGGCAGTCGCCAGCCATCGCCGGCGACGGCTTGCCGGCCGCGCCAGGTGGTAGGTCCGCGTGGCTGCGCCGGACTCCAGGGCGGCCTGCTCGGAGCGAATCGCAGCCACCACGCAGTGTTCCACGCCCTCGGACGGCAACGCCCACAGCGCTTCGTCCGCAAGGAGACGATCGAGGTCGGCGAGCAACGCCTGTTCCTCCGGGGTGTACGCCTCATCGGTCATGTGCTCACCTCCTCGCATTGTGTCGCCCTCGGTACGTCGGGCACGGGCCGGCGGTTCATCAGATGTCCTCCCGCAGGAACGCCAGGCGCGTGGCCAGAGAGCGATGGGCGCGGAACGAACGGCTCTTCACCGTTCCCAATGGCACGCCGAGCCGCTCCGAGATCTCGGTGTGCGACAGACCCTCGAGGTGCTGCAGCCGCACGATCTCGCGTTCGTCGGCCGGCAGCGCGTCCACCGCCAGCCGCACCTGGCCGGCCTCCCACGCGCCCTCCGCGCTCGGAGGGAGGGTGATCAGTGCGCTATCGCCGGGGTCGGCGTCGTCGAGCGCCGTTCGTGGCCGCCGTGCCTCCCGCCGGTGGATGTCGATGGCCACACGCCGGGCGATGGTGGCCAGCCACGGCGCCAGCTCGCGGTCGCTGTCGAAGCCCTCGGCGTTGCGCCAGGCCTGCACGAACGTCTGTTGGGTGGCCTCGTCGGCCAGGCCACGGTCGCCCAGGACGCGCATGGTGATCGAGTGCACCAACCCGGCGAACTGGCGATAGACCGCCCGAACCGCGCCCTCGTCGCCGGCACGGAACGCCTGCAGCGTGGCAGCATCCAGAGCGACGGCAGACATACGTGCGCATCGTAGAGGCTCGACCGTGGCCGCGCGAGCGACTGCCGGGAACCGTAGAAGTGGGCGTAGCCGGACTCGAACCGGAGACCTCCACCGTGTCAAGGTGGCGCTCTAACCAACTGAGCTATACGCCCGTATAGCGAGTGACGAATCTACCAGTCATCGCAGCCGGAGCGACACCTCATTGGCGAGAAGCCGGCCGGAACGTGTCAGCCGGACGCGCTCGCCGTCCGCGATCACCAGACCCTCGAGCCCTTCGGTATCGAGTGCTCCGGCGGGCACCCCGTCACGCATCCGCAGCGCCAACTGCAAGCCTTCGATCCGCTGGGCATCCAGGTCGAGGTCTTCCCCGGCGGCCTCCGTCGGCTGGCCGGCCTCGACGGCGGCGATGTAGCGCTCCGGTGTGCGCACATTCCACCACCGCCGCCCCCTCCGGTGGCTGTGTGCCGCGCTGCCGAAGCCGACATAGTCGCCCTGCTGCCAGTAGAGGACGTTGTGGCGGCACTCGTGGCCCGGCACTGCCCAGTTCGAGACCTCGTAGTTCGGCCGCCCCGCAGCGGACAGCAGGTCGTCGGCGAGCTCGTACTTGTCCGCCAGGTCGTCGTCGTCGGGGTGGCGGGCGGTGTCCGCTGCCAGTGGGGTGCCCGCTTCCACCGTCAGCGCGTACGCGGAGACATGTGGCGGGTCGAGCTCCAGCGCACCCTCCAGCGTGGTGCGCCAGTCCGCCAACGTCTCGCCGGCGCCCCCGTAGATGAGGTCGAGGTTGAACGTGGGAATGCCCACGCTGCGAACGGCGGCCACGGCGGCAGCGACGTTCGCCGCATCGTGGGTGCGGCCGAGCGAGGCCAGCACATGGGGCACCAGCGACTGCACCCCGATGCTCACCCTGTTCACGCCGGCCTCGGCGTAGGTCTGGAAGAGCGCCGGTGTCACGTCGTCCGGGTTGCACTCCACGGTCACTTCGGCGCCGGGAACCACGGGAAGGGCCGCCAACACCGAAGCGAGTTCCGCCCCGTCAACGAGGGTTGGCGTACCCCCGCCGATGAAGACGCTGCTCACCGGCCCGAGCGCCGATCGCTCGATGTCCGCCCTCAGGGCACGCAGGTACGCGCCCTGCAGATGGTGACGGTCGGTCCAGGTCGCAAAGGCGCAGTAATCGCACCGTTGTGAGCAGAACGGGATGTGCACATAGACGCCGAACGGTTCGCTCACCGGAGCGAACCTATCCGCAGCGCTCGGTTGTGCGGCTCAGGGGCGGTACAGCAGATCCAGCGCGTCGAGGCGCTGGCCGACCTGATCCACCGGCACATCGAGCATCGCCGCGATCGCCCGGGTGTCGTCGCCGCGCACGGTGATGACCTTGCCGTTGAAGTCCTGCCGTTGCACCTGGATCATCTTCAGGAAGCGGGTGAGCATCTCGAACGGCTGCCCAGCCAACTGGCTCAGCTTCAGCAGGTCGACGGCCAGCTTCTTGTTGTGCTGGATCTCGCTGTCTGCGGGCACGGTGACGTCCTCGCGCGGCAGCAGCTGGTCCACCGGCACGTTGTAGAACTTCGCCAGGCGCTCCAGCCGCGGCACGGAGATGGCCCGTTCACCGCGTTCATAGGCGCCGAGCACGGACGCCTTGAACTCTTCGGTGGAGGCGGCCTCCACCTCCTGCAGGGACAGCCGCTTCTGCCGGCGAATGACGCGCAGACGCTCGCCAACCTTCCGGCTGTAGGGGGACGATGCGACTTCGTCGTCGTATTCGCGCATGGTGTGGTCTTTCTCGGTGGTACGGGAGGCCCGCCGCGATAGGAAGCCCTGACATCTTGGCAGATTTGCCCCAGGATTTCAACGCATAGTGAATCGAAACCACTCTGCGCCACAATTGAATTCAGCTCACTTCAAGATCCTTGCCGCGGCGACCACCGCAGCGGTCTCGATTCGCAGCACAGTGGGGCCGAGCGAACGCAGCGAGAGACCGTGCTCCAGCTCCCGCGGATCGAACCCGCCCTCGGGCCCGATGATCACGCTGCAGACATCGTCCACCCCCACTTCTCCCGCC
>JBPOIX010000320.1:0-27601 GCA_052034175.1 Actinomycetota bacterium
TGTCGACGAGCGCAAGCGGCTCGCGCAGGTCGACGCCGCGGCCGTGCTCATCGGCACCGAACGCGAAGCGATATGGCTGCTCGGTGGCGGGCACGCCTCGGCCGTCCTCACCGGGCACGAACGGCACCGAATCGAAGACGGAGAAGCGCACCCCGATCGCCAGCCCGGGCGCGGCGGCACGAATGCCCTCGATGATGCTGCGCATGAATCGCGTGCGGTTGGTGAAGTCGCCGCCATAGCGGCCGGGCCGTTCGAACGCGGTCAGCAGTTCGTGGCCGAGATAGCCGTGGCAGGCCTTCACGTCGACGAAGTCGAAGCCGGCCTCGCCTGCCAGCACGGCCCGGTCGACGAACAGGGCCGCCAGATCGTCGAGCTCGCCGTCGCTGAGCAGCGTGGCATCGCTGGCACCACTCGGGCCATCGAGCAGCGGATGCGCGTAAACGGTGCGTGGCGCTGGCGCGCCGGCGGGCCGCGAGTAGCGGCCGGAGTGGGTGAGCTGCAGGCCCACCACCTGCCCGTCGACGAACAGGCGGCGCAGTGCCGCCAACTCCCCCACCGTCGTCTCGTCGAGCAGCAGCTGATGCGGGTTGGCGCGGCCGTCGTGACGGATCGCCGTCGCCTCCGCCCACACCAGGCCCGCGCCGCCGTCGGCGAAGCGCTGCCAACGCCGCTGCACCAGTTCCGTCGGGCGGCCGTCAGGCGTGCCGTCCCAGCCCTCCATCGGCAGGATCGCCAGACGATTGGCCACGTGCAACTCACCGGCGGAGCCGTCACGGATCGTCAGCGGCTGCGCCAGCGCACCGGCCGCGTCGACCGTCTCATCGACGGGCATGTCCACTCCGAGCGAACGGAGGTGCGCGGTGAACGCTGCGTGCGAGTCGAGCTTGCGGATCTGCGGGATCATGACCATGCCTCCAGGCGGCGGACGATGTCGGCCAGCACATCGCGATCGCTCTCCGGCCGACGCGGCACACCCGCTGGCGTGTGGTCGCTGGCCGCCCATCCGCGCAGCTGGAAGCACAGGGCCGCATCGTGGCGGTAGCCGGGCACAGGCGGGCGGAACGTGAACTGGCCGAGGTACTGCAGCAGGTCGTTGAGTTCGTGGAAGGCCGGGTCGCCGGCCTGCCAGAGTCGGTCGCGCAGGGCGAACTCGGCGGGCGCGAAGGTGGACAACCCGAGCAGGTAGTCGCTGCCCCACATCACCATGTCGATGGCAAGGTCGTTGCCGGTGAGCACCATGAAGTCCGGGCGCACCTCATCGCGCAACTGCAGCCTGTCCCACTCCATCTGACGGGACAGCGACGAGTGCTTGGCACCGATGCACTCGGGGATCTCGATCAGCGCCCGGTACGCGTCCAGCGACACGATGCGGCCGTACGGCACGAACATCGTGCCCAACTCGAAGCCGATGAACGCGCCGACCTCGCGGCCGACCGCGGCGTGCGCGGCGATCCATTCCGTTTCGTCGAGTGCACCCAGCCCATGCGAGGGGAAGACGACCGGCGTGCCGCCCCGCTGGGCGATCGCGCTCGCCGCCCGCAGCAGGGCAGCCTCGTCGTGACGATCGCCGGGAGCGTCAGCGAGGAACGCACCGGCGACGAACCGGCCGCCGGTCAGTGCCGCGGTGCGGTCGAGCACCTCGGTCGCTGTCGCCGCGTCCAACAGCTGCACGTACCCGGTGTCCATGTTGACGGCGGGCGTCAACCCCGCCTCGGCAGTGCGCACCACGTGCGCCTCGAACGCGGACCAGTCGACGCTGCCGTCGTCGTGGAACGGCAGCAGGATTGCCGACATCCCGGTGACGCGACGGCGCGGCCGGAGCGGGGGCAATGAGTGGTTCATGACGTGGCCTCCGGGATCTCGCGTTCGCTGATCCGCGCGAGCAGTTGACGAGCGGCATCCGGCACGGCAGGCACCGCGACGGGTGCCATTGCCGACGGGCTGGCCTGCACGATGCACCCCAGCTGGTGATCGCCTGCGTCCAAGCGGCAGGTCAGCATCGGCACGACGGTCTGCGGGTGCATCAGGTTCGCGTTGCCGGGCAGCGCTCGCACGGTCTCCCTGCGCTCGCCGTCGACATCGACGATCGACGAGTGTCCCCAGGCGGTCGACACACTCGCACGGCGCTCGCCCCGCAAGCGGGCGTAGTCGTCCGGGTCGTGACCGAGCGCGAATCCGGTCTCCTCGGTGTGCAGCGGACGCGTTGACCGCACCCGGTGCAGCCGCCCGTGCCACGGCGCGCCACCCCACAGGACGGTGTCGACGCGCACGTCGGGCCACGGGTGCCAGGTGCTCCACGCCATGCCGTCCTCCACGCCCGCTGCCTCGACACCGAGGCGCACGCGGCGGGCACCCTGCTCGTCGGTGAGTGCGAGCATCGAGTCGGTGGTGGCGCCACCGAACATCGGCTCGACATCGCCGCTGAAGCCGAACACGGTGGAGTAGGCGAACTTCTGGTACTTGGCGGCGAACTGCTCGAACAGCGAGACGGGCGGCCCCCGGTGGCCCACGAGCGCGACCGTTTGCGTCTGGTCTCGGTGCAGCACGAAGCCGGGCTCGGCCTGCTCGACCGGTGCGCTCAGCGGCGGCAGCGGTTCCTCCGCTGCTGTCCAGAACGGGTGGTCCGCGGGCGCGGCCAACCCAGCGAACGACTTCATGCACCAGTACGGCGAGCCTGCGGAGTTGTAGCCCTCGGCCAACCGCCGGTTGTCGTAGGCGTACCCCACCGACAGCACGCCGTCGCGGTCGCTGATGGGCTGCGTGGCCCACCAACGAAGGTTGCGCATCGACAGTCCGCGCACCGCACCCCAGGGCAAGGCCTCGACATCCGCCCACGCGAGCGCACCCCAGAAGCTGCTCATCGCGAACCGGTAGGTGAGGCTGCGACCGTACGGCAGCGCGGCGCCGTCCGGCGCGAACCAGTGCTGGAAGTCGTGTGCGAAGAGCGCGGCGCGCTCGCGGTACTGATCGGCTTGCGCGTCGTCGCCGAGGCCCAGACGGTTCGCCGCGGCGTACATCAGCCCGTAGGTGTGGAACGCGAAGGGGATGTAGTAGTCGACAGTGCCCAGGCCGCCGTCGATGTACCAATGGCTGCCCACGCGGTAGCTCTCCAGCGTGGCAAGCGACGACTGCAGCGCGACCTCGTCGAACGCGACACCGACGCGCTCGAGACCGAGCGCCACGAGCACTCGGAAGAACTGCCAGTTGTTGGGCACCGGATCGAACTCGAAGATGCCACGCAGCCACGCCACCAGCCGGGTGCGCTCCGCAGTGTCCAGCGGCTCCCAGACCTGCTCGGGGCAGAACGCCAACGCGAGACCGATGGCCGCCTGCTCCACCATCCGCTGGTCGGGCGACGAGCAGACCGGCCCCCAGTACTCCGGCGAGTCCGGGTCAGTGCCAGCGACGAGGCCGCTCACGATGCGTTCCCAGTACGGAAAGTCGCCACCGCCCACCGTCAACGGCACGATGCCGTACAACGGCCGGGCAAAGCCCTCCAGCTCGGCCACCCGCGGAGCGAACGCCGCCGAGTAGCTGCCCAATTTCACTCGTGCCCCACGCTCGCTTTGGTGAGCGAGCAGCGGTTCGTAGAGATCCAGCACAGCGCGCTGGACGTCGGCACGACCCGACAGCGGCCCACGTGCAAGCGGGTTGGCGAGGTGGCCGGTGAACGGCGTGGTGAAGGGAGAGGTCATGCGATGCGCTCTAGGTCGCGGAGGTGGACGGGGTACAGCGGTGCCAGGCCGGCGGCGAACCGCTCGATCTCGGTGACGGCCAATGCGCCCAGCCTTCCGAGTTCGTTGCCCGAGGAACCGGCCAGGTGCGGGGTCAGGACGACGTTGGGCAGGTCGTACCAGACGGAGTCGGCAGGCAGCGGCTCGGGGTCGGGTGTGTCGATCAGAGCCTGCAGCCTTCCAGCGACGAGCTCCGCCTCGAGGGCTGCGGTGTCGACGAGCGACCCGCGCGCCGTGTTGATCACCCACGCCCCGTCGCGCAGCAGCGCGAGTTGTGGAGCAGCGATCATGTGGCGCGTCGACGGGAACTCGGGTGCGTGCACGGTGAGCACGTCGCTGCGAGCGCACAGCTCGTCCAGCTCTACCTTCTCGACGCCCAGGGTGCGGCTCTCCTCAACGGACAGGTACGGGTCGGCGACGAGCACCGTGCAGTCGAGCGTGCGCAACCGTTCGATCACCAGGCGGCCGATCATCGACGCCCCGATCAAGCCGATCGTGCGGCTCCTGTTGCCGATCGTGGGGCGCGTGTCGAAGGTGGCACTTCCCGGCCGCCAGCCGCGATCGGTGCGCACGCGGTCGCGCGCGGCGAACACGTCCTTGCAGCACATCACGATCGCAGCGAACGTGAACTCGGCAACCGGCACAGCATTGGCCGCGGCTGCGGACGTCACGGTGATGCCACGTTCGAACACGTCGGGCGTGACAACCTGCCGCACCGTGCCGGCGGCATGGGCGACCAGCTGCAGCGACGGCATCGCGGCCAGCACCGACGCGTCGAGACGCGGAGCCCCCCAAGACGTCAGCAGCACCTCCACTCGGGCGAGCACTGTGTCGTCGAGTTCCGCGAGGGCAACGAGCGACGACGCCGGCGCCGGCCCCACCACCGTCGCTGCTGCGTGCAGCCGCGCACGAGCATCGTCATCGAGGAGGGCTTCAGCGAGCCTTGGCGGCAGGATCACGGCAACGGTCGGCGTTCTCAACGTGCGCTCCCTTTGCGTGACACGCGCTTGCACCAGCTTGCCGGCCATCGTAGGCTCCCGAAGCTCGCTCGCCCATCTCCGCCCCGAGCCGGCAGGGAGCCAGGTGTCCGGCAGCGCAGTCACACTCGCCGAGGCAGCCCTCGCCGCCGCCCGGCTGATGAGCTCCCCCCGCATCCTCCCCGGCATCTGCTCGGTAACGTTCCGCCGGCTGTCGATCGAGGAGATCGCGCACGCCGCGGCCGAGGCGGGCTTGGCAGCGATCGAGTGGGGCGCCGATGTTCACGTGCCGCCAGGCGACACGGCTGCCGCCAGCCGTGCGATCTCCGCGTGCGATCGTCACGGGCTGACGATCACCTCCTACGGCTCGTACCTGCAGCCGTCGGCCGGCAACAGCGAGATCGCAGCCGCGCTCGACACCGCCGCCCAACTCGGCGCAACCACTGTTCGTGTGTGGACTCCGTTGGGCGAGCTGCCCGACTGCAACCCAACGGTGTGGGCTGCGCAGCGCGACGGCCTCGTGCGCATCGCTGAGGCGGCCCGCGAACGTTCGCTGCAGGTCGGTCTCGAGTTCCACGGCTGGACGCTGACACACACCGCCGCGTCGGCCAACCGCCTGCTGGACGACGTGGGCGCGGAGAACCTGCACTCCTACTGGCAGCCCACCTACTGGGAAGCCGACATGCTCGACGACGCCGAAGCCCAACTCGCCGAGTTGACGGCCGTTTCCCCACGGCTGGCGCACCTGCACGTGTATTGGTGGCGCGGCCGAGATCGATTCCCGTTGGCCGACGGCGCTCACGTCTGGCCGCGGGCGCTCGCTCACGCCGCGGCGACGCCTTGGCCGCACGGCCCGCGCGCCGCGCTGCTCGAGTTCGTTCCCGACGACGACCCCGAGCTGTTGCAGCGCGAGGCCGCCCAACTCATCGAATGGCTCACCGCCGCCACTTCATCTCCACACATCGCAACAAGAGGGGTACCGCAATGACGACTTCCTTCGGCCGCAGACGCTTTCTGAAGGCCTCCACCGGCGCGCTCGCCGTCGGGGTGGTCGCGTGCAGCGACGACAGCGGCGGCGGCTCGGCCGGCACCACGGGCGCGCCCGGCTCGTCCGCCGCGCCCGACAGCACCGGTGCCGCCGAGACCACCACCACGGCTGCGCCGGTGGAGATCACCGCGGGCACCGTCTTGGCCGCACCGGGAAGCCCGGGGCTGATGGACGAGGCGATCTACCAGCAGCGCGCCACGGCCTATCTACGATTCGCGACGGCGAATCCACACGTCGGCAGCCCGGTCGGCGTGGCGGCGCATCTCGCCCGTGCGACCCGCGAGGCGGACTACACATGGGCGATCGACGACATCACAGTGGACTCGTTCGCCGACGTGTTCACGAAGCTCGACGAGTGGCGCGACACGCGCGACTTCGACCTGATGTACCTGCACTGGGTACTCGCACTCGGGCAGGGCAACACGCCGAGCACCCAGCTCTCGCCTGACGTGATCGAGGCGATCCATCAGCGGATCGTGAACAACCGCTACCGCTACGACGACCCGCTGCCCGACGAACGGCTGGACAACCTGTGGTTCTGGTCCGAGAACCACATCATCATCAACCTCGTCATCGAGTACCTCGGCGGCCAGTGGTACCCCGACGAGATGTTCCCGATCGCTGGCCTCACCGGAGCTGAGCACATGGCTCGCGCCAAGCCGGGCATCCTCGAATGGGTGCGCGAGCGCGGCAAGCTGGGCTTCTTCGAGTGGCACAGCAACGTCTACATGCTGAAGAACATCACCCCGCTTCACCTGCTTGCAGAGCAGGCCGACGACCCCGAGCTGGTGCTGGCCGCGGCGATGGCGCTCGACCTGTGCGTGCTGGACATGGCGGCGCACACGCAGGCCGGGTGCTACACCGCGCCGCGCGGCCGCACCTACAAGAAGGACAAGCTGTCGTCGCTGGACGAGGACACCTTCGGTTCGGCCAAGTTCCTGTTCGACGACACCGAAGCGGAGTACACGTCGGAGACCGACGGCGGCGCCACCTTCCTCTCGGTGGGCACCCGCTATCGCCCGCCGCAGCTGCTGGTGGACATCGCGATCGACGATCAGGAGAGCGTGGTGCGCGAGCGCCACGGTGTCTTCCTCGACACCAATGCGCCGCTGGAGGACGCGCCGGTCGCGCCCCACGGCAAGGACTTCGCCGATCGCGCCAATCTGTCGTTCTGGTGGAGCCTCGGCGGCCTTGGCCTCTGGCAGATGACCCGCGTCGGCCTGCAGGAGGCCACCGACCACAAGCTGTGGGACACCGAACTGTTCGCCCAGGTGAAGCTCATCGCCGCCATCAACGACAACGACCCCGAACGTGTCCGCGAGTGGCTGCACCGTCTCGATGCCATCGTCAACTTCGGCTTTCTCGGCGAGGCCAACACGTACGCGTATCGCCACCGCAAGGTCAGTCTGGCCAGCGTGCTCGACCATCGCTTCGGCGAGATGCGCGACCAGGTGCATGCGTGGCAAGCGGCGATCAACGAGGACGCGATGGTGTTCACCACTCACCCGCTGACCGAGCCCAAGGTCACCGAGGACTGGAACGACGACGACGACCCCGGCTACTGGACGGGCGAGGCCTCGATCCCGCGGAGCGCCCAGTACCGGCGCACCGCCGTGCACATCTACCAGCCTGCGTGGAGCGAGGCCACCGACGCGACCCTCTGGTCGGTGTTTCCCTACCGCATGTTCACTCATGCGTTCGTGCCACAGGACCGCTTCGACGACGTGCGCCAGGTGGGCAACTGGACCATCGTCACCAAGGACGGTGGCTACATCGCACTGTGGTCGTGGCGCACGCCGACCTTCAAGGCCAACGACCCGGGCGTGCCCGCCCGTACGTTCACCCAGCCCTACGACCTCATCGCCGAGGGCGGCCCCGACAACGTGTGGATCGTGGAGGTCGGCAACGACGAGGACGATGGCGACTTCGAGGCGTTCATCGCGGCCATCACCGCCAGCGAGCCGGTCGTGACGCAAGGGGCCGACGGTTTCGACGTGGCATGGGGTTCGCCGTCGTCGGGCACGATCGAGTTCTCCTCGACGGGTGCGTTCGTGGTCGCCGGCGAGGAGCAACCGCTCGGTGATCACCCGCGCCACGAGAGCCCCTGGGGCACCGTCGAGCACGAGTCGATGGTGTACGAACTGACCAACGGCGCGAACAGCTGGGCGCTCGACTTCGACGCGGCAAGGCGGTCTGTGTCGTGAGTGACGGCGTGCAGTTCGGGGTCATCGGCGCCGACCATCTCCACCTCTTCCAGATGGTCGACCGGCTGGTGGCAGCCGGCGCAGTGGCGGCAGCACACGCACCCAACGGTGGGCTGATCGGGATGTACACGAACTGGCAGAAGGAATCCGTCGAGCGCAGCTCGGAGGAGATCCTCGCCGACGAGTCGATCCCACTGATCGTGTTGGCAGGCATCCCGTCGCAGCGGGCGGCCGTCGCCGTCGCGGCGCTGCGGGCGGGCAAGCACGTCGTCAGTGACAAGCCGGGCCTCACCACCCAAGCCCAACTGGCAGAGGTACGCGAGGCACTCAGCCCTCGCCGCGGGCGGCCGTGGACGGTGCTGTTCTCCGAGCGGTTCGAGAACCGCGCGATCGGCGAGGCCGTCGCACTGGCGCGTGCGGGTGCGATCGGGCGGGTCGTCCACGTGGTCGGCGCCGGCCCCCACCTGCTGAGTGCGAAGCACCGGCCCGATTGGTTCTGGGACGACACGGCAACCGGCGGCATCCTCGTCGACATCGGCTCGCACCAGGCCGACCAATTCCTCGCTGTCGCGGTCGGGGCCGACGGACCATCCGCTCCCGCTCAAGTGCGCCTCGCCGCGGTCGGCAACGCGGCCTGCCCCGACCACCCGGCGATGCAGGACATCGGGTCGATGACGCTCTCGGCCAACGGTGTCGTCGGCGACCACCGGCTGGACTACCTCACCGCGGCTGGCCTGGGCACGTGGGGAGACGTGCGGCTGACGATCGTCGGCACCGACGGCGTGCTGGAGGCTCGGGCGAACGTCGATGTCGCGGGCACAGAAGGCGCGGAGCACCTGATCGTCGTCGACGCCGACGGCACACGGCGCGTCGACGTTTCTGCCCGGCCGGTGGACTGGGCGGAACTGCTGCTCGCCGACCTCGCCGACGACGGCGAACGGCTGATGTCGCAGGCACACGTACTGTCGGTCTGCGACCTCGTCCTGCGCGCGCAGCGGGCCGCAACGAAGTGGCCGGGAATGATGACGGGTCTTCGTGTGGGAGTGGTCGGCCTCGGTATCGGCCAGATGCACCTGCTCAGTTGGTTGGGCGTCGAGGGCGCGGCGGTGGCAGTCATCGCCGACGTCGACGAGGCCCGGCGCACGAAGGCTGCGCAGGACTGGGGTGTGCCCGCGGTGGACTCGCTCGATGCGGTGTTGGCGGCCGGCGTGGACATCGTCGACCTGTGCACGCCGCCGGCGATGCACGAAGCCCAGATCCGGCAGTGCCTGGAGGCTGGCGTGCACGTGCTCTGCGAGAAGCCACTGGTGGATTCGGTGGCCGCCTGCGATCGCCTGCGAGCGATGACCGACGAGGCACTGGCCACCTCCGGTGCACGACTGATGCCGATCCTGCAGTACCGCTTCGGCGACGGAGCGATGCGTGCCCGCGCACTCGTCGAGGCCGGTCTCACCGGGCGGCTCTACACGGCATCCGCCTCCACCTGGTGGCGACGCGGCCGCGGCTACTACGCCGAGGCACCCTGGCGCGGCACCTGGGCGGGCGAGCGCGGCGGCTCGGTGCTCACTCACTCGATCCACATCCACGACCTACTGACCTGGATCGGCGGGCCACTCGCAGAAGTGCGCGCGCTGACGGCGACGCGGGTGAACGAGATCGAGACCGAGGACTGCGCGGTCGCGATCGGGCGCACGGCCGACGGCGGCTTGGTGTCGATGAACGTCAACCTCGGCGCAGCCACCGAGTCGAGCCGGCTGGTGTGGTGCTTCGAGCACGTCACCATCGAATCGTCGACGTCGCCGTACGACCCGGCGGCCGGGCCGTGGACGTTCGACTTCAAGAAGCCCGCCATGGCCGAAGCCGCCGACCAGGTGTTCGCCGCAGTCGCGCCGACCAAGCCGCTGTTCACCGGTCAGTTCCAAGCGTTCGTCGATGCACTCACCGACGCCGGAGCATTCCCCATCACGCTCGATGACTCGCAAGCCACGCTGGAGCTGGTCACCGCCTGGTACCGCAGCGCCCGCACCGGCTCGGTCGAGCAGCTCCCTCTCGGAGCCGACCATCCCGACCGCGGGTCCTGGCGTCCGCCCGGCCTCGCCTGACCGCTTGCGCTGTGGCCGGCTCCGTGTAGAGCACCGACTGCGCGAGGGCAGCGCCTGTCGTCAGTTCGGCGGTCTCACCAACTCACGCTCGTGTGCCCGGGGTGGGGTTCGAACCCACACTCCACTCGCGTGGAAGGGGGGTTTAAGACCGCTCCCAACCGTCCGGCTGGTGGTATGCCGTCCGTCGAATGGCCTGTGATCTGGACCTGCCGTCCGTCCCGTCCGTCGAGTGCGCTCCCGTGCTGCGCCGTGTCGTCCAGTTCTGTGCACATCGTGTGCACACGGCGGCCAGCCAGGGAGTCGCGAATCGAGACGCTCGGAGGGCCACACTGGACTGATGGCGCGTGGAAGCACTCGGCCTTTGGTCCATCACCGTCCGCCGCTGCTGGTCTTTATCCGCGAGCACCTCAACGCGGCGGGGCGCCTCGACAACCCGGCGATCACGCTGCCGGACGAAGCTCCCCGCACCCCGGGGGGGATCTCATTCATGGCGGGCGCACTCGACGGGGTCATGGGGCACCACGGCGGCTCAGCCGCTAACGAGGAACGGACCCGAGACGTCGCCGAGATGATCTGTCGGGTGGCAGCGAAGCCCACCCGACGCCGCCTCCGCAAGCTCTACGACGCTGTGAACACCGAGGACGTGCTCGGGCTCGTCGATCCAGTTGTAGAGGCTCTCGTTGCGATGAAACCGGCCACCGAGGTCGTGGCGCAGGTCGGTACGTGGCTCGCGTCGAGCTCGCCTGATCGAGGGCCGACCAAGGTCGGCATCGCCTTGCTGGGCGTCGCCGGCGCGCCCGATGGCGCGCTACTGCACGACTTGGGCTCGCACGAGGAGTTCACGCTCTACGCCGCTGTCGCGTTCTCGAACTCCAGGTCTGATCCGGAGCCCGATCTGTTCGCCCTCGCCCGTCGCGTCGATGGCTGGGGACGTATCCACTGTGTGGAACGTCTCCGCGACACGACCAATCCCGAGATCGCCCGCTGGATCTTGCGAGAAGGCTTCCGCAACAGTGTGATGAACGAGTACCTCGCCTACATCGCAGCGACCACCGGAGATCTGCGGGCTGCGCTCGACGACCCGGAACCGGACCGAGACCTGCTCAGCGCGGCAGGCGACATCATCGATGCCCTCATCATGGGCGGCCCCGCGGAGGACATCGACGACTTTCAGGCCGCACCTGATGTCGTCGCGCGATGGCTCGACCACATGGACGATCGTGCCGAGACGCTGAGTGACTTCATCACGGTGCGCACCATTCGCGACTTCTGCAACCGCGACGATTGGGAGCGCCGACTGACCGGGGGCACCTGGGCTCCCGAAACGCGCGACGCCATCCACGAGCACGCTGCGAAGCTTCTCGAGCTGCAGCGCTGGCCTCAGCTCATCGAGGAGGGCCTCAACTCGGCGGACCGCGCAGAGTTCTGGCGGGCCGAGCAGGCTGCCCGCACCTTGGGCATCGACTCGTTCGATCACATCCTTGCGCGCATCGATGCCGACCCGCTGGAGGGCCCTTGGTTCCAGGCATGGCAGGGCGCGGACTCCACTCGCGCACGCATCCTCACCGAACGAGCCAGTCGGCTGATCGACCTCACAGCGATCGCGACTGGTCCGGCGAACACCACCGGCATGGGCCCCGAGTTCAGAGCCCACATGGCCCTCAACTGGACCTTGCAGGGCCTTCGCGATCATCCTGGTTTCGGCACAGAACTCGTGACCGCCGCGTTGCAGAGCCCGTCGATCCAGAACCGCAACGGCGCACTGAACGTGCTCGAAGCCTGGGGATTCGACCGTTGGCCCGACGATCATCGTCACCACCTCTCCGTGATGGCGGCCAGTGATCCCGTGGCGAAGGTGCGTGAGCGCGCCAACGAACTTGTCACGCATCGACCCTCGAAGAATGACCCAGGCGCACATGCGTAACTTTCATGTTACGCTTGCCGCATGGCTACGACAGTCCGCACCGGCGCTGACCGCTACTTCGAGCGTCGCTCCTCCGACCCCGGCTACGCCGAGACATACGACGAGGCTCGGCGCCGGGTCGATGCGATCGACCGGTTGGTGCGGGCGCTCGACGATCGGCGCGAGGAGCTCGGGTTGTCGAAGGCGGAGCTGGCTCGTCGGGCAGAGTTGGCGCCCGAGGCGGTCCGGCGGCTGTTCAGCGTCGACAGCCCGAACCCGACGATCGGCACGCTGACCGCACTGGCGGATGCGCTTGGGTTGGAGCTCGTCCCGCAGCGACGCAAGGCCGGCTGAGCCGGCTACCGGAGAACTGTGCGGCGGCGGAGGAACTCGTCGCGTATCTTCCTCGCTCGCCGGTAGTCCTTCGGGTCGGCGGCTGATCGCTTGGGCTTGGAGAGGCCATCGATCACGACGATCGACGACCCGCCGAGGTCGACGGCGTCACGTTCGAGGATGCAGAACAGACGGTGATTCATCCCTCCGCCCTGGATGCGGACCTCGTAGAAGCCGGCCATGTCGTCGTGCATCGCCTCCCACTTCCCGCCGCCGGAGAACGCAGGCGGCGGCGCTTCGGCGACGGCGTCGAGCACGGCTTGGAACTCGGCGACCAGCTTGGCGGGGAGCCGGTCGAAGAACTCGATTGCCGGCACCGTCCGGTTCGGGTCGTCGTCGGGGTGGCGTTGGAAGAAGTGGATCAACCACGGTTCACGCGTCATCGCTCTCACCCCCCACGAAGGGTCCTGTTCCACCGAAGATCAGGTCGCCGATGACGCCGGCAGCTTCGCGCTGCAGGCCGGGCACGGCGTGTGAGTAGACGTCGATGGTGACCGCGATCGACGAGTGCCCGAGTCGTTCACCGACGATCGCCGGGTGCACGCCGGCACGCAACGCGATCGTGGCGTAGGTGTGGCGCAGGTCGTGCAGCCGGATCCGCGGCACACTGGCCCGGGCGACCAGCCGGTCGAACGTTTTCGAGAACGACGCCGGGTTCAACGGACCGTCGCCCTCACCCGGGAACACCCACACCGGGCCAGCACGCTGCTCGAGATGGTCGGCGAGCACCGCCGTGGTCGTCGTGTCGAGCGCGACGAGCCGGCGGCTCGAGGTCGACTTCGGCGGACCGATCTCGATCCGGCCGTCCACCACACCAACGGTGCGCCGCACCGACACCTCTGCCCGGGCGAGGTCGACGTCGACGCGTTGCAGGCCGAGCACCTCACCGCGGCGCATGCCCGTCGTCGCCAACACAACGAACGCCGCGTACAACCGATGCCCGTCGACCGATCGCAGGAACTGCTTCAGTTCCGCCACGGTCCAGGTGTTCATCTCCGGCCGCTCGGCACGCGGCGGCGGCACCAGCGACGCGACGTTGCGATCCACGAGTCCGACGCGCACCGCGTCGGCGAGCGCCCGGTGCAGCACGGCGTGCACGTTCGCCACCGTCTTGGCCGATCGACCCGACACCAACAAACGGTGCTCGAACCGCTCCACCTCCAATGCGGACAACAACCGCAACGACCCACTCCCGAGACCATCAACGAGATGCACTACTGCGTTGCGGTACGCGGCCCACGTCGATTCACGCACCGATACCCGGGCGCGGGCCAACCACTCCTCCAGGTACTCGCCCACAGCCGGACCGAACACCGACACGTCCGGCTCACGGACCGCCTCACGGTCCAGCAAGAGATCGTTCAACACGGCCTGGGCCTCGCGCTTGGTGCGGAATCCCTGACGGGACACCTGCCGACGCTTGCCCGTCTCCGGGTCGGCGTCGACGTCGAGGCGGATGCACCAGCCGTCGCTGCGGCGCGTCACCGACCCCCGAGCCATGCCGAAACGCTACCGTTCGTGCGCGTTCCGTGCGCATCACTGTGCCATCGGTATGCGTAACAGCAGAAAGTACCTGCTAGATAAGTGCCCGGGACGGGATTTGAACCCGTACATACGTTCGTATAGGGGGGTTTAAGCCCCCCGTGTCTGCCAATTCCACCACCCGGGCCTGGGCGGACTTGTCGCACCCTGACCACCACGACTGCAGGTCAGGCCGCGACAACTTCAGTGGAACGCTACTGGTGTACGGTCCGGGCCCATGAGCAACGAAGTGATCGACCGTGTGACCGGCCTCGTGCAGGCCTTCGACAGCCGGGTGCAGGCCGCGCCCGCGGACGCGTGGGGCAACGCCGCCCCGTGTGAGGGGTGGACCGCCCGCGACGTGGTGGTGCACGTGGGGAACAACCTCGCCCGCCTGGGCAACGGCCTGCAGGGCAAGGAAGCCACCGAGATCAGCGCCGACGAGGACATCGTGGCCGCCTGGGGTTCGGCGCGCGACGCGTTCTTCGCCGGCATCTCCACCGGCGACCTCTCCACCCAGCTGCCGGGGCCGTTCGGCCCGATGCCGGCCGAGCAGCTGATCGGCCGCCTCGTCAGCACCGACGTGTTGGTGCACACCTGGGACCTCGCCCGCGCCGTGGGCGGCGACGAGGCGCTCGATGCCGACGCAGTGGCCGGGGCCTACTCCGGCCTCAAGCCGATGGACGCGATGATTCGCATGCCCGGCGTGTTCGGCCCGAAGGTCGAAGCCGCCGAGGGCGACGACGCCCAGACCGAGTTCCTCAAGTTCCTCGGCCGCTCGGTCTAGACCGACAGAACCGCGGCGGCCGCGAGCGCCTCGCTCGCAGCCGCCGCTACCGTAGGCGCATGCGGCGCCGGGCACTCCTCATCGGTCTTACTCTTAGCGGGCTGGTCGTGGCCGCCTGCGACAGCGACAGCGGGGTCACCGCCGTCGAACAGCAGGCCACCACCACCGCCGGGGGCGACAACCCGGACCCAACGGACCCCACCGACCCACCGACCACCGACGGCACGAGCACCACCGCGGTGCCGAACGACGTGGACCCACTGGAGTGGGGCGTCTGCGACGACGAAGCGGCGGAGGACAGCCTGACCCTGGAGTGCGCCACGATCACCGTGCCGCTGGACTACGAGGCCCCGGACGGTGAGACGCTCGACGTCGCGCTGGTGCGCCAGCCGGCCCAGACGCGGCGTCAAGGGGCCGTGCTCTTCAACCCTGGTGGCCCAGGGGGCTCCGGGTTCGAGTTCATCGCCTACAGCGGCGAGTACATCCAGCAGTCACTCGGGCTGGAGGCCTTCGACATCGTCGGCTTCGACCCGCGCGGCGTGGACCGCAGCGGTGGCATCCGCTGCCTGGACGACGAATGGGTAGACGAGCACCTGTACCTGGACGACACGCCGGACACGCCCGAGGAGCAAGCGCTGCTGGACGAGGACGAGACAGCATTCGACGAAGGATGCCAGGAGCGCTACGGCGACACGCTGCAGCACTACTCCACCGCCAACACGGCGCGAGACATGGACATGATGCGTGCCGGCCTCGGCGACGAGCAGATCAGCTACCTGGGCATCAGCTACGGCACCTACCTCGGCGGCGTGTACGCCACCCTGTTCCCCGACAGGGTGCGGGCAATGGTGCTGGACAGCGCCTACGAACCCAACGGCGACACCGTGGAGGAGCAGTACCTCACCCAGGCCGTCGGCTTCGAGGAGGCCTTCAACAACTGGGCCGCCTGGTGCGAGGAAGACGCCAGCTGCGCGTTCCGCAGCGACGACGTGGGCGCCCGCTGGGACGCCCTGCTGCTGCAGTTGGACAACAACCCGCTGACCGGCAGCGACGGCCGCCTGGGCAACCAGGCCGTGATGAGCACCGCCACGTCGGCCTCGCTGTACAGCGAGAGCGCCTGGCCGGTGCTGGCCGACGCCCTGGCCCGCGCCGAAGCCGGCGACCCCGACGGCCTGTTCGCCCTGGCCGACGACTACGTCGGCCGCGAGGACGACGGCACGTTCAACACGCTCTTCCAGTCCATCGGCGTCATCCAGTGCGCCAGCGGCATCGAGGACCAGCCGGCACCCGACCCCGCAGCCCTGCTGGCCGACCTGCAGGCCAAGGCGCCGCGCTTCACCAGCGACGTGACCCTGGAGGACATCGAAGAGGCCGGCAACAACTGCGACGGCCTGATGGACGACCAGCCGGTGGCCGAGATCGACTACGCCGGCACCGGGCCGATCCTGGTGGTGGGCGGCACGAACGACCCCGCCACCCCCTTCCGCTGGGCGGAGGAGCTGGCGGCCGAACTGGGCCCCAATGCTCGCCTGCTGACCTACACCGGCGAAGGGCACGGCCAGCTGTTGGTGAGCACATGCGTGACCGACGCCGAAGCGGTGACCCTGACCGACCTGGAGCTGCCCGCCGACGGCGCCGTGTGCGACCCGGACCCGGAGGTGGAGCGGCCCGATTGGTGGGGCGACCTGCCGACCCCGGCCGGCGTGGGCGACGTGGTGAGCTTGCCGGCGATCAAGGCCGCACTCGGGCTCAGCGACACCGTGGGCTTCGGCGAGATCCGCCTGACCGGGCTGGACCCGCAGGCCGCGGTGGATGCCTATGTGGCCGCGCTGGAGGCTGCCGGCTTCGACACGCTGGCGAACGAGCCCGTCGACGACCTCGGCGACACCATCCGCGGCGCCTTCGTCGCCCCGAACGGCGACTTCTTCATCGTGTTCGTGCTCGGGCCCGAAGCGCTGGCAACCGACGACATGTCGGGCGCGGCGGCCTCTGTGCCCGCCGGCCAGAACGTGATCCTGCTGGCCTACATCCCGGACTGAACCGGCCGCGCCGGCGCGCCGCTAGGCCACGCGCTTCACCTCCCCCACGCCCTCCACCCCGAGGGCCTGCCACAGGTCGGTCCGCAGACGGTCCGCATGGGGCGGCAACAGGCGGTTCGCCACCACCACCCCTTCGATCATGTCGCCCAGCACGGCCAGCCACGGCCTGCCCTTGAGCTGCACCGCCACGACCACGCCCGTGGGGAACCGCCGCACCGACCGCTGCACCCCGACGATGCGCGGCGGGCAGCGATAGCTGGGGGCCACCAGACCGCGGCACCGCGCCTCGCGCCCGAGGAGGCGGGCGGCGTGGGCAAAGTCCACAGAGGTTTGGTTGGCGGCCATGGCTGCATCGTGACAGAAGGGTGTGATGGGGTTTCCCGCGGCAGGTGGCACCCCTCGGTAGTGTCGCTGGCGTGCAGGAGACCACCCCGCCCGTGCTGACACCGGCCCAGGAGCGCACCCTTGCCCTCCTGCGCCGCAGCGGCGACCCTCTGGTGTTCGACCCCGCCTTCGTGGAAGGGCTGGCCGCCAGCGCCACCGACGCCCTGGCCGAGCTGTCCGCCCGGCTCGGCGGGGAGACGCTGTGGGTCAGCAAGAGCTTCCTCGCCCGGGTGCACGGGTGCGAGGTGTCCCACCTGCAGCCGGACGACTTCGAGTGGACACCGGCCACTGCCGCCGGCTTCGTGGCGCACAAAGCCATCGAGCTGGCCTTCAACTGGCGCGGCGAACCCGTGCCCGGCGTGCTGGTGGACGAAGCGATCGCTCGCCTGGCCGACCAGGCCAACGCCCGCGGCGGGTTCATCGACGCCCTCACCGACGGCGACCGAGCCGAGTTGCGCAGCCGCGCGGTGGACCGTGCCACCAAGTTCCTGCAGGACTTCCCTCCCCTGCCGCTGGCCGCCCAGCCAGTGCTGGAGGCCACCGCCAAGTGGCGGCCGCCGGGCACGATCGAGCTGTCCGGCAAGGTGGACCTCCAGGTCGGCCGGCCGGTGGGCCGTGAAAGCCACCTGCTGCTGATCGACTTCAAGTCCGGCGGGCGCAGCTTCCACCACCGCGACGACCTGCGCTTCTACGCCCTGGTGCAGACCCTGCGCCAGAGCGTTCCACCGCGAAAGCTGGCTACCTACTACCTCGACTACGCCGAAGCGGAGGCCGAGGACGTGACGGAGGGCGCCCTCCAGGCCGCACTGGCCCGCACGCTGGACGGCATCGAACGCCACATCGAGCTGACGGTCGAGGGCCGCGACCCGGTGAAGCGGGTCGGCCCGGCATGCCGTTGGTGCGCGCTGGCGGCCGGTTGCAAGGAGGGCCAGGTCTACCTGCGCGGCGACGAGCCAGAGGTGGACGTCGAACCCGACGGCTGAACCCGACGGCTGACCGCCAGCCGCCGGCCCGCCGTTCAGGCCCGGCGGCCCACCAACGCGTACATCTCGCCAGCCTGCCCGTTGGGCACGAACTGGTACACGTTGGCCCCGCCAATGGAGTGCGCCCCTGCCAGCCACGCAGAGCCCGAGACCTGGCGGACCAATTGCACCGCCCACTCCTCGCCGTTCTCTGTGTCCAGCACCCAGTACGCGCGGCCGCCGCCGTTCCACTCCTGGCCCGCGGGGGACTGCCACGCTTCCTCCTGGGCCCGCAGCACTTCCTCGATGGTGAACCGGTCCACCTGCATCCCGGAGGTGTCCGTGACGGTGAAGGCCCCACTGGCGTCGCGGTGCAGCCACCCCTCCGGGCCCTGCGACAGCGCCTCATTGAGGGCGTTGGCGAGGGCGTCCAACACCTCCCCCGAAGCGTTCAGCAGCTCCACGCCCATCCCTTGATTCACGATCCGCAGCCGATAGGCACCATGGTCGACCACGAACTCGCCCTGGCGGAACAGGTCCGGGCTGGCACTCACCAAGACCGAGACGCCACCGGGGCCCGCAATGGACACCGGTTCTTCCAGTGTCCAGTCGGAGTCCAACTGCAGAAGCGGCCCGAGCGACACCCCGGCCCACTCGGTGCCGTCCCCCGTGTACGCCACCAGGTCCAGACCGCGCCGCCCCACGAGCAGCAGCCGACCGTCCGGCAGCATCGAGAGGACCACGTTCGCCAGACCCTCAGGCAGCTTGCCCTCCACCCACGTCTGGCCGTCCGCGCTGGTCAAGAGGCCTGACGCCTTCGAAGTGTCGGCCGGCGCGAAGCGGAGCACGAACCGCCCGCCGGCCCACATCAGGGTGGGAGTGGTCCCGGCGAGCGAGGATGTCTCCACCGGCAACTCGACCTCACCCCATCCATCCGCGGTGCGACGGAACAGGCGAACCATCCCACGGGTGGCCTTCAGCGAGTCGACGCTCAACCCCGTGGCCTCCAGCGGAACCACCTGCGCGACGCCACCGTGAATCCGTGCCGGGTCGAGCGCCAGGTCCGGCTCACTCCTGTCGGGAGACTCGCAGCGCCATTGCCGCATCGCCACCCCGGGCCCGGGGAGGAACACGACCGTGGGGAACACCTGCTGGTTCGGTTCGTCGAATTCCCGCGGCGGCCCTTCCACGAGCGCCCAGCCGGGGGGGCACTCGGTCGCCGCCAACTCGCCCAGGTCCGGCGGGGGGCCGAACACCTCCACCCCGTCGGGGGTGACCCGCGTGCCATAGGACGTGTCCACGCCATCGATCGACAACGCGGCACCGGTGAACGTCCATGGGGCGATCGTCACCAGGGTCGTCCCGCCACCGTGCACCACCTGCGCACCCAACGTGCTGAACCCGCCCAGTTCCTCGCGCACGGCCTGCAGGTCGATGGGAAGCGCCTCGTCCACCCAGGAGCCGCCCCCATCCTGCGAGGTCGCCACCTTGATCGTGAACCCGTCCCCCTCAGGGTCCGTGCCCAGCGCGTACAGGGTTCCGCCAGGGTCGCCGTCGAGGCTCGTGATCCACGGGTCGAAGCTGTCGCCGACTGCGGAGTACGACAGCCCATCCGCAGAGGAGAACAGCTGCTGTTGGCCCGGCTCGTCGACGGGGTGGGGCGCGGTGCCGAGCACGTACGGCTGCACACCTGCCGGCTGGCCCCACTCGCGACGTCCGACCACCGCACCGTTGGGGTCGATCGTGACGTCCTCGACGCTCCAGACCATGCCCGCATCCGTCTGAGTGGCGGCCGGAAGTTCCACAAGCCGGTCGTCAGCGACTGGGGCGGAGGGCCGCACCGCGTCACCGCCGCGGTCGTGGAAGACCACCACGGCCGCGAGCGCAACCGCGACGGCACCCAGCGCCCCGCCCCCCGCAAGCAACATGTTCCGCCGGCGCCACTTTCTGCCTCGTTCGATCGCCATGTGGACCCCCCTGTCGATCACGTCGATGGTGTGCGCCCGCTCACCAAGGTGGTCGGCGAGCCGAGACTCCAGGTCGTGCGTCACCAGTCCTCCTTCCCGTCTGTCGCCAGCCGCCCCTCGAGCTCCTTCAGGGCTCGATGCAACCGGCTCTTCACCGTGCCCGGGCGGATGCCCAGCCCGGACGCGATCTCGTGCTCGGTCATGCCGAGGAAGTAGCGGCACACCACCACGGCGCGCCGGTCCACCTCCAGCCCCATGAGCGCAGCATGCAACCGCTGATCTTTCACTTCCGGCGCCGCGGCCGGGATCTCATGCAGCTGCCGGCGCGGCCGCAGACGGCGGCGCAGCACCGAGCGTGCCCAGTTCAACCCCACCCGGTACACCCACCCGGCCGGGCTCTGCATCTCGCGCACCGCGCGCCACCTGGCGTACGCGCGCGCCATGGCTTCGTCCGTGGCCTCGTCGGCCAGCTCATGGTCCCGCAGCGTCATCGCCAGTGCCTTGGCGATCGCGACGCGGTGGGCGGTGTAGAACGTCTCGAACTCCGCGGTCGGCAGCACCTGGACGTCGATGGTCACCGCGTCCGCCATGCGGTGTCGTCGGGTCGCCAGGACTGCATCCACAGGCAATACACGCCGGTGCAGGCGCATCGGTTCCCTCGGATTCACGACTGTCGTTCGCCCTCACCCGCGGCCTGCAAGGCCGCGGCATCATCCAGCCGCCCTTGCTGCGTGTACAGGGTGATGAGGTTCGCTCGCGGGCCTACCGCAGCGGGTGCAAGGTCCAGCGCGACCAACCACTCCTGTTCGGCGACCACCTCGTCCCCGATGTGGATGGCCGCGGTGCCGCGCAGGAGGTGCAACGTGGCGTGATACGGGTCGTCGGCCAGCAGCACGTCGATCTCATCGGCCGCCCGCGCTGGGTCGAGGGTGGTCAGCAACTCCATCCGCCGCACCTGGGCAATCGGGTCGCCGGGCGACAGCGCCAGGGCATCATCGACCGCCGCCAGCGCTTCCTCGGGGGTGGCCGCCACCGCACTGCGCAGCAGGTGCAGCCACACCTCGTCGCCGCGCCAGCCCAACGCCACCAACGCCTCGCGATGGGCCTCCACCGGGTCGCCCGCGTGGGCGGCCGCCACCGAACCCGCGGCGGCCGACCACGCACGGACGTCGCGCACACCGGCCCATGCTGCAACCGCTGCCGCCGCGCAGGCCACCACGGTGAGGCCTACCCGTGGCACTGGGGGCAGCCGCCACGGGCGCTCGGCCAGTGCGGCACCGGCGAGCAAGAACACCACAGGCTCCACCTCCGCCAGAGGAAACAGGAACTGTTGCTGCCCGAGGTACGCCGTCAACGCCACCGTCACCAGCCCTCCGGCCCGTCGCCGGCGGAACGCTCGTGCCGCCGTGGCCCACACACCCAGCAGCAGCACCGCCGCAGGGATGCCACCGCTGACCGCCATGTCGAGCACTGCCTGGTGAGCGCGGTCGGGTTGCACGGAACGGCCGTAGGCGCGCTCGTAGCCGGCGTCCACCCCCTCCCGAACCACGATGCGGTAACCCTCCGGCCCGGCGCCCACCAGGGGATACTCGGCGACCACTGCGACCGCGACCCGCCACTCGTCGAGCCGCGACGCCCCGCCGCCGCCGTCACCCGTGAAGGCGCTCGCCGCTCTCGAGCCTGCCGGGGTGGCCAGTGCCGCCAGCACCACCACGACAGCGGCAGCGGCAGCCGAAGCGAGCACGGCTCCACGGTTGCCTCGCGAGGTCGGGAGGCGGTCGCGCGGCGAGCGCCGCCGAGCCAGCCCGGCGGCCGCGACGACCACCCCGATCATCGTTCCCACCCAGGCGGCCCGCGAGCCACTCCCCACGATGGCGAACAACCCGGCCGCTGCTGCAACACCGGCCACACCGCGCCACCAATGCGCCCGATCGCGGTCCAGTGCCACGCCGAGGGCAACGGGTGCCACCAGCGTGGCCGCCGCACCGAGGTATGCCGCCGAACCGAACGGGCCGACCAGACGGCCGCTGGCGGTAACCCAACCGTCTGCCCCCGCTGCGCCCGCCACCAGGGTCGGCAGCCACAGCACCCCCGCCGCGACCATGCCGTCGGAAACGGCCCGCAGCGACGGGCCGCACACGAGCATCAGCCCACAGATCGCCCACAACAGCCAACCGCCATGGCGTTGAGGGATGCCGAGCCACCCGAACCGACCGTCCTTCCCCCACGCCGCCGCCACGGCCAGCCAGCACAGCAGGGCGACGAACGACCAGCCGACCGCCCGCGGTGGAAGGCGCAGGGTGCCGCCGGCGACAGCCAGGGCCGTGAGCAGTGCGGCGCCGGTGGTGACCACCAACCAGCTGAGGGGGGTCGGCAGGATCGTGGCCGACGGATCGCAGGCGACCAGCACTCCGGCGGCGAACACGCCGGCAGCTCTGTCGATCGGCCGACCCGGCATGCGCCGCACCCTATGCGCCTCGGGCGGCGGCCAGGGTTCAGCTGATGACGTGGACCTCGTCGCCGATGCTCAGCCACTCCCAGATCTTCACGGCGTCATCGGGCAGCACGCGGATGCAGCCGGAGGACTCGCCGTGGTACTGCTCCGTGCCGACGGATTCCAGCGGCTGCACGTACTCGCCGTTGCTGTACTTCGGGATGCTGTGGAAGGCGATGCGGGCGCCCTTGTACTTGCCCTTGGTGAAGGCCACGAAGTGGGTCATCGTCGAGTACTGGCCGGTGAGGTTGCTGCTGGCGTTGAGGTCCTTGGCGTATACCGGGTAGGTGCCGGGGTCGGGTTGGCTCCAGGCGGACGTCATCGGGAACTCGTAGGTGATGGCACCGTTCTCGCACAGCGCGGCCTTCTGATTGGCGCGGTCGACAATGGCCCCGTGGGAGGTGCTCGGGCAGTCGTCGTCCGTGGCCGGCATCGGGCCGAGCGGCCCGGCCCAGATGCCCATCGCCTGCGCCGTCTGGCGGCCGACGATGCCGTCCACCTCGAGCGACTTGGCCGTCTGGTAGGCCTTCACCGCGGTATCGGTGGTCACGTCGAAGGTGGGGTCGGCGGCGCCGGCGAAGAAGCCGGCGGTGATCAACTGCTGCTCCAGGCAGGTGACCTGGTCGCCCGAGGACCCGGTCTTGAGCACCTCGGTGATGCTGCAGGCGGCCGTCTGTGGCGGGACCGTCGTGGAAGTGGTGGCCTGGTCGCCGTCGACCTCGTCGGTGATCGCACCGGCCGCCGCGCCCTCGGTGGCGCCACCCGTGGCGTCGGTGCCCGGCCCGGCTGTGGCCGGATCTGAGGCGAGCGTCGTGCCGGTGGATGCTCCGCCGACGGACGCACCACCGTCGTCCTTGCCATCGGTGACGCTGGCCAGCCCGGCCATCGCCAGCAGGCCCAGGAGGGCGACGGCGAGGGCTCGGTAGCTGCGCGACATACGGACGGAATTCTACGCGGCCCGACGGGCTAGCGGCTGGCAGGCGTCATCAACGCCAGCGGCACGCCGAGGCCGAACGAAGGGCGCACGGTGGCAATGAAACGGCCGGGCTGCACCGCAGGCTTGGGCAGGCTGATGACCTCCGGCCCGAGCCGGTCGCACACCTCGTGCAGGTCGGGCACGTTCCACACGAAACCCCAGAACGAGGCCTGCGGTGCGGTGACCTGGGCGGATTCCACGACCTCGATGATCAACTCGCCGAGGCGGTGAAAGCCCTGGCGGATGGGGCCGGCCTCACGGATGCGCTTCAGCGGCGCTCCCGTGGCGGCCTCGATGGCCTCGCACGTGCGCTCGATGGACGACGTCATCACCACCAGGTGGTCCCACGAGTGGATGCCCAGGGCATGGGCCGCGGGCGGCGCGTCCGCAGGTGCGTCGCCGTGGGTGGTGGGGAGGCCGTCGATCTGCGTCACGCCCGGGTCGGGCACGCCGGCCAGCGTCCAGCCGACGACGCCCGCGGTTGGGTTGGTATCGCCGGGTGCAGCGAAGCGCAGGGTGATGCCGCCGACGCGGGCAGCACGGTCGTGCACGGTGAGGCCGAGTCGTTCCCACGGCTCCACGGCGGAGACGACGTGCAGCTCGACGACGCTGGTCATGGCGCGAGCACCCCTTCCAGCCCGAGCTGCCAGGTGAAGAACGACAGCACGTCGGCGCCTTCGTCGATGCGCATCGAGGCGGGCTTGCCCACGCCGTGGCCGGCGCGGCCGTGCTGCAACAGCAGGATCGGATGCTCCGCCTGGCCGGCGCCAGCTTCCAGCAGCAGGGCCGCCAGCTTGCGCGCATGGCACGGGTCAACGCGGGTGTCGCCCTCGGCGGTGGTGAACAGCACGGCCGGGTAGGCCACTCCGTCGGCCACGTGGTGGTACGGCGAGTAGGCGTGCAGCCAGGCGAACTCCTCCGCCACATCGGGGTCGCCGTACTCGTCGGTCCAGAGGCGGGCGATGAGGAACTGCGGGAAGCGGATCATGTCCAGCAAGGGCACCGCACACCACACCACGGGCGCGAGGTCGGGCCGTTGGGTGATGGCCGCGCCCATCAGCAGGCCGCCGTTGGACCCCCCGTGGATGGCCAGCCGTTCGCGCGACGTGTAGCCCTCGGCCACAAGCCAGTCGGCGGCGGCATGGAAGTCGTCGAACACGCGCTGCTTGTTCGCCCGCCGGCCGGCCTGGTGCCACGCCTCGCCGTACTCGTAGCCGCCGCGCAGGCCGGCGATGGCATACACGCCACCGGCCGCGCACCACGCGGCGAGGTTGGGCATCCAGACCGGGCTCTCGGCGATGGCGAAGCCGCCGTAGCCGGTGAGGATCAGCGGGGTCGCGGGGCCGGGCACGATGTCGCGGCGGTGGGCCACGAACATCGGGATCTCCGTGCCGTCGAGCGAGGGGTAGAACACCTGGGTGACGGTGAGCTCGGGGAGGAGGGCAGGGTCCACCCGGTCGCCCCACGGCCGCAGGCTGCCGTCGGCAGCGACGTGGAGCAGGTCCACCGGGGCGCCGAACGTGCCGCGGGCAAGGAAGGCCCGGCCGTCGTCCGCGTCGAGCGCCACCACCGCGCCCACGCCGAGGGCGATGGTGCCGACCAGGGTGCCGTCGGGCGAGTAGCGCTCCAGATGATCCACCGCCACCCGGCTGGCGCCGAGCAGCAGGGTGCGGCCCTCCAGGGTGAGGGCGCCCAGCACCGCGTCGGCACGCTCGGGCACGACGGTGGCCCATTCGGCGGGGCTGCTCAGCGAGGCCCGCACCACCCGGCCGTTGGGGGCGTCGCGGGTGGTGACGCCGACCAGTGTGTCGCCGTCGAACTGCAGGCCGGTCTGGGCCTCCACGCCCTCCACCACATCGGTCCACTCGCCAGTGGTGGTGTCCAGCAGGTGGATGTCGATGCGCGTCCAGCCCACCATCGCGTGCACGAGCACCCAGCGGCCGTCGCGGCTGGCGCTGACATCCGGCCACGTCTCGGCGTTGACCAGCCGGTCCCACACCACCGGGTCGGCGGCTGGGTCGGCGGCAGGGTCGGCGCCCAAGCGGTGGAAGCGGATGTGGCGGTGGTACTCGTCGTCTTCCGGGTAGCGGGCGTACCAGAAGCCGGTGTTGTCCGGCAGCCAGGCCACGCTGGCGGCGCGGGTGTGCGGGATGCGCACCGGCAGCACCTCGCCCGTGGCCACCCGCATCACATGGAGCACGCTGTTCTCGGTGCCACCCTCGCTGAGGCCGTAGGCCACCAGGCTGCCGTCGTGGGAGGGGTGGTACCAGTCGATCGCCACGGCGGCGTCGGTGGCCATCGCCGCCGGGTCGAGCAGGGTGCGGGCAGGCGCGGCCGGGTCGAGCGCGCTGCGCAGGGCCAGCACGTACTGGTCCGCGCCGGCGGGGCGCTCCAGGGTGAACAGGTGCGGCCCCGCCACCTGCAGGGCGAGCGTGGTGGGCAGCGCCGTGAGCGCGGAAAGGCGCTCGTGCCACCGGCCCCTGCTGGGCCGGGCATCGAGCGCCTCTCGGGTTCGCTGATGGTGGGCGGCTACCCACGCCCGGGTTTCGGGCGAGTCGCCGTCCTCCAGCCAGCGGAAGGGATCTGCAACGGTGACGCCGTGGTAGACGTCCGCCTCCGCGCCACGCCTGGTGGCGGGCGGAGGGGTTACCGGTATGTCAGCCACGCCCCATGTTCGGACGCTTGCCGTGGTTGGCCTTGCTGCGGCGCAGGCGCACCTTGCGCTTCTTGGTCTTCTTCGACATAGGGGTGCAAGCCTATCGGCGCGCCCCCTTCGGCCCCAACGGCGCCGCGGACGTTCGCGTCAGAACTCGGCGCGGGTCCAGGCGAGGAGGCGGTCGGCGGTGAACGTGTTGATCACCCGGTCCAGCGGTACGCCGACCTCGGCGGCCCGGTTGCAGCCCAGGGGCTGCCATTCCAGCTGGCCGGTGGAGTGGGCGTCGCTGTCGATCGAGAACCAGCAGCCGTAGTCGATGGCCATCCGCAGCAGCTGCCGGGGTGGGTCCAGCCGCTCGGGCCGGCAGTTGATCTCCACCGCGGTGTGGAAGTGGGCGCAGGCGGCGAACACGTAGTCCGGGTCGAAGTCGCTGGGGTCGCGCTTGCCGATCATCCGTCCGGTGCAGTGGCCGAGCACGTCGATGTGTGGGTTGGCGACGGCGCGGATCATGCGCTCGGTCATCGCCTTGCCTTCCATCCGCAGCTTGGAGTGCACGCTGGCGATCACCAGGTCCAGCTGGGAGAGCACGTCGTCGCCGTGGTCCAGCGTGCCGTCCTCGAGGATGTCCACCTCGATGCCGGTGAGGATGCGGAACGGCGCCAGCTGCGCGTTGAGCGCGGCCACGTCCTCCACCTGCTGGGCGAGGCGCTCGGGGCTGAGGCCATGGGCCACGGTGAGGCGGGGCGAGTGGTCCGTGAGCACCATGTACTCGTGGCCGATCGCTTGCGCGTTGCGGGCCATCGCTTCGATCGTGGCGCCGCCGTCGCTCCAGCGGGAGTGCATGTGCAGGTCGCCCTTGAGCGCCTTCCGGTAGACGGCACCTTCCTCGGTGAGGGGCACCTGGGTCTTCTTCTCCAGGTCGGCCAGGTAGGCCACGTCGCCGCCGGTGAACGCCTGCTGGATGACCTTCGCCGACGAGTCGCCGATGCCGTCGAGGTCGGTGAGGGTGCCGTTGGCGGCCCGCTGCTCCAGTTCCTCCGGCGGGATGGCTTTTGCCACCTCCAGCGCCCTGATGAACGCCTTGGCCTTGAACCCGGTGTCGTGGGCGCGGTCCAAGCAGTGGACCACTCGCTCCAGGGCCTCGACCGGTGTCATGCCGGCGAGTGTAGGACGACCGTGCGGCCGGGAAGGTCCGCCCACCAGTGGTCGTAGCGGCGGTAGATGGCGTGGGTGCGCGTGGCGAGGAACTGGCTGAGCGCGATGGCCTCGGCGGTGAGGGCTTCGGCCGCGTGGTCGTCCGGCTCGCGGAACAGGCGGGCCTCCACCGCACCCTCAGCGGTGGTGCGCCACACGCCGACGGTGCGGCCGTCCACCAGCACGGTCGGCAAGGTGTCGCCGTTGCGACGGATCGCGTGGGGGCGGACGGCGTCGTCCATCGTGCGGGTGCGGTCCAC